>NZ_CP194010.1:2838750-3154166 GCF_042055075.2 Roseobacter phycocola | reverse complement strand
AGACCGTTGATCTCGTCTTCCTCGCTGACACGGATGCCCATGACCGCTTTGAGGATGAACCAGACCACCAGTGATGCCACGAAGGTGAAGACACCGTAAGCGATGATGCCGAGCAGCTGTGTGCCGAGGCTTGCTTCACCGTAGAAGATCACGGCGATAGTGCCCCAGATACCGGCGAAAAGGTGAACCGGGATCGCGCCGACAACATCGTCGATCTTCAGTTTGTCGAGCATCGGAACTGTGAACACCACGATCACACCACCGATTGCGCCGATCCACAGAGCACCAAACAGAGTGGGTGCCAGCGGCTCAGCAGTGATCGACACGAGACCAGCCAGCGCACCGTTCAGTACCATTGTAAGGTCCGGCTTTTTGAACATCAGCTGCGTCAGGATCAGTGCGGTGACGGCACCTGCCGCGGCTGCCATGTTTGTGTTCGCAAAGATACGGGAGACGTCAGACACGTCGCCTACGGTGCCCATAGCCAGCTGAGAGCCGCCGTTGAAGCCGAACCAGCCCAGCCACAGGATAAATGTACCCAGTGTTGCAAGCGCGAGGTTGGAGCCCGGCATCGGGTTTACTTTGCCGTCTTTGTATTTGCCCAGACGCGGCCCCAGTACGATCGCACCGGCAAGCGCTGCCCAGCCACCGACAGAGTGCACAACGGTCGAGCCGGCAAAGTCAGAGAAGCCTGCTTCGGACAGCCAGCCGCCACCCCACTGCCAGGAACCGGAAATCGGGTACATGAAGCCTGTCAGAACGACAACGAAGACCAGGAAGGGCCAGAGTTTGATCCGTTCAGCAAGCGCACCCGAAACGATGGACGCAGTTGCCGCGACGAACACCAGCTGGAAGAAGAAATCGGAACCAACGGATGCGTAATCAAGCGCTGCATCGGCTGCGGCAACGCCCACGGGGTCCAGAACGGTCTGACCGCCAATCGCGAAGTAGCCGTTGAAATCGCCGGGGTACATCGTGTTGAAACCGACGAGCCAGTACATGATCGCGGCAATCGAAAAGAGTCCGATGTTTTTGGTCATCTGCATTGTCACGTTCTTGGAACGGACGAGACCACCTTCCAGCATGGCAAATCCGGCGGCCATGAAGAAAACAAGGAAACCAGCCATGCAGAACAGCAGCGTGGTCATGATATAGGGGCCAATCTCGTCAAAGCCCGGTGCGGCATCCTGTGCCAGCGCCAGCGACGGCAGCGCGGTCAGCGCGCCTGCGATGGCAAGTGTCTTGAAGTTTTTCATAAGTCTTATCCCTGAATTGCTGCCGCTTTACAGCGCATCTTCATTGGTTTCGCCGGTGCGGACGCGCACGGCCTGATCAACGCTCAGCACAAAGATCTTGCCGTCACCGATCTTGCCGGTGTGCGCTGTCTTTGTGATGGTATCGACGATCTGGTCGACGCTGCTTTCAGGCACCACGATCTCGATTTTGACTTTCGGCACGAAATTCACGGCATATTCGGCACCGCGGTAGATCTCTGTGTGACCTGACTGCGACCCGAAGCCTTTGATTTCCGTGACCATCATCCCGCGCACGCCGGCATCGGTCAGCGCTTCGCGGACCTCTTCCAGCTTGAACGGCTTGATTGTTGCAATGATGAGTTTCACCTGACGTCCCCTCGACTTGAGCAGGTATTCCTGCGGTTCTGTGCCCGAAGGTGTGGCCTCTGGAGGTCCGGACAGGGAAGGTCAGGGGCCCTGGAGTCTCTAAAATTCGAGCAGTTTTGCACAAAAAATAATCGCACATAGGAATTAGCCTAAAAAATGTGCACAAAAATGATGCGCGAGCGGTGAGAGTTCTCCTCAACAATCCCGTAAAAGCCGGGTATGGTGCGCAAAACAACAGTGGGCCGGGCAGGTTCTTCATGAGTGATTCACCCAGAGGCAGGAAGCCGCTGGTGGCTGACAGGCGCTACGGTAAGGCGTCCCCCGCAAAGAAACGCGGCAAAGCCAGTGCGGCAAAAAGGAAACCGGCCAAACAGCGCCGGCGAGCGCGTCCGCAGCGTCGGGGGCTCGTTGGTCTTGTTCAGCGGCTGGTGCGCTGGATCCTGCGTCTGATCTGGAGGATCACGTGGCGTGTGGGCTTTCTGGCGGGTGCGGTCCTGGCCCTGTTTGTTGGCTACTACTACACAACGCTGCCTGCTGTGGATGAACTGCTGGATGGACGTGCGCGCGGGTCGGTGACGCTGCTGGACTACGAAGGCCAGGTTTTTGCCTGGCGGGGGGATCAGTTTGGCGGTGCTGTCACGGCTCAGACTGTTTCGCCGCATCTGAAAAACGCAATCGTCGCCACAGAAGACAAACGATTCTACAGCCACTTCGGGGTCAGTCCGAGAGGGATCGCCAGCGCGGTGCGCATCAACCTGCGCGAAGGGCGCGGACCGCTGTCCGGCCATGGCGGCTCGACGATCACGCAGCAGACGGCCAAGCTGCTGTGTCTTGGGGTGCCTTACGATCCGGCGACACAGTCCGAGGCCGAATACGAACGCGACTGCCGCCGTGGCACAATCCAGCGCAAAGCCAAGGAGGCGATCTATGCGCTGGCCATGGAAGCGCGGTATTCCAAGGACGAAATCCTTACCATTTATATGAACCGGGCTTTTCTGGGCGCCGGTGCACGTGGGTTTGAGGCCGCGAGCCAGCGGTATTTCGGCAAGTCAGCAGCGAATGTCGATCCGGCCGAGGCGGCAATGCTTGCGGGACTGCTTGTGGCGCCCACTCGGTTTGCACCGACAAATGATCTGACGCGGTCCCGCAACCGGGCGGCAACGATCCTGCGGCTGATGAACGAGCAGGGATACCTGTCAGACACCGAGACCGCCCGCTATCAGGATAACCCTGCGCAGCTTTCGGAAGCAGCTGAAGCGCGGTCGGGTGGATATTTCGCAGACTGGGTCATGTCCACCGGTCCGGAATTCTTCACCCGCAAGACGACCGAAGACGTCATCATCCGGACAACACTGGATCAGCGTATTCAGCGGGGTGCCGAAGAAGCGCTGAAATGGGTGTTCGAAAACAAGGTCCGGGCCGGCAGCAAAGCGCAGGCCGCCATTGTGGTCATGTCCGCTGACGGGGCTGTGCGCGCAATGGTCGGTGGCCGCCGGACAAAGGTCGACGGGGCGTTCAACCGCGCGGTACAGGCCAAACGCCAGACCGGGTCTGCGTTCAAACCGTTTGTTTATGCTGCCGCGCTGGATCTGGGATATTCGCCCAATGACACCGTTGAGGACGCACCTCTGACTATCGACATTCCCGGCTCCGGACCGTGGTCACCGCGGAACTATACGAACAAACACTATGGCACTGTGACGCTGACGCGCGCCCTCAAGGACAGTCTGAATATTCCGGCCGTCAAAGTGTCGGAGTTCGTTGGCCGCGATCTTGTGCGCCGGGTTGCCAGCGACTTTGGCCTTCAGAGCGATCTTGCCGCCGGCCCTGCGCTGGCTCTTGGCGCATCGGAAAGTACGCTGATCGACATGACCGGTGCCTATGCGGGCATTCTGAATGGTGGATCCTCGGTTGAACCCTACGGCCTTGTGGATCTGCGGCTGTTGGGTGACGAAGAACCGCTGATGGGCACGGGTGGCGGCATCGGCGAACGCGTTGTTCAGGAGGATGCGGCACGCCAGCTGATCTGGATGATGGAAAAGGTTGTGTCCGAAGGAACCGGCCAGCGGGCGCGGTTTGGCGGACGCCAGCTTGCCGGAAAGACCGGCACAACGCAGGCGGCCCGGGACGCCTGGTTCGTCGGGTTCTCTGCTGATTATGTTGCCGGCGTCTGGATGGGATATGACGACAATACCCCCCTGACCGGTGTGACCGGGAGCGGTCTGCCGGCAGAGATCTGGCGCGAGACGATGCAGCGCGTACATGAAGGTGTGCCGGCCCGGCCTCTGCCCATGACGGGCCCGGACACGCGGGGCGAAACGCGTGATCCCGGTGTGGCCCAGGGCGGCGGGACCGGTGGTGGCGTCGGTGGTTTGCTGGAAAATCTGTTGCGAGACATTCTGGGCAGCAACTCCGGCAACAGACCCCCGCCTGTCGCACGGAGCGGCTCTGACCGCTGAAGAATATGCCGGCGGAATAACCTGATATTCTGCTGGACGGGACTGTCAGCCGGACGGCAAACCTGTCAGCCCAGCCCCTGCAGGTCGCTGGCAAGCTGCCGGATATTGCCGTTGCGCTGATCGAGCATTGCACCGATTTCTGTACGCTCGGTCAGCAACAGGTTCACACCCTCAATGAAGATGTTGAACACCAGATCGCGGCCGGACCGGTCAGAGATGTGGAAGGCCACATCAAACGGGCTTTGACCTTCCAGATATGCTTTGGCTTTGACCTCATAGCCTGCACGTATTTCACGTGTGCTCTCGACCTCGATACGCCCGCCGATGAAGTCGCGGAACCGCTTTCCGTATTTGCGCGTGACGTAGCCCTTGAAGGCATCGGTGAAGGCACGCTTGTCAGCAGCACTCGCGGAGCGGCCATCAGCACCAAGGGCGTATTGCGCCATGATGTCGAGATCGGCGTATCGGGCGAAGAGCTTCTCCAGATCACGCAGGATCGCGGCATCTGACTTCTGCGAACGGATGACCACGTCAATCTCGGCGATGACCTTGTCTACCAGCGAGCGGGCCTGCGCTTCGGTCAGCGCCGCGGCGGGCGAGGCTGCGATCAGGGCAGCTGCGCTGCCAGCAAGCAGCAGAGTGCGTCTTGTGAGCGAAACAGTCACGTTACTCTCCGAATGGGTCTGTGAATGGGTCGATGTCGGCAGGCTCTTCTTCACCGAGTTCAAAACGCCGGTTCTGCAGATAAATCTGGCGGGCCTGCGCATAGCTGTCCGCGCTTTCGTACAGAATAGAATCGATCTGGCGGCTGAATTTCTCACGGTCGTTAAGCACTGACAGCGCCAGAGCGGTGGGCGGGATATAGCGCTCCGGCTCGTCGTCGACTGTGGCGAGGGTCAGCGGGTTGGTAAAGAAGTCCACCACGAGGCCCACGGTGTCACGCTGTGTTGAAGGGCCGAAAACCGGGAGTTCGATATAGGCACCTTCACCGCTGCCCCAGACAGCCAGCGTCTCGCCGAAATCTGTCTCGCGCGATGTGATGTTGAATTCGGTCGCTGCATCAACAAAACCGCCGAGCCCTAGGGTTGTGTTCATCACGAAGCGGACCAGCGATACCCCGGCGCTTTTGAAATCGCCCTGCAGCAGGCTGTTCACCATGTAGCCCGGCGTGGACAGGTTTTCCGAGAAGTCATTGACCCGGTTCCGGAATTCCACCGGCACAACAGCACCATATCCCTTGGCGACAGGCCGGATCAGGTTACGGTCGAGGCCTTTGTTGAAAGCGTGAATGCTGCGGTTTGTGGACTCATAGGGATCATTGATCCCGTCGCTGCGGGTCGCGACGTCCTGCGAAGTGGCGCAGGCGCTGACAAAAAGAGCTGCCGTAAGAGCCAGAAAAATGCGGCCCGAGGCGTGGCGAATACGTGAAAGTGACAATGGTGCAATCCTGCGAATCTGATCAGTGCTGTAACTAGGCATAATATCCGCAAAGCCCAGAGGGCGCTTGCATGGATTTCTGGTGTTGTGGCAGTTGAGCGACATGGGTGAAACCCGCCGCCGGCGAATATACCGTTTAAATGTTGGCAGATCGTGAAAATCGCAACCATCGGCGGTTGAAACATTACCGCCAAGGGTGACAGAAGTGAAGCAGACTCAACGGGTAATGCGCACCGGGCGGGCAGTCCCGCGCTGAATTGCGCACCGCTTGAGCAGTAATATGCCGGTTGCGCATGGTTTTGCGGGCCCGGCCGGACAACAGAAAAGGATCAGCCATGAGCATTACCGACAGACTTGCAGAGCTGGGGGTTACCCTTCCGGATGCACCTGCACCGGCTGCCAATTACGTGCCCTTTGTTCAGGTGGGCAGCACAGTTTATGTCTCGGGGCAGATTTCTGCGGGTCCTGACGGGATGATCACAGGCAAGCTGGGTGATGACATGAGTGTCGAAGATGCAGCGGCCGCGGCCCGTCAGTGCGCGATCAGCCTGCTGGCGCAGGTGAAGGCCGCATGCGGTGGTGACATTGAAAGGCTGGTCAGGGTCGTAAAGCTCACCGGCTTCGTCAACTCAACACAGGATTTCGACGACCAGCCGAAGGTCATCAACGGGGCTTCTGATTTTCTGGTTGAAGCGCTGGGCGACATTGGCCGCCACGCCCGTTCAGCTGTGTCTGCAGCATCGTTGCCTTTCGGCGTTGCTGTGGAAATCGAAGGCATCTTTGAAATCCGATGACGCCACGACTGCCTGAAGACTTTCTGCGGGTGCCGCTTGCACACCGTGCGCTGCATGATGTGACAGACGGTCGCCCGGAGAACAGCCGCGCTGCGATCAGGGCGGCTGTTGCTGCCGGGTATGGCATTGAAATCGATGTTCAGGGCAGCGCCGAGGACGATGCGCTTGTGTTTCATGACTACGGACTCGAGCGCCTTGCAGAGGCTTCAGGACCGGTGCGCGGGCGCTCATCCGCTGAGCTGAGATCGGTGCCTCTGCGCGGTGGCGACGGCGAGGGGATACCAACGCTGACCGAAGTTCTTGAACTGGTGGCGGGTCAGGTACCGCTGCTGATCGAAATCAAGGATCAGGATGGTGCCATGGGCCCGGATATCGGCGGTCTGGGTGCCCGTGTGGCTGGTTCACTGCAAACTTATCAGGGCCCGGTCGCGGTGATGTCTTTCAACCCGCATGCGGTCAGCGAGATGGCACAGCTTCTGCCGGACATCCCGCGCGGTCTGGTGACAGACCCTTATGATCCGGCAGACTGGCCTCTTTCTGATGCAATCTGCGACAGGTTGCGGGGTATTCCTGATTACGGACCGACGGGCAGCAGTTTTATCAGCCACAAATGGCAGGACCTTGGCCGCCCGCGCGTGGCTGAACTGAAAAGCGAGGGCGCTGATATTCTTTGCTGGACGGTTAAATCGCCGGCAGATGAAGCCCAGGCCCGCCGGATTGCCGCGAATATCACGTTTGAACAGTATGCAGCGCCACATCTGCCTTGAACCCGCCGCCAGAGGCCACAGGTTAGGTAAAAATTCCGGGGCGATTTCATGCAGGAACAGGAAGTAGAAATATCTGTCGTTGCCAGTCTGCGCGACATCAGTGCTGCGGACTGGGACGCCTGTGCCTGCCCGGAAACGCAGGGTGGTGCGCGGCCGCTCGATCCCTTTACAACGCACCGGTTTCTGAGCGCGCTTGAAGAAAGCGGCTCGGTCGGAACGGGCACGGGATGGCAGCCGCAATACCTCGCCGCCCGCATCAGCGGTGAACTGATTGCGGTGGCGCCGATGTACGTGAAATCGCACAGCCAGGGCGAGTACATCTTTGACCACAACTGGGCGCATGCCTATGAGCGCGCAGGCGGGCGGTATTACCCGAAACTGCAGATTGCCGTGCCACACACGCCTGCAACGGGCCGCCGGATGCTGGTACGGCCAGGGTTTGAGCAGACAGGCACAGCCGCTCTGGTTCAGGGGGCTGTGCAGCTGGCGGAAAACAACCGGGTCTCTTCGGTGCACATAACGTTCTGTACAGAAGAAGAAGCGCTGCGCTGCGCTGATCTGGGCCTGATGGTGCGCAAAACGCAGCAGTTTCACTGGCAGAACGATGGTTATGGAACGTTTGATGATTTCCTGGCCAGCCTGAGTTCGCGGAAACGCAAAAATATCCGTAAAGAACGGGCGCAGGCACAGGGTTTTGGTGGCTCAATCGAAACCTTTTCGGGCGACGAGCTGGAGCCGGAACACTGGGATGCTTTCTGGGAATTCTATCAGGACACCGGCACGCGCAAATGGGGCACGCCCTATCTGACACGACGGTTCTTTGACGTCGCCCAGGAAACACTGCGCGAAGATATGGCGCTGGTTCTGGCGCGCCGCGAAGGACGCTGGGTCGCCGGCGCACTGAACTTTATCGGCGCTGAGGCGTTATACGGCAGGTACTGGGGATGCACCGAGCACCACCCCTGCCTGCATTTCGAGCTCTGCTATTACAGAGCAATCGACATCGCCATCAGGCTCGGGCTTGCCCGTGTCGAGGCCGGCGCACAGGGCGAGCACAAACTGGCGCGCGGGTATCTGCCGCAGCCGACATGGTCGCTGCACTGGATCGGTGATCCGGGTTTTGCGGATGCCATTGCGCGGTATCTTGAGGCCGAGCGCGATGCCGTGGATGAAGAGATCAGTGTGCTCACGGACTACGGGCCCTTTCGCAGGGCAGAAGTGGAGGAACAGGAATGACGAAACCGATGTCAGACGCAGACCGCGCCGACCTGCTTGCAAATGGCTGGAAGATGGTGGAAGGACGCGACGCAATCGCCCGGACGTATTCTTTCGGCAACTTTGTCGAAGCCTTCGGATGGATGACCCGCGTGGCCATCTGGGCGGAAAAACTGAACCACCATCCCGAATGGGACAACGTGTATAAAACTGTGAATGTAGTGCTGACCACGCATGACACCGGCGGGCTGAGCGATCTGGACGCACAGCTGGCCCGGAAGATGGACAGCCTGACGGAGTAAGACCAATGAACGAACTGCTGTCGACGGAAATCTGGCAGGGCAAAACCCTGGCGGATCTGCTGTCTGTTGATTTTCTGCTGAGCACCGCGGGCTCGGTCCTGGCGGCCATCGCCATCCTGCTGCTGGGCTGGACCATTTCCGCCTGGCTGCAGCGCCGGGTCCGCAACATCGGGCGCAGATATCGTCATCTCGACGACATGCTCTTTGATTTTCTGTCGTCTATCGTGCGCTATGTGGTGCTGGGCTTTACCGCACTCTTTGTGCTCAACACCTTTGGTGTGCAGACCACGTCGGTCGTTGCTGTCATCGGTGCGGCCGGGCTGGCCATTGGTCTTGCGCTGCAGGGTACGCTGTCCAACGTCGCGGCCGGTGTGATGCTGATCCTGTTCCGCCCGATCAAGATGGGCGATTTCGTGGACGTTGGCGGCACCATGGGCACGGTCAAGGCGATCACGCTGAATTTCACCGAGCTGGCGGATATCAGCAACGTGCAGGTGATCATTCCCAACTCGATGGTCTGGGGCAATATCATCACCAACTATTCGACGAACGATACCCGGCGTGCCGAATGGACGTTTGGGGTGGGGTATGGTGCCAACCTGGCCGATGCAGAACGCATTATCCGTGATACCATTATGGCAGACCCGCGTTCCAAAGCGGATCCGGATCCCTTTATCCAGGTCAACAACCTTGGTGATTTCTCGGTTGATTTTCTGGTGCGTGTCTGGGTGGATTCCGCGGAATTCTTTGGCTACCAGGCCGATATGAAACGGGCTGTCAAAGAGGCACTGGACCAGGGTGGCATCGATATTCCGTTCCCGACGCGCACTGTGCTGCAACCTGCTGCGGAGTAAGCGGGGGCAGACCGAAACGCAAAAAAGGGCCGGGGTTTCCCGGCCCTTTCGTTGTACGGGGGGCTGATCAGCCCTTGGTTACATGTTTGCCAGCAGGCCCTCGCCGGCGGAAACCTCGCATACACCGGGGCTCTCCTCGGGCTGGAACAGGGTCACTTTGCCGTCCTCAACAAGCATCGCATACCGCTTTGAGCGGTCTGTCAGGCCGGCGGGCGGGGCGCTGAATTCCATCCCAAGCGCTTTGGTCAGGGCGCTGTCCGGATCACCCAGCATGGTAATACCGGCGGCAGCAGCACCAGTCGCCTCACCCCATGCCTTCATGACAAACGGGTCATTCACTGAAATGCAGATGATCTCTTCGACGCCTTTTGCCTCCAGTTCGTCCTTGGTGCGGATGAAACTGGGGACATGTGCGGAGTGGCAGGTTGGCGTATAGGCCCCGGGGACAGCAAAGATGACGACCTTGCGCCCTTTGGTCTTGTCGGCCAGAGAGACCGGCGCTGGTCCGTCCGCGCCCATTTCGACCAGAGTTGCGTCGGGAAGCTGATCGCCCTGTGAAATCGTCATGTGATACGCCTTTCCTGTAATTGCGTTCTTTCTCCTGCCCGATATAGGTTGCCGGCAGTGGGTGGACCACATGAAATCAGGTCAGGGGGCCGGAATGGGTCATGTTGTTGTGATCGGTGCGGGGCAGGCAGGTGCATCCTGTGTCGCAAAGCTGCGCAGCGGTGGATATGATGGAGACATCACGCTGATTGGTGCTGAGCCTGTTCCACCGTATCAGCGCCCGCCGCTCTCGAAGGCGTATCTGATGGGTGACATGGCCCTAGAACGTCTGTTCCTGCGGCCCGAAGCGTATTACGCGGAAAACGGAATCACCCTGCGTACCGACACGACGGTCACTGGAATAGACGCTGCGGCCCGTGAGGTTCATATCGGCGGCGAAACCCTGGGGTACGACCACCTTGTCCTGACAACAGGGTCGGTACCGAACCGGTTGCCTGCTGCGATTGGCGGTGATCTGCAGAACGTGTTTGCCGTGCGTGACCTGGCGGATGCGGACGCCATGGCGCCGTACTTCCGGGCAGGTGCCCGCGCGCTCATTGTGGGTGGCGGGTATATCGGTCTCGAAGCGGCAGCCGTGGCGGCCAAAAACGGCGTGCATGTCACGCTGATCGAAATGGCGGACCGCATTCTGCAGCGCGTCGCAGCCCCGCAAACCAGCGACTATTTCCGGGCGCTGCACAGCGCGCACGGCGTGTACATCCGCGAACAGACAGGTCTGGAACGTCTGACAGGTGACGGTCGCGTGACAGGTGCGGTCCTGTCCGACGGAAGCGAAATTGAAGTCGATTTCGTCATTGCGGGTGTAGGTATCCGGCCGGCGACGGCGCTGGCAGATGCGGCGGGTCTGGCGCTCGACAACGGGATCAGGACGGATGCCTTCGGGCGCACCTCCGATCCCCATATCTGGGCAGCGGGGGATTGTGCCTCGTTCCCCTTCCGCGGTGCGCAGATCCGGCTTGAAAGCGTGCCCAACGCCATTGATCAGGCGGAACAGGTGGCTGAAAACATCATGGACGCCGAAAAAGAATACGTTGCAAAACCATGGTTCTGGTCGGACCAGTACGACGTAAAACTGCAGATCGCAGGGCTGAACACGGGCTACACGGACGTGGTGGCACGCAATGGCGAAGGGCAGACAGCCTCTTTCTGGTACTTCCGCGGGGATCAGTTGCTCGCTGTGGATGCGATGAATGATCCGCGGGCCTATATGGTCGGCAAGCGCCTGATCGAGGCGGATAAAACAGCGGACAAATCGGTTCTGGCCGACCCCTCGTCGGACCTGAAGGCTCTGATGCGCGCGTGAGGATCATCGCCGGACAGTATCGCAGCGTGCCACTGGCGGCTGTGGGCAAGGGCGATGCGGGAGCGCATCTGCGCCCGACAACAGACCGGGTGCGGGAAAGCCTTTTCAATGTGCTCAACGCCTATGACGTCATCGAGGGTGCGCATGTGCTGGATCTTTTTGCGGGCACCGGCGCGCTGGGGCTCGAGGCGCTGTCCCGCGGGGCGCAAAGCGTGACGTTTGTCGACGACGGGCGGGTGGCGCAGAAGCTGATGCGTGACAACATTTCCCGTCTTCGGGTTGCTGACAGAACCCGGGTCATCGCACGGGATGCGCTCAGACTCTCCGTTTGTGACACTGCTCCCTGTGATCTGGTGTTTCTTGATCCACCCTACAGAAAAGGCCTGGGTGAAAAAGCACTGATGGCAGCACAGGACGCCGGCTGGCTGGCGGCGGAAGCGCTTGTGGTCTGGGAAGAATCAGCTCCGGTCACACCGCCTGCCGGTTTCAGACCCGAGGACCAGCGCCGCTATGGCGACACGCACATCACTGTGTTGTCGAAATCTGGCGGCTGATCTGGTAAACTGGCAGAATGTTCGCAACGGCACGCCTCTGGTTTCATCCTGCCCCGGTTCGTGCGGCGCAAGCGCCGCGGAAACCTGTGCGCACCGGATCGCCCGTGTTCATAGGAGACGCCGTCCAGCCCTGGGGAGCCGAAACGCTGCTGCTTGATCTGTTGCGCCGCGATGCGGCCGATGATGCGGATCAGTCCTGAGGACGCGTCGGGTGGAATCTGCCTGCCGGTGACAGGGTAAAGATATCGCATCCATCCGCTGTGACACCAATCGAGTGTTCGAACTGTGCCGACAGGGATTTGTCGCGCGTTACAGCTGTCCAGTCATCCGCCAGAGTTTTGGTCTCGGGCCTGCCCAGGTTCACCATCGGTTCGATGGTAAAAAACATGCCTTCTTCAAGTACCGCACCGGTCCCGGGGCGTCCGTAGTGCAGCACGTTCGGGGGCGCGTGAAAGACCCGGCCCAGCCCGTGACCGCAGAAATCGCGTACAACGGACATCCGGTGGCTTTCGGCATAGGTCTGGATCGCATGGCCGATGTCACCGAAGGTATTGCCCGGTTTCACCGCTTCGATCCCCAGCATCAGCGCGTCATGGGTCACCTGGATCAGACGTTCGGCCTTGCGTGGCAGTTTGCCCGCCACGTACATGCGGCTTGTATCACCAAACCAGCCATCAACGATCACAGTGACATCAATGTTCAGGATGTCGCCGTCCTTCAGCGTTTTGTCGCCGGGGATACCATGACACACCACGTGATTGACGGAGATGCAGCTCGCATGCTGATAGCCTTTGTATCCGATCGTGGCTGACGTTGCGCCTGCTTCCTCGACCATCTCGGTGATGCGTCGGTCAATGGCGCCTGTGGTCTGACCCACAAAAACATGGTCCGCGATGTCATCGAGAATCCGCGCGGCCAGCGCACCGGCCGCATGCATGCCCGCGAAGTCGCTGGCCTCATAAATGCGTATGCCGTCTTTGGTCTGACGGCCCCGAAGATCTTCGTTCACGTGGGTCTCCATCGTGGTGGTTCGAACCGGCTTTTAGCGTGCCTGCGCGTCAGGCACCAGCCGTGCTCAGAGCTGAAAGGGCAGTGCCGCGCCGACTGTGATGCCTCCGGGCGAGATATTGGTGCCGAAGCAGAGAGTTTCAACGCCCGAAGATGTCGCAGCCTTCCAGGCGTCCAGATAGGTGGGGTCAATGTCCCCGGCCAGTGTCACGTTTTGGGCATCCGTGCGCTGCACCAGGTAGAGCATCACAGCGCGATGGCCGGATAAGGCGACGCGCGCCAGTTCGCCCAGATGTTTCGCCCCGCGGGCGGTCACACTGTCGGGGAATTCCGCAACTCCGCCCGCGCGGCTCAGGGTGACGCTTTTGACTTCGATGTAGACGTCCGGCAGGCCTTCGCCGCTGAGAAGGAAGTCGATGCGGCTGTTTTCTCCGTATTTTACCTCCGGCCTGACGAGTGGCCAGTCGGCAAAAGGAGCCAGTTCGCGCGCCATCAGCGCCGCCTTGAACGCGCGGTTGGGCACGCTGGTGTCAACGCCGGTAAAGTGACCGTTCTCATGATCGACCAGCCGCCAGCCGAATTTCAGCTTCTTTTTCGGATTGTCATTCGGCTCAAGCCAGACGCGGGTGCCGGGTTCGGCAAGGCCCATCATCGAGCCCGGATTTGCACAATGGGCCGTGATTTCGCGCCCGTCAGCTTCGAGCACGCAGTCCGCAAGAAAACGTTTATACCGGCGGGTCAGCCGGGCGGGTACAAGATCGGTTTGAAAGCGCATGATGCCCCGTCTATACCTCTCGGAGGAAGGGACGCAAGGAGGGTGCGCATGGCAAATCCGACGGCTGCAATGCTGGTGATCGGCGACGAAATTCTGTCGGGCCGTACCCGTGATGCGAACATGTACCACCTGGCGGGCAGGCTGACCGAGGCAGGCATCGACCTGCGTGAAGTCCGCGTGGTCAGTGACAATCCCGAAGCGATCATCTGTGCTGTTCAGTCACTCGCCGCCGGGTTCGATCATGTTTTCACCAGCGGTGGCATCGGGCCAACCCATGATGACATCACGGCGGACTGCATTGCCGAAGCGTTCGGGCGGGATATTGATGTGCGCGAAGACGCGCGGCGCCTGCTGGCGGATCATTATGCGCGCACGGGCAAGGAACTGAACGCCGCGCGCCTGCGGATGGCGCGGATTCCCGAAGGCGCGGCACTTATTGAAAACCCGGTGTCAATCGCCCCGGGATTCATCCTTGAGAATGTCTATGTGATGGCAGGTGTCCCGTCGGTTTTTCAGGCGATGGTCGAGACGATGCTGCCGAAACTGGCCGGGGGCGCGCCGCTGATTTCGGAGACCCTGCGGATTGATCAGGGAGAAGGCGATATTGCAGGACCCCTCGGGGTTCTTGCGCAACAGTTTCCTGCCCTGAGCATGGGGTCCTACCCGTTCCAGCAGGACAACGGTGCATACGGCTCAAACGTGGTGATCCGCGGCCAGGACCCGGACATGGTGCGCGCTGCGATGGAACAGCTCTCGGCGGCTTTTCCCGGATGACGCCCGGCGCCGCAGAGTATCTTGCGGCCGTAGACGCGACCTGGCCCGCAGCTGCGATGAAACGGGTCGGACCATGGATGATCCGTGACGGGCAGGGCGGCGGCAAACGCGTGTCCGCGGCAACCGCTGAAACAGAAGTCGCGGGGGATGACATTGCGCTGGCGGAACAGGAGATGCAGGCGCTGGATCAGCCGCCGCTTTTCATGATCCGGGCCGGTGACGATCGCCTTGATATCCTTCTGGCTGCGAAGGGCTATGACGTTGTCGACCCGGTAAGGGTGCTGGCCATGCCGGTGGCCGGTCTGACGGATCAGCCCCTGCCGCCTGTCACAGCCTTTGAGATCCGTGAACCACTGGCGATCATGGCTGAAATCTGGGCTGCGGGTGGGGTCGGCCCGGCCCGGCTGCGGGTGATGGACCGCGCCGGAAACGGTACGGGTATTCTGCTGCGCTGGAATGAAAAACCTGCCGGAACCGGTTTTGTTGCTGTCTGCGGCGATATTGCGATGGTCCACGCGGTTGAAGTCCTGCCCCACCAGCGCCGGCAGGGTGTGGCCGGACGGATCATGCGGGCGGCTGCGTTCTGGGGCGCCCGGCAGGGTGCCCGGCATGTTGCTGTCCTGTGCACTGAGGCCAACGGGCCCGCGAATGCGCTTTATTCCGCGCTGGGCTTTGAGCCGGCAGCGCAGTACCATTACCGCATGAAACCTATGTCAGGAGCCGCCGCTTATGGCTGATACCGACCTGCCTACAGCACTGAACCTGCCTGCGGTTGATCCGTTGCCGGCGCCCACGCAGAAGTACTTTGATGTCTGCATGGAAAAGCTGGGCATGATCCCGAACGTGCTGCGCGCCTATGCCTTTGACATCGAGAAGCTGGACGCTTTCACAGGCATGTACAACAACCTCATGCTGGCGCCTTCCGGACTCAGCAAACTGGAACGGGAAATGATCGCGGTAGTGGTCTCTTCCATTAACCGGTGCTTTTACTGTCTGGTTGCCCACGGCGCGGCGGTGCGCGCAATGTCCGGTGATCCGATGCTGGGCGAAGCGCTGGTGATGAACTACCGGGTTGCACCGCTGAACGCCCGCCACCGGGCGATGCTCGATTTCGCCGCACAAATGACGACGGCGAGCGCTACCGTAGAAGAACAGGACAGGCAGGCCCTGCGTGACGTGGGCTTCACGGACCAGGACATCTGGGACATCGCCAACGTTGCCGGCTTCTTCAATATGACGAACCGTGTTGCCAGCGCGACGGACATGCGTCCGAACGGCGAATACCACGCACAGGCCAGATGAAAGGCACTGCGGCCCCCCTGCGTACGGCGGCGCTGCTGACCTGTACGCTTCTGTTCCCGCAGGCGCTTTCCGCATTTGCGCCGGAGCTGCCGCTCGGTGCGCGCCAGACTGTTGCACGTGACAGCGAACTGGACAGTTTCGACGCGCCTGTCGGACGGTATGCAAACGGGCAACAGCCGTTCGTCACGATTGAGGGTGCCATCACGCGCCGCGCCTGGCGCATCGGGCAGGAGGGTCTGACCCCACTGCAGATCATTGTACCGCTCCGGGAACAGATTGAAGCCGCAGGCTATGAGGTGATTTTTGAATGTGCATCACGCAGCTGTGGTGGCTTCGATTTCCGGTTTTCGACAGAAGTCCTGCCTGGCCCCAACATGTACGTCAATCTTGCGCGGTTCCGCTATCTGACGGCATTTACCGGTCCGCGTGACGCGCCGGAGGGGGCAATCGGCATTCTCGCCAGTGCCACGTCCGCATCTTCCTATGTCCAGATCATCACTGCTGGCACCGGCCCGGAGGCCGAGGCGCTGTTGCCGCAGACTGCAGTTGTCGTACCCGGAACTGCACCTGCCGATGCTGGCACGCCGCCAGAATCAGCCGGAACGCTTCTGGAGCAGGGCCATATGGTTCTGCAGGATCTGAGGTTCGCTACCGGATCGACGGATCTGGGCGATGGAGAATACAACTCGCTGGCCACACTGGCGTCCATTCTGCAGGATAATCCCAGCATGCGCATCGCGCTCGTGGGTCACACGGATACTGTCGGTGGACTTGATCCCAACATCGCCGTGTCACGGGCCCGCGCCCGGTCTGTCCGGCAGCGGCTGATCAGCGCCTACGGGATCGACCCCGCGCGCCTGGAAGCAGAAGGCATGGGCTATCTCGCGCCGATGGCCAGTAACCTTACCGAAGAAGGCCGCCGGCTGAATCGCCGGGTAGAGGCAATTGTTCTGAGCGTGGAATAAAAAAGCCCCCGACGCAAAATGTCATCGGGGGCAGGGTGGTCACCGAGGGAAGGTGGAAATCTGTTCTACCAGTCTGAAGGGCCCTTTTCCGCAAAGGCATGTACAAGGAAGTCGATAAAGGCGCGGACCTTGGGCTGGGTAAACCGCCCGGGCGGGTACACGGCGTAGATGCCCTGAGTTTCCATGGGCAGGTCGGGGATTGCATCCTCAACCAGGCCTTCTTCCATTGCTTCCGCGTAAAGAAAGCTGGGCAGATAGGCGATGCCGAGCCCGGAAATCGCTGCGTTCAGCAGGGACTGGCCGTCGTTGACGCTGAGCCAGCCAGCGGTACGCACCTGGCGCTTTTCGCCCGAAGGTGCGGTCAGTTTCCACACGTTGCCGGAAGACTGGTTGGAATAATGCAGCAGTTTGTGATCGTTCAGATCGTCAATTTTTTCCGGGCGCCCGTATTTCTCGAAATATGCGGGGCTGGCGATCATGCGTTTAGTCGTTTCCGTCAGCTTACGCGCACGTAGCGTGCTGTCTTCCAGCTCGCCGATCCGCACGGCCATATCGAAGCCTTCGGAAATCAGTTCAACATACCGGTTGTTCAGGACCATATTCACGGTGATATCCGGGAAATCAGACAGAAACTCACTCAGAACCGGCGACAGGTGGTTCACACCGAAATCGGTCGCCACGGAAATGCGCAGCAAACCCGATGGTGCGCTCTGCATTGATGTGACCAGCGCATCGGCCTCACCTGCGTCATTCAGAACACGGCGCGCGCGATCATAATATGCCAGCCCGATTTCCGTCGGGCTCACGCGGCGTGTTGTCCGGTTCAGAAGACGGGCGCCAAGGCGCGCTTCCAGAGAAGACACGTGTTTAGAGACGGCGGATTTGGAGATTCCCATCTTTTTGGCCGCATCTGTAAAGCCGCCCTGGTCGACGACCGTTGCGAATGCTTCCATTTCTGTGAGGCGGTCCATTGCCGATCCCTTCAATCTCTGCGTTGAAGGCCTGTATGATCGTGAAATCGGGCAGGATCGGGGCGTATCTGAGACAGTATCGCGGTTTTTGAGAGGATCGTTGAAAACACGGAAACGCTGTAATAACGCGTAAAAAGGGCGAGATCAGACCCGTAAAGATTTAATAAACTTAATATAATGCACTCTCTGGTTGTGGGCATCTCACCAATCCTGACGTTAACCTTTTTGGCAAAACTGTGCCGGATCAGGCGAAGGAGGCAGTGCCTGAAGTCAAAGTGTTGCCGCCAGGCGCGTTCCCTGATCGATAGCGCGTTTGGCGTCCAGCTCCGCTGCGACATCTGCGCCGCCGATCACATGGCAGGGTGTTCCCTGCGCCTCAAGCGCATCTGCAAGGCTCCGCTCGGAAAGCTGGCCGGAACACAGAACGATGGTATCCGCGTCGATCAGCTCTGGGTTTTCCCTTGCTTCACCGCGCGAGATGACCAGACCGCCATCTTCAATGCGTTCGTAGTTCACGCCGCCGATCATCTTCACGTTTTTCATCGCCAGTGCGGCACGGTGGATCCATCCCGTCGTCTTGCCGAGGCGTTTGCCGGGTTTTTCCGCTTTGCGCTGCAACAGAACGATGTCGCGGGCAGGTGCCTCAGGCTGCGGACCTTCAGGTGCCAGCCCCGAGCGGTGTTCCGCAGGATCTGCGACGCCCCATTCGCGCATCCATTCCGGCAGGTTTTCGGTGGGGCTTTCACCCGAGTGCACGAGGTATTCAGCCACATCAAAACCAATCCCGCCGGCGCCAACAATTGCGACCCGCTTACCAACGGGGGCCTTGCCCTGGAGCACATCAATATAGCTCAGAACGTGCGGCGCGTCCTGACCGGGGATGCCCGGGTCACGGGGTACGACGCCGGTCGCAACCACGACCTCATCAAAACCGCTGAGATCAGAC
The DNA here is from genome assembly GCF_042055075.2 of Roseobacter phycocola. Taxonomy (GTDB): domain Bacteria; phylum Pseudomonadota; class Alphaproteobacteria; order Rhodobacterales; family Rhodobacteraceae; genus Roseobacter. The sequence continues at coordinate 3,135,551 of NZ_CP194010.1, read as the reverse complement.
GCGCTTACCTCGCGGTTCAGTTCGACCGTGACACCGGCCTCGTCGACCATGGTGCGGTACCAGTCAACGAGCCCATGGAACTCTTCTTTGCCCGGAACCTGACGGGCCATGTTCAGCTGACCACCGATCTGTGCGGCGCGGTCGAACACCGTCACCCGGTGACCACGCTGGGCAGCCGTGATTGCCGTTGAAAGACCGGCAGGTCCGGTACCGACCACAGCGATGTTCTTTGTCTCGCCAGCCGGTTCGATCTGTAGTTCTGTCTCGTAGCAGGCCCGCGGATTGACAAGACAGCTGGAAATTTTACCAGAGAACGTGTGGTCGAGGCAGGCCTGGTTGCAGGCAATGCAGGGTGCGATCTGCGCGCTGTTACCAGTCATGGCTTTGCTCACGAAATCTGCATCCGCCAGCATCGGGCGGGCCATCGACACCATGTCGGCGCAACCGGTTGCCAGAACCTCCTCGGCAACTTCCGGTGTGTTGATCCGGTTGGACGTGATGACCGGGATGCCAACTTTACCCATCAGCTTTTTGGTCACCCAGGCGAAAGCCGCGCGCGGAACCGAGGTTGCAATCGTCGGGATGCGCGCTTCGTGCCAGCCGATGCCGGTGTTGATGATCGTAGCCCCCGCAGCCTCCACCGCCTGCGCCAGTTGCACCACTTCGTCATGGGTGGATCCGTTAGGCACCAGGTCGATCATGGACAGGCGGTAAATCAGGATGAAATCTGTGCCGACCGCTTCGCGCACACGGCGCACCACTTCGACCGGCAGGCGCATACGGTTCTCATAGGAACCGCCCCAGCGGTCGGTGCGTTTGTTGGTGTGTGTGACCAGGAACTGGTTCAGGAAATATCCCTCGGACCCCATGATCTCCACACCGTCGTATCCGGCTTCACGCGCCCGGACAGCACAGGCAACGATGTCGCTGATCTGTTTTTCGATGCCATCCTCGTCCAGTTCGGTCGGTGGAAAGGGCGAAATCGGTGACTTGATGGCAGAGGGAGCCACGCATTTCGGCCCATAGGCATAGCGCCCGGCGTGCAGAATCTGCATCGCAATTTTGCCGCCGGCTTCATGCACGCGGTCCGTGACGATGCGATGGTTTGCAACATCTTCATCTGTGACCATCATGGCCGCGCCGGGCAGGACAGATCCTTCGAGGTTTGGGCCGATCCCGCCGGTGACCATCAGCGCAACCTGTCCACGGGCGCGCGCCGCATAGAATTCAGCAACGCGGTTCCAGTCTTTGGTTTCCTCCAGACCGGTGTGCATCGACCCCATCAGGACGCGGTTTTTCAGCGTGGTGAACCCCAGATCCAGCGGCGCCAGCATATGCGGATAATCGGCCATTCTGAAAACCTCCCTCGTTTTGATTGCGCTCACTTCACATTTTCACATATCGGGTGTCACGTCGAACGCGGCGTCACACGGGCAAAGGAATGAACATGATCAGATGGGCAACTCCGGAGGATGCAGCGCTGCTTGCGGATGTATTCTTCCGCTCGGTGCGCGAAGGCGACAGCCCCTACACCCAAGCGCAGCGCATCGCCTGGATGCCGAAGGCGCCGGAAACCGGGCCCTTTGCGCAACGCCTCGCCCAAAAAGACTGTGTGCTCAAAGAAGTGGCTGGTGAGCCTGTCGGCTTTATGACTGTGGAACCGGGCGGGTATGTTGATCTGGCTTTTATCCTTCCGGGATACCGCGGTCAGGGCATCTTCCGTGCTCTTTATGCGGCGATTGAGGACCGGGCCCGGGATACCGGAGAGCGGCGGCTGCATACCCACGCCAGCCTGATGGCGGAACCTGCCTTTCGGACAGTGGGTTTCCAGGTTATCCAGCATGAAACCGTCGGGCGCGCAGGCGAACTTCTGCGCCGGGCGGAGATGGAGAAAGTGCTGACATGACCCCTGAAGAAATCGCCCGGCTCCCGTACCGCCCCTGTGTTGGTGTGATGCTGATGAATGCCGGTGGTGAGGTCTTTGTCGGCCAGCGTATCGACAGCAGGGTTGCGGCCTGGCAGATGCCACAGGGCGGCATCGACGAGGGCGAACAGGCGCAGGCCGCAGCGCTGCGGGAACTGACCGAAGAGACTGGCGTGAAGGCCGACAAAGTTACTGTTGTCGCTGAAAGCCCCCGGTGGCTGCCTTATGAACTGCCCTATGATCTGGTGCCAAAGCTCTGGAAGGGGCGGTTCCGCGGGCAGCAGCAGAAATGGTTTCTGATGCGGTTCCATGGCTCCGACGCTGACATCCGCATCGAGCAGAAACACCAGGAGTTCTCAGAATGGCGCTGGTTGCCGGTCGCAGATCTGGTCGACAATATCGTTCCGTTCAAACGCGACGTTTACGCCGCCGTTCTTGAAGATTTCCGCGATCATTTCTGAGCGCGGAACATCGGTACATTGGGCCCGTTGTCTTCCGGCAGGACGCCGATGAGGCGTGGATCATTGTCAATTTCAACCTGCTGACGGGTTGGTGTGAAACCGCTGCGACGGTAGAATGACAGCGCCTGCGGGCTGTCGATGGTACAGGTGTGCACGTGAAAACGCCGGATCGGCCGGGACCAGGCGCGCGACACCGCTTCGTTCATCAGGTATCTGCCCGACCCGGTTCCGATCAGCCTGTCGGTCAGCCCGAAATAAGCGAGTTCACATGCCTCCGGCACCCTGAAGTCGAGCTCCAGCAGCGCTTCGTCCGCACCGTCGCGGCGCAGCGTGTAAACCTCAACGTCCGGATCGCCCAGAATTTCCATCAGTTCTGCATCGGTCTTGCGCAGCCGGCCGTACCAGAGCCAGTCCTGCGAGCCGACGCGTTTGAAAATGTCGCGGTACCATTCCGGACCGGGCGTCACACGGTGAAAGGTGACACCCTGCGGCAGTGCCACAGGCCTGGTTGCTGCCGGCTCAGTCATTTCCAGATGGGTGACGATCATCGCCACCTTGCCCGGCGGAATGTCATGAAACCCGTCCGGCAGCATGCTCAGACCAGGCCTTCGGCGCGGAACACGTCCATCATGTCTTTTTGCGGGCGTGGTCCGATATGGCTGATAACTTCCGCAGCACAGGCGTTGCCCATTCGGGCGCAGGTTTCGATGTCGCGCGATGTGGCTAGACCATAAAGAAAACCCGCGGCAAACTGATCGCCGGCACCGGTTGCATCTACAGGCGTGACCTCCTGAACCGGGATGTCATAGCGCTTGCCGTCCGAGATGACCGAAACGCCGTCGCCGGACCGGGTGCAGACGACCAGTGGGCAGATGTCGGCGGTTTTGCCCAGTGCCAGTTCCAGGTCATCGGTTTCAAACAGGGATTTGATCTCGTGCTCGTTCCCGATGACATAGTCGAGATCATGCTCGATCAGCGACAGGAAATCCGCGCGGTGACGTTCAACGCAGAACGGATCTGAGATGGCGATACCGGCCACGCCGTTGCCGGCCTTGGTCGCCCGCGCTGCTTCGCGGAAAGCAGTTTTGCCCGCGTCATGGTCAAAGAGATATCCCTCAAGGAACATGATCTGTGTGTTCCCGGAGACTTCGACCGGCACATCGTCAGACGTCAGACCGGTGGAGATGCCGAGGTAGGTATTGAGCGACCGTTCACCGTCGGGCGTGACAAAGATCATACAGCGGGACGTCGGCGTTTCCCCGTCCACGACCGGCGGATTGACGAAATCAATCCCGTTGTCTGTCATGGCGCTGGCGTAGAATTTCCCGAGGGCGTCATCGCGGACCCGTCCGATAAAAGCTGTCTGCAGACCAAGCGCGCCGACACCTGCAACCGTATTGGCTACAGCGCCACCCGGTGTCTGCAGGCGGTCTGACATGGAGCCATAAAGCGCTTCTGACCGGTCGCGCTCCACGAGCTGCATAATGCCCTTTTCGATTCCCATATGGTCGAGAAAGCTGTCATCGGCGTGGCTGATCACATCGACAACCGCGTTGCCGATCCCCACGAGCTTGTATTGTTTCATTCGGTTTTGTCCTCAAATGAGCAGAGATCACGGATGACGCAGGTCGGGCACTGCGGCTTGCGCGCTTTGCAGTGGTAGCGCCCGTGCAGGATCATCCAGTGGTGTGCGTGCAGCTGAAAATCAGCCGGTATGTTGTCTTCGATGGCGCGCTCAACCGCTTCGACAGTTTTGCCGGGCGCAATGCCGGACCGGTTCCCGAGCCGGAAGATGTGGGTGTCGACCGCCTGTGCAGGCTGCTGCCACCACATGTTCAGCACCACATTTGCCGTCTTGCGCCCGACACCCGGCAGACCCTGCAGCGCGGCGCGGCTGTTGGGCACGACACCGCCGTAGTCATCGACCAGAATCTGGCTGAGCTTCATGACATTCTTGGCCTTTTGCCGGTAAAGCCCGATGGTTTTGATGTGTTCAGTCAGCCCCTCAAGGCCAAGCGCCAGCATCTTTTCCGGCGTGTCCGCGATCTGAAACAGTTTTCGCGTCGCTTTATTGACCCCGGCATCCGTGGCCTGAGCGCTGAGCGCAACTGCCACGACCAGTGTGTAGACGTTCACATGTTCCAGCTCCCCTTTCGGGGCCGGGTCTCCCTCCTGAAAGCGGGTGAAAATCTCGCGGATCGTATGATAGCCGAGTTGTTTTGCCATGGTGCTGCGTTATGCGGGGAATTGCCCGGCGGGGCAAGCGCAACGCCGGCGCGATAACTAAAACCAAAGACAAATGTCAGGTTTTTTGTGATGTGCCTGTGCGCCCGGCTCTGGCAGAATGCGCAGACTCACCCAGACGGAGCCAACATGACTTTTTCGGAGCGTTTTTTCTGCGCACCTGAGGCGCTAATTTTTGATCCCGAACGGCGCACTCTGACACTTGAGGGCTCCGTTTCCGGTCCATTTGATATGCCGGTGGATCTGTCCGTGGGCGCAACCGCGCAATCGGCGGATGCTGTGTGGCAGGTACCCTTCGACGGTCATACGTCCCTGAGGGCAGGTGACGGATCGGGTCTGACGCTGTTCCGTGTACTGCGGAACGAAAAGACAGTGGCGTTTCTGTGCCCTGTTGCGATGGCGCGCGGGACGCCATTTGAGGTTGTCAGTGGCCGGAACCCGGTGACTGACCACGCACTGGCGGACGATATGGCCGGGGCCGTGGCGCACCTTGGTCCGGGCACAATGGTTGAGACTGAGGACGGTGAAATTCCCGTTGAATGGCTCGAAACCTCTGACCGGGTTCTTACGCGTGATAACGGTTTTCAGCCAATCCTCTGGATCGGCAGACGCCGTGTTGATCCCGGCGTTATGCGCCGGAACGCCGGATGCGGCTTGCTGTGCATTCCGGCCGGCACGCTTGGACCTGACCTGCCAACACATGATCTTCGGGTGACCGGTGGCCTGCGGTTTCGTCTGGAGCCCGACGGGGTTCTGGCTCCGTCACAGGCGCTTGCGGACAATGGTCTCGCCGTCACGCTGCGGCCGCCACGCCGTACAACCCTGACAACGATCCTGTGCGCGTCGCATGAACTGATCCTGGCTGAAGGTACCTGGGTCGAGACCATGCACGCCTCGCCCGCGACGATCCCCCTGTTGCCACCGGAGATACAGCAGGCTCTTGGGCCGGACGGGCATGGCAGCCGCACTGTGCTGCCCTGGGTCCGGCGTCACGAAGCGGCGAAAAGAATCGCAGAGACGCTGCCGCGCCAAACGATGCTTGATCAAACCGCCTAATCCGCAGGTTTCGGGTCGAAACGCCGGTTCAGAGCCCTTATTCTGGATGCATGACACAGCACAGCCAGATACCGGACACGCCTGAAACGGCTTACCACTACCAGGTGATCCGTCGCGCAATCGAGATGATCGACAGCGCCGAGGAAAACGTCTCTCTTGAGAGCATCGCCGCCGACATGGGCATGAGCCCCGCGCATTTTCAGCGCGTTTTCTCAAGGTGGGTCGGCGTTTCGCCCAAGCGGTATCAGCAGTATCTGATGCTGGGACACGCGAAATCTCTGCTGGCTGACCGGTTCACAACGCTTGAGGTGTCGCAGTCAGTGGGTCTGTCCGGTTCGGGCAGGCTGCACGATCTTTTTCTGCGCTGGGAGGCCATGAGCCCGGGCGACTATGCCCGCAAAGGCGATGGGTTGACCATCTTCTGGGGCTGGTTCGAAAGCCCGTTCGGAGCTGCAATCGTTATGGGGACGGAAAAAGGCATATGCGGCATCGGATTTGCAGCAGAAATGGGCAGTGAAGCCGCGTTCGAAGACCTGGTAGGCCGCTGGCCCCGGGCGGAATTCAGGGAGGATCCCATGATGCTGCGTCCCTGGGTATTGCAGGCCTTCGGGGCCGGCGACGGCACACTGGATACAGCACCCCTTTTTCTGATCGGTGCCCCTTTCCAGATCAAAGTATGGGAAGCGCTGCTGAGTATCCCGTCGGGCCAGGTCACAACCTATTCCGAGATCGCCCGCGTTGTGGGAGCGCCGCGCGCTGTGCGTGCCGTTGGCACTGCCGTTGGCCGAAACCCGATCAGCTGGCTGATCCCCTGCCACCGGGCGCTTCGGAAATCCGGTGGCCTGGGCGGATATCACTGGGGCCTTCCCATGAAACGGGCCATGCTGGCGATGGAAACGGTCCACGCCGAACACTGAAACGTGACAGTGGCGGGTTTCTGCCTGGCGGAAATTCCCCTTTGTTTGCGGCGGAACCACGCCCATATATAGTGCGTTCTTACAACGACGCCTCGCCCGAACGGGGCTGCAACCATTGAAGGCAGTACGAATATGACACGTTTAAAAACCCCGGCAGCTCTCGCCCTTGCGGGCACACTTGCACTGGCTGCGTGCACTGATCCCGGCCAGATCGGCGCTGGTTCCAGCAATCCCAAGACACAGCAGGGCGCACTGATCGGCGCGGGCGTTGGCGCCATCGCGGGTCAGATTGTCGGCGGCGATACGGAGGCGACCCTTCTGGGTGCCGCCCTAGGTGCCGCAGTGGGCGGCGCGGCCGGTTACAACCTTGATAAGCAGGAAGCGGAGCTGCGCAGGCAGCTCGACAGCGGCGTTTCGATCACCAACACCGGCGACCGGCTGATCGTTTCCATGCCACAGGACCTGCTGTTTGCCACAGACAGCTTTGCCGTGCGCCCGGACCTGCAGAACGATCTCTATGCCGTTGCCGACAGCCTGCAGCAATACCCGCAATCCACGATCCAGGTCGTCGGGCACACCGACAGTGACGGCGATGCAGGGTACAACCAGCAGCTGTCAGAACGGCGCGCAAGTTCCGTTGCATCCGTACTTCTGAATGCAGGCGTCCCCGGCCAGCGGATTCAGACGGTCGGGCGTGGTGAGACGCAACCTGTTGCGAGCAACCTGAACGCGTCAGGCAAAGCTCAGAACCGCAGGGTCGAGATTGTCATTCTGCCGACACCGGCTGCCTGACAATAGCAAGCAAACAACACTCGGGGGCCATGCGGAAACGCGTGGCCCCTTGCTTTTGCCCAGTGCCGTTCCACCTTTTCTGGCTGAGTGGTGATCAACGGATGAGAAAATGACTGATATCAGAGTGCTGGGTATTTCCGGCTCGCTCCGGGCGGATTCCGCAAACACAAAGCTGGTCCGAGAAGCAGCGCGTCTGTTCGGCGACTGCAATTTCGAAATGGGGGACATTGATCTGCCGCTCTATGACGGCGATGCCGAGGCCGCGAAGGGTATTCCGGCGGAGGTGCAGATGCTGTCCGATATGATCGGTGTGGCGGATGCCGTGATCATTTCGACGCCTGAATACAACAAGGGACCCTCTGGTGCGCTCAAGAATGCGCTCGACTGGGTCAGCAGAACAGATGGTAAGCCCTGGGCGGGAAAACCAGTCGCTGTGATGTCAGCTGCGGCAGGGCGCGCTGGCGGAGAACGCGCGCAGATGGTGCTGCGCGGTTTTATGGTCCCGTTTCGCCCGCGCATTCTGCAGGGACCTGAAATCCATCTGGCGGATTGTGCAAATCAGTTTGACGCTGACGGACGCCTGACCGGCGAAACCTATGTGCGCGAACTGACCACGCTGATGCAGGCGCTGGCCGCCGAAATCAGCCGCTAGTCTGCCGGTACAGATACCTCGATCAGATTGCCGTCAGGATCGCGCAGATAGACCGACCGGATCGGCCCTGTGGCACCGGAGCGGTCTACCGGGCCGTCCACGATATCAACCTGATGCACGGCCAGATGCTCAAGCCATTCGTCCAGCGGGGCATCCGTCAGAAAACACAGATCCGCTGTCCCGGGGTGCGCGTGTGCCGCCTTCGGTTCAAATTCGCGGCCTTTCTGGTGCAGGTTGATCTTATTCTGGCCAAAGGTCAGCGCCCAGCGGCGTGAGCCGTCTGCTGCATCAAACTGACGCCCGCGCATGCCAAGCACCTGGGTATAAAATCTGACGGATTCCGGAATGCTGGCGACGGTCAGCACGAGATGGTCGAAGGTCCTGACACGGCATTGAAATTCGCTCTGGCTCATGGCACCTGTTTCGCAGGAAAGGTTATGCGCATGCAGGATGCAACGTCGCCCGCGACAAGTCAAAGCGACACGGTTGACCCGGCGCGCGCGAATGCATTGCTGGCAACACTGGGGGTGCCGGGGCACATTTCCGCCGGTGATCCGCTGCCACCCTTTTTTCATCAGCTTTATTTCTGGGATGCGCGCCCTGCGTCCGAGCTTGGTGCGGACGGTCATCCCCGCCCTGGCGGTCTGATCCCGGAGACCGGGTTGCCACGCCGGATGTGGGCCGGCGGCCGGCTGGTTTTTGGCGCGCCTTTCCGGGCGGGGGTGGCGGCTGAGAAAACGAGTATATGTGAAAATCTGGCGCGCAAAACGGGCCGCAGTGGTCCGCTGGCGCTGGTAACGCTACGCCATGAAATCCGGCAGGACGGACAGCTCTGCGTGACTGAATGGCAGGACCTCGTTTACCGCGAGCAGGCCCGTGCAGAGGCCGCGCGCCCTGTGGCGCCGGTGGCCGCGACGGACGAAGAGACAATGCAGCCCGCAGCGTTCACGAGCACGCAGCTCTTCCGGTATTCCGCGCTGACCTTCAATGGGCACCGAATTCATTACGACGAAACCTATGCGCGCGAGGCCGAAGGCTATGACGGTCTGGTGGTGCACGGCCCGCTGCTGGCGCAGAAACTGATGCTGTTCGCCGCAGCTGAGCTTGGGCCGCTTGAACGGTTTGCCTTTCGCGCGACAGCGCCGCTCATGCACCATGAGACGGCAGAACTCTGCCGCAATGGTACGCGGTTGTGGGTGCGCGCGTCAGACGGGCGGCAGTGTATGGAAGCCACTGCCGTGGTCAGGTCATAGCGACGCGCTGACGCCGAATCCGTCCGGAATGGTGTCGCGGTCTTCCAGAACGAGATCGGCCATGACCGCGGCGATCCCTGGCGCCATCCCAAACCCGATCTTGAACCCGCCGTTTGCAATGAAATGTCCGGGCCGGTCCGGCCATGACCCCAGCATTGGCGCACGACTGCGCGCCCGCGGCCGCACACCCGCCCAGCGTTCGACGACCGGCGCATTGGCAAGTGCAGGCACCAGCCTGCGGGCTTTGTCCACCAGCGCATCAAGCTGTTCGTCAGTCGACGTCGGGTCTTCGTATTCCCGCTCTGAGGTCGATCCGATTGCCACCGTGCCGTTGAGGTGCGGGATAATGTGCACCCCATCTGCGAAGAGCTGTGGGCGCCCGGCCGCGTCGTGCTGCAGGACGGCTGCCTGCCCTTTCACGCCGTTTCCGACCGCCCGGTGGTGGCGTTCGTTCAGCATTTCCAGACCGGCAACGCCGGCGGCCCAGACGATACGCCCGCTGTCTGCGCCTGTGGGCATCACCCCGACGCCCCGTGTCTCAAGGGCGGCGACCAGTGCCATACAGGCCTGGCGGGGATGGATCAGCGCGCTGAGCGTATCGCGGATCACATACCCCGAGGGGCTTGCCGGCCCCCACGGATCATCCGGTACCGGTTCAACGGCCCAGACCGCATGATCCTTCCACAGCGCGCGGGCTGTGTTGCGCCGGTTCTCCGCGATCTGCCGCGCATGTTCGTCCGCTATGGGTTGCAGCCTGCCACTGCGCAGATACCCGGGATCAACACCGCCTGCGTCCCGCGCGCGTTGCCAGAAGGTCGCCGCTGCCAGCAGACTGTCGAGCTGGAAGGCTTTTTTCGGGTTCCAGTTTTCCGGGACATGCGGCGCCAGTGCACCGACAACACCCCCGCTGCTGCCCGCGGCGGGACCGTTCGGATCGATGACCTGCACGGTTGCGCCGCGTTCGGTACAGATCCAGGCGATGCTCAGCCCCAGAATGCCCGCGCCGCGGACTGTAATATCGACCATTGCCAAAGACTGCCTTCTGTCCCAGTGTCCCGCCTGACTGCTGACATCTTACAGGGCTGAACCGTGCAGAACCAGACGGCTGAACTGAGCTGGAAACCCGGAGACGTGCCGGTATCTGAACAGTTCGATGATCCTTACTTCAGTCTTGAAAACGGTCTGGCCGAAACGCGGCATGTGTTTCTTGACGGCAATGACCTGCCTGCGCGTTTCGGTCCAGGATTTCATATTGCCGAGCTTGGCTTTGGCACCGGCCTGAATTTTCTGACCACGGTTCTGGCCTGGCAGGCGGCAGGAGCCCCGGGTCCTCTGACCTTCACCTCGTTTGAAGCTTTTCCGATGTCGGTCACAGACATGCAGCGCGCATTGAGTGCCTTTCCGGAGCTGTGCGACCCTGCCGGATTGCTGGTGGCACACTGGGGCCCGGAGGGATGTCGCGCCGAAATCCTGCCCGAGGTGCATCTGAACGTGCTGACCGGCGATGCAAACGAGACCCTGCCCGCATGGGAAGGTCTGGCCGATGCCTGGTTTCTCGACGGGTTTTCTCCGGCGAAAAACCCGGACCTCTGGTCGCCCTCACTGATGCTCGAGGTTGGGGCGCACACCCGCGCAGGGGGCAGTTTTGCGACCTACACTGCCGCAGGTTTTGTGCGGCGCGGGTTGGAGGCTGCCGGTTTTGAGGTAACGCGCAGCCCCGGTTATGGACGCAAACGGCATATGAGCCGGGGCGTGCTGCGATCATGACGAAGCCCGACAATCTGCGCGCGGCGGTGCTTCTGATGCTGCTGACCACATTCGTATTTGCTCTGCAGGATGGCATCTCGCGCCACCTCGCGGGAAGCTACAATGTGATCATGGTCATTATGATCCGCTATTGGTTTTTTGCCGCATTCGTGGTGGCCGTGGCCGCTCGAAAAGCGGGTGGCATCCGAGCGGCTGCGGCGACGAAACAACCGGTTCTGCAGGCTTTTCGGGGCTTTCTGCTGGCCACAGAGGTTTGTGTGATGGTGGCTGGCTTTACGCTCTTGGGACTGGTGGAAAGCCACGCGGTTTTTGCCTGTTATCCACTTTTTGTGGCCGCACTCAGCGGACCGGTCCTGGGCGAGCGGGTGGGCTGGCGCCGCTGGCTGGCGATTGCTGCCGGGTTCGTGGGTGTCATGATCATCCTGCAGCCCGGGGTTGGCGTTTTTGATCCGGCCGCGATTGTCCCGCTTGTGGCCTCAGCGATGTTTGCGCTTTATGCGCTGCTGACCCGGTTTGCGGCGCGGCTGGACACCACGGCAACGAGCTTTTTCTGGACCGGCACCGTGGGTGCTGTGGTGCTGACCGGACCGGGCCTCTGGCTGTGGGAGCCGATGTCGGCCCCGAACTGGGCCTGGATGTCGGTGCTGTGTGTCACGGGCGCGCTGGGTCACTGGCTGCTGATCCGGTGTTACGAGCTGGCCGAAGCGAGTGCCATACAGCCCTTTGCCTACTTCCAGCTGGTTTTTGCAGCGGCCATCGGCTTGCTGGTGTTTGGTGAAAACATCCGCCCGGAGGTTGCGGTCGGTGCGCTGGTGATCGTGGGAGCCGGATTATTCACCCTTTGGCGCGAACGCCAGCAGCGTTGAACCGGTCAGCTCCTCGGTGAAGGGCACAGGCATAGGGTCCCCGCCCAGCATCGCGCGGTAGACCGGCAGACTTTCTGCGACCCGCATCACATAGTTGCGGGTTTCACGGAAAGGGATGTGTTCAATCCAGTCCACGATATCCACGGTGCCGCGCCGCGGATCGCCGTAGGTTTGCATCCAGCGGTCCGGCCGGCTGGGACCGGCGTTGTAGGCTGCGGACATCATCACGACATTGCCGCGGAACCGGCCAGCCATCACCGAAAGATAGGTAGCACCCAGCTCCGCGTTATACGCCGGGTCGGTGATCATACGGTCCGTGGTGTGCCGCTGCAGCCGCCCAAGGCGTTTTGCAACCTCGCGCCCGGTGGCGGGCATGATCTGCATCAGGCCGCGCGCGCCGACACCGCTTTGCACGGACGGATCAAATTCGCTCTCGCGACGGGCAATGGCGAGGGTCATTTCCGGGGCCATCGGCAGATCCTGACGTGCCACAGGGTGCAGCGGGTAATACCCGCCCGGTATAACGATAGCCTGGCGCGCCGCGCGTTTGCCGATCATCACCGCAAGGTGTGGTTCTTCCAGATCAAGCGCGGCCTGTGCCAGCAGACCCGCGTCATTGCGGTCCAGGCTTTCCGTCAGGTGCGTCCAGAACCGCTCCGCCAGGCTCAGCTCACCGGAGGCCTGGAGCAGCAGCCCGGCCTGAAAAACGTCATCGGATACCAGCGCAGACTGACGCCAGTCGCCGACCGCCGTTTCACCGGCAAGATCCATGTCAAAGGCGACACCGGCACGTTCCGCCGCCAGCAGACCGTAAAAGGATGTCTGGTATTGCGCGGCGTCCAGATACGCCTGATCCGCCGCAGCCACATCGCCCATCGCTTCCAGCGCGCGACCGCGCCAGTAGCCCGCACGGCCCCTCGAAATGGGCGATTTCACCGCTGCGCTGTGGTTCTCAAAATGCTTCAGCGCTGTCTCCGGTTCCTTCAGCTTGCGCAGGGCAATGAACCCTGAAAGCCATTCGAGATCTGCGTAATCAGAGCCTGCTTCCAGAAAATGTCGCGACGCCAGTTCATAGGCCCGCTCCGGGTCGCCGTTGCGCATTTCGTCCCGGGCGAGTGATCTGCGCCGGTTCGCCCAGTCGCCGGGCCGTCCGAGCGCCTCTGCACTGACCGACGTGGCGCGCAGCAGCGCTTTGGCATCGTCTGTGCGTCCCTTGCGGGCGCGCCAGATGAACCTGTCGTACTGCAGCCCGCCACTGTTTGCATGTGATGACGGTACCGATGCGATCAGCCCGTCTACGCCCTTCTCTCCCTCGCGCAGTGCAATGCGCGCTTTTGCGGCCGCAACAGCGCCGTCGGAGGCCAGCGGGAACATGCGGCGCGCGTTGCTGTAGGACCCTCGCCACAGCATTGTATCGAGCCGCGCATCGTGGTGCCCGCGCAGGTACCCCCCGAAGCGTGACTGAAACGTCGCCTGTTCGTCCGCGCTCATCGGGAAGTTTCGCCAGGCATTTACAACTAGTGCGCGCGCTTCTTCCGGTACACCTACATCATTGCGGGCATCGGCAAAAGCGAGAACACCCGCCGGGGTCTGCGGCGGAGTGTCAGAAAAGAAGGCGGTTACTGTGGCGGTACCCGCGCGCGAAATCGCTTCCTCGGACTTGCGGCGCAGAAGTCTTTCACCCGGCCAGTCCGGTCGGCGCGACAGGAAGGCTGTGACCTCGGCCGCAGAGCCACGCCCATCACGCAGGCGCGCCCATTCGACGATGTCAGCGGCAATATCGCCATCCTTGGCCGCAACACGCGCGGCATCCTGCCAGTTGCCGCTGCGCAGCGCATCAAAAGCCAGTGCAAGCGGCCGGGGCCGTTCAGCTGCCGCAGGCAGAGCCGTCAATAAAACGAGCCCGAGAATCATCAGCTGGCGTCTGATCACTTGCATTTCCCAACGTTTGAAGGCTAGAGCCTCTGAGCATAGACCGTCACTGAACACGATCAAATCACGATCGTGCTTAAAAGATGGTAAAACCCAGGCCATTTGCCGGCCACAACTAAAAGGAGCGTGAACATGTTCAAAGGCTCAATGCCTGCCCTCGTCACGCCGTTTCGGAACGGCGAGCTGGATCTGGAGACACTCAAGAAACTCGTCGAATGGCATATCGGAGAGGGCAGTAACGGCCTTGTTCCGGTGGGAACAACCGGCGAAAGCCCGACCCTGACACACCGCGAACACGAGGTAGTGGTCGAGGAGGTCGTCAAGGCCGCAGCCGGCCGCGTGCCGGTCATCGCGGGCGCAGGTTCCAACAACACCACCGAGGCAATCCGCCTGGTGCGCCATGCCGAATCTGTTGGCGCAGATGCCGCGCTGGTGGTGACGCCATACTACAACAAGCCCACCCAGTCCGGGCTGATCGCGCATTTTACAGCCCTGCATGACTGTGCCGAACTGCCGATCATCATCTACAACATCCCCGGCCGCTCGGTCGTGGATATGAGCCCGGAGACTATGGGTAAACTGGCCGAACTGCCCCGCATTGTCGGCGTCAAAGACGCTACCGGCGATCTGGCGCGGGTCTGTGATCAGCGGATCACCTGCGGGCCGGACTTTATCCAGCTGTCGGGTGAGGATGCGACCGCGCATGGCTTTAACGCACAGGGCGGCACGGGCTGTATTTCGGTTACAGCAAATGTGGCACCGCGTCTGCTGAGCCAGATGCAGGCCGCCTGTCTTGCCGGTGACTACGCCTCGGCGCTGGAGATCCAGGACCGTCTGATGCCGCTGCACAAGGCGATCTTTACCGAGCCGGGCCTCGTGGGCGTGAAATACGCGATGTCACAGCTTGATCTGTGCTCGGACGAAGTGCGCCTGCCGCTGACGGGTCTGTCGGACGACACACGCGCGCTGGTGGACAACGGCCTGCGTCACGCGGGTCTGATGAACTGAAATTCCGGGTGGGGCCAGCGCCCCACCCGTTGTTGACGCGGGCGCACAGCTGATCATAGTTGCCGGTATTCTCACACCGGAGCGTTGCCCATGAATATCCTGCCTGAAATTGCTGCGAGCGAAGACGAACTGATTGCGGTTTTCCGCGACCTGCATGCGCATCCGGAGATTGGTTTCCAGGAGAGCCGCACCAGCCGCATTGTGGCCGAGAAACTGCAGGCCTACGGCGTGGATGAGATCACCACCGGCATTGCCGGTACGGGTGTTGTGGCACTTGTGCACGGGCGGGGTCAGGGCAACCGGCGCGTGGGGCTGCGTGCCGATATGGATGCGCTGCCGATCGTTGAGGATACCGGGCTGGCCTGGGCTTCTGAGAACGACGGGGTGATGCATGCCTGCGGGCACGACGGGCATACAACAATGCTACTGGGTGCGGCAAAGCACCTGGCGGCAACGCGCGATTTTGACGGGACCGCAGTACTGATTTTTCAGCCCGCCGAAGAGGGGCTTGGCGGTGCGCGGGGCATGATCGCGGACGGGCTTTTTGAGCGGTTTCCCTGTGACGAGATTTACGGAATGCACAATTATCCGACGGGTGTTCCGGGAAAATTCGGCATCTGCAAAGGTGCAGCACTTGCAGGGGCGGCGTTCTTTGACATCCGGGTTGAAGGGACAGGCAGCCATGCCGCACACCCCGACGAATCCCGTGATGCGCTGATGGTGGCCGCCAGCCTTGCGACCGAGCTGAACACAGTGCTGGCGCGCAACATCCCGCCGCAGGATACCTGTGTGCTGTCGGTGACGCAGATGAATGCGGGCTCGGCCTACAACGTTGTTCCGGGCACTGCGACCCTTGCCGGGACGATCCGGTATTTCCGCGATGAAATATACCGGATTGCGGCTGACCGGATGCAGGCCATCTGTGATGGCTATGCCGTGGCACATGGCGTGAAAATTCATCTCGATCTGCGCCCGGTGTTCGATGTGCTGATCAACGATGACGACCTGTCAGAGGCCTATGTGGAAGCGGCGGCAGACATCGTGGGGCCGGAGAATGTCTCAGCAGACGATGCGCCCACCACAGGGTCCGAGGACTTCGCCGACATGCTGCGCGTGGTGCCGGGGGCCTATTGCAGCCTGGGGCACAGCGGCACGCTGCCGCTGCACAACCCGGGCTTTGTTCTGGGCGAGGAGATCCTGCCCGTTGGCGCGTCCATTATGGCGCGGATCGTCGAACGGCGGATGCCGCTTCAGCGTTTGCCGTAGTAAAGGCCGACCACGTGTTCGGCCTCTGCAAAGAAGAGCCAGCGCGCGGTCAGGACGCCTGCCACGTGGCTGATCACGGCGAGCAGCGCCAGGAAATGTGAGAACGGCAGCGAGAGCAGTACAACCGGCAGCACGACCATCAGAACCAGCGAAATGATCCGCAGTTTCTGGCTGTGTTTACGGCCGATCTCGTGCACGAATTCGCGCAGCAGATAGTTGGTGCCGGTGTGTGGTGGCTCAAAAGCGCGGACACTGCCGATGCTTCCCAGTCCGGTGGCAGAGGCCATGTTGGTTCCGGAGCCTGCGAGAGCTTTGTCGCCCATGTTCCATGTGACCAGCTGCACGGCACCCGCGATGACCAGCAGCACGAGCGCTGCGGTAACCTGGCCGGAGAGCAGTGCGCCACCTGCCAGCGAAAGCGACAGGAACTTGACCGGTGTGACGGGCATGTTCCAGCGCGGGATGGTTTTCAGCTGGGTGTAGATCATCGAGGTGGTGAAAACAGTAGCCATCGACAGGGCAGCTCCGATGATGCCGAGCAGGCTGTAGCGTTCGCCCAGAAACACGAGGCCCGCGCCATACAGGCCCATGACCACCAGTGCACCTACAGCGCACCAGGCTTCGCGGCTGAGCCAGCTGGAGCGCCATTGAGTGAAGGCTTTGATCGCCCGTTCGGGCCGGCCAAGGTGGAAGGTCGAAGACAGAAGACCGCCCACGGCCATGGCGTAGGCGATGGCGAAGAACGCGAAGGCTGTCCAGCCGGTGACTGCAGGGTAGCCAAGGCCCAGCCAGGTCAGCAGGCCAAAGCCCAGGCCGCTGAAAACAGTGAAGAAAATGACGGAAGGTGCGGGATGCATCAGAGTTTCTCCAGTGTTTTGTCAAGCCAGCCGAGGAAGCCTTTGGGCTCCTCTGCCACAGGTTCCAGGAAGGGGGCCAGTACATCGAATTCCGGCATCTCGTCCTTGGGCCGCGGGGGCAGGTATTTGTTCACAGGTTTGGTGCCCTGCTCGGGCATCAGGTCCATGCCACCACGCTCGGCGACCAGCTTGCTGACGTCGCTGTCGGGATCGCCCAGATCACCAAAATGACGGGCACCGGCGGGGCAGGTGCGCACACAGGCAGGCTGGCGGTCTTCCTCGGGCAGGTTCTCGTTATAGATCCGGTCGACGCAGAGCGTGCACTTCTTCATCACGCCTTCGGCCTGGTCGAGTTCGCGCGCGCCGTAAGGGCAGGCCCAGGCGCAGAGGCCGCAGCCGATACAGTCGGATTCGTTCACCAGAACGATGCCGTCCTCGACCCGTTTGTAGCTGGCACCGGTCGGGCAGACGGTCACGCAGGGCGCGTCCTCGCAGTGCAGGCAGGACTTGGGGAAGTGGATAAGCTGGGCGGCGGCGTCGCCTTCGGGCTGGACCTCGAAGGAGTGCACGCGGTTGAGGAAGGTGCCGTTGTTGTCGGCGCCGTAAGCGTTCTGATCCGACAGGGGCGCGCCGTAGTTTTCGGTGTTCCAGCCTTTGCAGGAGATCACGCAGGCGTGGCAGCCGACGCAGGTATCGAGGTCGATCACGAGGCCCAGTTTCTTGTCGGTATGTGCTGGCAGAGTGGTCATTTTAGGCCCTCTTTTCTGGCCGTCGGTGCGGCGTCGGTATCGTGTCGGTTTAACGTCGGTATTACGTCGGTGCGCCGCGTGCGGTGGTGCAGGGTGTTGTTAAGAAGGATTTTCCGGGGCGCTGCCCCGGACCCCGGGATATTTCCGGCCAGAAGAATGGTCATTTGCCCACCTTCCATTTCAGGTCTTTGGGACCTTTGCCGACGGGCGATTTTATCGCGTCAAAACCGGGTTTGGATTCGTCCGGTGGTGTGGCTTTTTCGATCCGTACCTTGAGGTCGAACCAGGCGGCCTGGCCGGTGATCGGATCAGAGTTGGCCCAGCGCAGACCGTCGCCTTTGGGGGGCAACAGTTCGTGGATGAGGTGATTGAGCAGGAAGCCGCGGGTGGCTTCGGGTGCGTTTTCCTCGAGCGCCCAGGCGCCCTTGCGTTTGCCGATCGCGTTCCAGGTCCAGACCGTGTTTTCGTTGAGCGCGGCCATTTCCAGGACGGGTACCGTGATCTCGCCGTGTGGCGATGTCACCTTTGCCCAGTCGCCGTCCGAGAGGTTGTTTTCGCGCATCAGCTTTGTGGGCAGATAAAGCGGGTTGTGGCCGTGCAGTTGTCTGAGCCAGGCGTTCTGGGACCCCCAGGAGTGGTACATCGCCATCGGGCGCTGGGTGAGGGCCGTGACCGGGAATTCATCGACCTTGTTTTCTTCCTCGGAAGAATACCAGATCGGCAGGGGCGACATTTTCTCTCTGATGCGGGCGCGCAGGTATTCGGGCGGCTGGCGGTCGCCATGCCCCTCTGCGGCCAGCTGGAAGCGGCGCATCGGCTCAGAGTAGAGCGAGAAGAGATAGGGTTCGGGTTTGTCGTAAAGCCCCATGCCCACAGCCCAGTCCTGGTATGCGGCGTTCCAGGGTTTGTAGTAATTCGCCCCATCGGGGATGTGTTCGACAAAGAAGCCGCCGTTTTCAATGTAGCGGTCCAGCTGGTTGGGGTTTACCTCACCGCGGCCGGACTGGTCACCGTTTTCGCCGCGGAATCCGGCCAGCGGGCCGATGCCCGGTTTGCGCTGGTGGTTGACGATATAGTCACCGTAATCCGCGTATTTCTGGCTGCCATCCTCGTTCACAAAGCCCGGCAGGCCCAGCATCGCGCCCAGCTCGCAGAGCATGGACTGGAAGCCTTTGACGTCGCGGTCGGGCTCGATCACGGGCCAGCGGATCGCATCCGCGGCGGCGTCGGCTTCGCAGATCGGACGGTCCAGCAGCGAGATACAGTCATGGCGTTCCAGATAGGTCGTGTCGGGCAGCACCAGATCGGAATAGGCGACCATCTCGGAGCTGTAGGCATCCGAATAGATCAGTTTCGGGATGACGTAGTCGCCGTTCTGGTCCTTGTCCGTCAGCATGTCGATCACACCACGGGTGTTCATCGAGGAGTTCCAGGACATGTTGGCCATATACATGAACAGCACGTCGATTTTGTAAGGATCACCCGCGTAGGCGTTGGAGATCACCATGTGCATCAGCCCGTGGCTGGACATGGGATTTTCCCAGGTGAAGGCCTTGTCGATGCGCGCGGGCGAGCCGTCTTCGCAGAGCGCCAGATCGTCGGGGCCGTGCACAAAGCCCAGGTGCGGGCCGTCGAGGGGCGTGTCCGGTGTGACCTTGCAGTGCGGTTTCGGGTGCGCCGTGGCCGGTTTCGGATAGGGCGGTTTGAACCGGAAGCCGCCGGGCACTTCGACGGTGCCCAGGATGATCTGCAGGGTGTGCAGGGCGCGGCAGGTCTGGAACCCGTTGGCGTGGGCGGAGATGCCGCGCATGGAGTGGAACGACACAGGACGGCCGATCATTTTGTCGTGCTTTTCGCCGCGGAAATCGGTCCAGGCGTGATCAAGCTCGAAGCTTTCCTCGAAGGCCACGCGGGCCAGTTCTGCGGCGATGGCACGGATGCGGTCGGCGGGGATGCCACAGCGGTCGGCCACGTTTTCCGGCGCGTATTGATCATCGAGATACATATCCGCCATCTGGTGGAAGACGGGGCGGTGGGTCCGGCCGTCTGCCTCATACGTGGCGGCGAGGTCTGGTTTGACGCCGGGCTGGTCAAAGGGCGTGAGCTTGCCGGTCACGCGATCGATCACCAGCTCTTTGCCGTTCCCGTCCCGCATCAGCAGGCCATGATCGGCAGCGCCCGGGTTGTTGATCACCAGCACCGGCGCATTAGTGTATTGCGCGAGATAGTTGAGGTCCATTTTGCCTGCTTTCATCAGGCAGTGGATCATCGCCAGGATAAAGAGACCGTCGGTGCCGGGCGTGATGCCGACCCAGTCGTCGGCCACAGCGTTGTAGCCGGTGCGGATCGGGTTAACACCGATCACCCGTGCGCCGCGCGCCTTGATTTTGCCGATGCCCATTTTGATCGGGTTACTGTCGTGATCCTCGGCCACGCCGAAGAGCATGAAGAGTTTGGTGTGATCCCAGTCCGGCTGGCCGAATTCCCAGAAGGCCCCGCCCATGGTGTAGATGCCCGCCGCGGCCATGTTGACCGAGCAGAAGCCTCCGTGGGCAGCGTAGTTCGGGGTGCCGAAGTTCTGTGCCCAGAAGGAGGTGAACGACTGCGACTGGTCACGACCCGTAAAGAAGGCGAGTTTCGACGGGTTGTCGCGGCGCACCGGTGCCAGCCATTCGGTGGCGATTTTCAGGGCCTCGTCCCATTCGATCTCTTCGAACTCGCCGGAGCCGCGCTCGCCCACACGCTTCAGCGGTTTGCGCAGACGCGAGGGGGCGTTGACCTGCATGATGCCCGCCGAGCCCTTGGCGCAGAGCACGCCCTGGTTCACGGGGTGATCTTTGTTGCCTTCGATGTACGCGACTTTGCCGTCTTTCATGTGCACGTTGATGCCGCAGCGGCAGGCGCACATGTAACAGGTGGTCTTGCGCACCTCATCGGAGACTTTCGGGCTCAGGTCGAGGACTGGCTGGTTCATGGAAAGCTCTCCTGGATTAACGCGCGACCTGCAGGACGGTCACGGCGATCATATTGGTCACATCCGCGGCAGTGCAGCCACGGCTGAGGTCATTTGCGGGTTTGGCCAGACCCTGCAGCACTGGGCCGATGGCCTCGGCTCCGCCGATGCGCTGGGCAATCTTGTAGCCGATGTTGCCCGCATCGAGGTTCGGGAAAATCATCACATTGGCCTCGCCTGCCACATCCGAGCCTTTGGCTTTGGACGCAGCGACCTCCGGCACAAAGGCGGCGTCGAACTGCAGTTCGCCATCGGCTTTGAGACCGGGGTGGTTTTCGCGCAGCAGAGCCACGGCGTCGGTCACTTTGGTGACGCGTCCGTGTTTTGCCGAGCCCATTGTGGAAAAGGACAGCAATGCTGCCACCGGTTCCACACCCAGCAGCTGGCGGCAGGAAGCCGAAGAGGCGACGGTAATGGCGGCGAGCTCCTCGGACGAGGGATCAATCACCAGACCGCAGTCACCAAAGATCATCGCGTCGCGGCCGGAGGGGTGGTTTTCGGGCAGCGCCATAAGGAAAAAGCTGGAAACGAGGGCCGCATCGGGTGCTTTGCCGATCACCTGCAGGGCGGCGCGCACTGTGTCAGAGGTGGTGGCAACAGCACCCCCGACGGTGCCGTCAGCATGGCCCTGGCGGACCATCATCGCAGCAAAGACCAGCGGGTTCTGTACTTGTGCCTCTGCAACCTCGGGCATGACACCCTTGTGTTTGCGGAGCTCATGGAAGGCGGTAGCAAATTCAGGGGACAGCGCGGAGGTTTCCGGGTCCTCGATCTGAACTGCGGGATTGTTTGGCTCACCGGCAGCAACCAGTTGCGCGGCGACGTCATTGTGCGGACCCACCAGGGTGATCCGCGCGGTGCCGGCTTTTACGGCGGCAATGGCGCCGGCCACGATCCGGGGATCGTGGCCTTCGCTCATCACGATGTGGGCAGGCCGGGCGCTGGCGCGCTCTGTCAGATCGCGCAGTACGCTCATGGCCTGGACCCTTTCTTTATGCAGGTGCGTGGATGCACCCTCAGGCAGTCTGAGGACGCATGTCGTCTTTGCTGATGCCAGCAACTTCGACAGGCTTCTTCATCGCGTCACGGCGGAACGGGTCACCCAGCTCCTGGTTGATCATGGCTTCGATCAGCGTGGTCACGCCGTTTTCCATCTGGTCCTTGATCGCCTGGTTCAGTGCGTCGGTCAGCTCTTCCTGCGTGCGGGCAACAACACCCTTGAGACCACAGGCATTCGCGATACCGGCATAGGACACGTCTGTGTCCAGCTCGGTGCCGACGAAGTTGTCGTCAAACCAGAGTGTCGAGTTACGCTTTTCCGCACCCCACTGGTAGTTGCGGAAGACGATCTGTGTGATCGCCGGCCATTCGCCACGACCGATCGCTGTCAGCTCGTTCACCGCGATGCCGAAGGCGCCGTCACCGGCGAAACCGACAACCGGTACGTCCGGCTGGCCGATTTTCGCACCAACGATGGCGGGCAGACCGTAGCCGCAGGGACCAAAGAGGCCCGGTGCCAGGTACTTGCGGCCTTCCTCAAACGCCGGGTAGGCGTTGCCGATGGCGCAGTTGTTGCCGATGTCGGACGAGATGATCGCCTCGACGGGCAGCGCGGACTGGATCGCACGCCACGCCATACGCGGGGACATCCAGTCAGGCTTGGCCGCACGGGCACGTACGTTCCAGTCGGTGCCGGGATCGTCCTGCTCGTGTGTCAGCGAGGTCAGTTCCTGCGCCCATGCAGATTTGGTCTGGGCGATTTTTGCCTTGCGCTCGGCGCGGCCTGCGTCGCCTGCATCGTCGCTCAGCTGTGCGGTGATGCCGTTGGCCACTTTGGCGGCGTCGCCGACGATGCCCACGGTGACCTTCTTGGTCAGGCCGATGCGATCAGGGTTGATGTCCACCTGAATGATGGTCGCATCTGCGGGCCAGTACTCAATGCCGTAGCCGGGCAGGGTGGAGAACGGGTTCAGACGGGTGCCGAGGCAGAGAACCACGTCGGCCTCTTTGATCAGCTGCATGCCTGCCTTGGAGCCGTTGTAGCCCAGCGGACCGGCGAAGAGCGGATGGTTGCCCGGGAAAGCGTCGTTGTGCTGGTAGCCCACGCAGACCGGTGCGTCGAGACGCTCGGCCAGCACTTTGGAGGCTTCGATGCCGCCTTTGGACAGAACCACACCGGCACCGTTCAGGATGACAGGGTTCTTGGCGTTGGACAGGATTTCCGCCGCTTTGGCCACAGAGCCTTCGCCGCCGGGGGAGGCTTCGAATTCGATCGGCTCGGGGATTTCGATGTCCACGACCTGGGTCCAGAAGTCGCGCGGGATGTTGATCTGTGCCGGGCCGCTGAGGCGCTTGGCTTTGGCGATGACGCGGGCCAGAACCTCGGCCACGCGGGTCGGGTCACGCACTTCTTCCTGATAGGCGACCATGTCTTCGAACAGTTTCATCTGCTCGACTTCCTGGAAGCCACCCTGACCGATGGTCTTGTTCGCCGCCTGCGGGGTGACCAGCAGGAGCGGTGTGTGGTTCCAGTATGCGGTTTTGACCGCGGTGACGAAGTTGGTGATGCCCGGGCCGTTCTGGGCGATCATCATGGACACCTTGCCGGTGGCGCGGGTGTAGCCGTCGGACATCATGCCGGCGGAGCCCTCGTGCGCACAGTCCCAGAACTGGATACCGGCATCCGGGAAGATGTCGGAGATGGGCATCATGGCCGAGCCGATGATCCCGAACGCATGTTCGATCCCATGCGACTGGAGTGTTTTTACAAAGGCTTCTTCGGTCGTCATCTTCATGGCGGGTGCTCCTGAGGGCTGAGTTGGCGATTCTTGGTTTGGTGAGACAGTAATGTTTACGTAAACGGCGTGTTAGGGCCAGATCAGGATCGGACTAGGGCCAGATTGGCCATATCCTGAATTTCTGATGCGACCAGTGAAACCCCTTCGGCAATACGCGGGGCGGGGATGGAGGAATAGGCCAGGCGGTAGAATTCGCCGGGCTGGTCCGGCCCTGCGAAAAACGAATGACCGGGTTCAATCAGGACGCTGCGGTTCTGCAGACGGCGGGCCAGCTCCTGGGTATCGACATTCTCCGGCGCGCGCATCCAGAACGATGAACCGCCGTTGGCGCCCTGTCCGGCGATCTGCAGCCCCTGGTCGGCGATGGCCTTTGTCATGACTTCGCGGCGTTCGTGCAGGGCGGTGCCCATGCGCCGGATCAGCGCGTCGTGATGACCCAGCGACAGGAAGTAGGCGGCCGTGCGCTGGACGTGCCCGGGGGGGTGCCGCAGCACAGAGGCGCGCAGTGCGCGGGCCTCCCGGATGAAGGGTTCTGAACCCACCAGATATCCAAGGCGCAGCCCGGGAAACAGCGATTTTGAGAAGCTGCCCACATAGATCACGCGGCCATCGGTATCGAGGCTCTTTAGCGCGGGGGACGGGCTTTTGAGAAAGGACATCTCAAATTCGTAGTCATCCTCAACAATCAGCGCGTCCATTTCCGCCGCCCGTTTCAGCAGATCATGGCGGCGGTGCATGGGCATCGTGCCGGTCGTCGGACACTGGTGGCTGGGCGTGGTAAAGATCACATCCGTGTCGGGCGGAATTGCGTCAGGGGGCATGCCGTCGCTGTCGACCCGTACGGGTGTGACGTGACAGCGGGACTGCGACAGAATGTCCCTAAGCGCATGATAACAGGGGTCTTCGAGCGCCGCGCGCCGGCGCTGGGTCAGCAGTATCTGGGTCGTCAGCCAGAGCGCGTTCTGGGCGCCCAGGGTGATCAGGATCTGTTCAGGACGGGCCGCAATCCCGCGCCGGGGCAGTGTGTGCCGGGCGATAAATTCGATGAGCTGCGGATCGTCCTGGTCGTAGTAATCCGTGGTCAGCGCCGTGAAATCCTTTTGCCCCAGCGCTTTGAGGGCGCAGATGCGCCAGTTTGCGTGGTCAAAAAGGGAAGGATCGGCCTGGCCGTAGATGAACGGATAGCGGTAGCTGGCCCAGTTCGGCGGTTTGCGGGGCATGTCCCCGCCCGAGAATTTCTGACCGATGGCGCGGGTCCAGTCGATGGCGTCCGGGCCGCTCTGACTGGGGGCAAAGGCGGGCGGTACGGGCGCGTTCTCAGAGACGTAATAGCCCGAGCGTCCGCGCGACGAGAGATAGTCATTTGCCAGCAGTTCGGTGTAGGCGATGGTCACGGTGATCCGGCTGACGCCGAGGTGGCTGGCGAGTTTGCGTGTCGATGGCAGTTTCTCGCCCCGCTGAAACCGGCCCGACAGGATGCCCTGCGCAATCATCTGCTGGATTTGCGACTGCAGCGTGCCCTGAGCGTCAGGGTGCAGAAAGAAGGTTTCGACAGGGAGCGCCATGTATTGATCATACACTGGACTTACGCATGAAGCAATCTGGTATTAAATTTCCGGCAAAATGCGAAAAAGGTGTCCTGTAATCAATGTGTTATGAAAGCTATTTTGTTTATTATTGAAACCATGAGTATCATTTTTTGAGCTTTTTGCAAGAAATTTCGCCCGTGCCCTGCGAATCCCACCGTGGGACGGATATTCTGCTGCATTATACCCGGCAGCTCAGGTGTGGCAGAGTGCAGGAAAAATCCGGGGGAGCCCGCAATGTCGACAGAAGCGCTGATCGAAATCTATGTGAAAGCCTGGCAGGCCGACGACCCGGACGTGCGCCGTGAGCTGCTGGAGAAATGCTGGCGCCAGGACGGGCGCTATCAGGACCCGGGCGCAGATGTGCCGGGGCGCGCGGCCCTTGTTGCACATATCGGCAGCGTCCCGGCGCAGTTTCCGGGTGGGCGGGTCGAGCTGACCAGCGGCATCAGCACGCATCACGACGCGTTTTACTTTGCATGGCGGCTGGTGCTGCCGGACGGGGCGGTGATTGCCGAAGGTGTGGATTTCGGAACGCTGGGGCCCGATGGCCTGATTGCATCGATCTGCGGGTTTTTCGGGCCACCTCGCGCATGACGACTGGTTCCGGCGGCGGGAATGTCCGGTTTGAGCCCAACTTGTGAATTCGATATTTTCGCTGCGCGCGTACGCAGCATAGATTCTGCTGCGCAGGCAGCATCTTGAGTACGGCAACGCGACGCAAATAGCGGCCATCTGAGCCGGGTGCAGCGAGATTTTGTCAGGCAATGAACAAGACGCGGGACGGTGGCGTCGCTGACACATTCATCCATCAGGCCGCGTTGTCCGGAAACTGTCGGTCGAGCATCAGGGGTTCGCCCCTGCCGTCCACGCCGTTCAGGTAAGAGCGCATAAACCCGGCTAAACCGTGCGATTGATATCTCATGGGTGGAAAAGTGCTTTTACCGGCCAGATTTTCGCACCCCCCATTTCACTTCCAGGCCAGAGTCGGATTGCTTTCCGTTCAAATCAAGGGAAGTCAGGAAAGTTCCGCTTTTCCAGCATGGTTTGTTACTGCCCATCCGAGACTGGTCGACAACTCGAAAGCGATCCGGGTGATCCGGGGGCCAAGTTTTTCGCGATACTCTGGTGTGAACACCCGGACGGATCCCGTGGCGCCAATGGACATCAGTGCCCCCGGTCCGCTTGGGGCAAGCGGGGCGGCAACCGAGCACATGCCCCGTTCAATCTCTTCGACGCATTCTGCAAACCCGCGCGTCCGGATGGTGGCAAATTCTGTTTCCAGATCGTCGATGTCCGTGACTGTGAATTCCGTATAGGCGCGCAACCGTCCTTCCATTTCGCCGATATGGAACAGGTCGGGGGAAAAGGCCGCGACAGCCTTTGAACAG
This sequence comes from Roseobacter phycocola, assembly GCF_042055075.2. Lineage (GTDB taxonomy): Bacteria > Pseudomonadota > Alphaproteobacteria > Rhodobacterales > Rhodobacteraceae > Roseobacter. The sequence goes on along the minus strand of NZ_CP194010.1, from coordinate 3,109,019 downwards.
GAGCAGGCATGCAGCGGGCGCTTGCCGAGGCCCGGGTGCAGAAAGGACACTCCGGTGTCCGGTGTCTCAACATGGACGATTTCCACCGATTTTCCGCGCAAGCGCGACAGGAAGAACGCGGCACCCTCGTCCGCGGCGGCCTGTTTCAGCACCGGCGCAATCACGTCCAGCAGCGCGCGATCAGAGTGATCGCTGCTCGTCACGTTCTTCAGCCTGACACCAATGGCGAAGCGCCCGCGGGCGACGGGTTCCAGAAGGCCGACACCAACCAGATCCTGGACCAGCCGGTAGGCCGACGGTTTGGGCAGGTCGGAATGGGTGCAGATATCGGCCACCGTGGCCTCGCCCTTCTGCCCCACGATTTCGAGTATGGAGACCAGTCTTTCCAGATGCATATTTTTACCTTGCGAGAATCCAATTATCGAATTACGAGAAAACAGGATGCATCGCAAGGGAGGAAGGTGATGATGGACGGCGCATGTTGCGGCCCGGGCTACGCGAGCCCTGCAGAGGCCATAAAGGCCCCTCGTGAAAAGCTGCTTTATACCATTGCCATCTATACCGGCACCGGCATCCAGAAACCGGATTATCTTGCCACCGTCGATGCGGATCCCGACAGCCCGACCTATTCCCAGGTGATCCACCGGCTGGAAATGCCGGGGATCGGGGATGAATTGCACCACATGGGCTGGAACGCCTGTTCGTCGTGTCATGACGACAGTTCGATGGCGCGGAAATACCTGCTGGTGCCAGGTGTGCGGTCCAACAATATCCATGTGGTGGACACCGCCACCGACCCGCGCGCGCCGCGTCTGCACAAGACCATCGACGGGGCCGAGATCAAATCGAAAGCCGATCTGAGCGGCCCGCATACGGTGCATTGCCTGGGCAGTGAGATCATCATTTCGTTTCTGGGCGATGCCAAAGGCGAGGCGCCCGGGGGCTATCTGCACCTCAATAAAGATTTCGAGATCGTCGGCCGTTGGGAAGAGACGATGGGCGACATCCCCTTCAGCTACGATTTCTGGTACCAGCCGCGGCACAACGTGATGGTCAGTTCGGAATGGGCCGCGCCGAATACCTTCATGCCTGGCTTCGATCTGGAGGAGGTGGGGCATCTGAAATACGGCCGCCGCCTGCATTTCTGGGATTTCGTGGCGAAGAAGCCTGTCGAAAGCATGTATCTGGGCGAAGACGGTCTGATCCCGCTGGAGGTGAAGTTCCACCACGACCCCGACAGCACGCACGGGTTCTGCGGCGCGGCCCTGTCCGCCAACGTCATCCATTTCTGGAAGTCCGAGGCGGGAAAATGGGAATGGGAGAAGATCATCGACGTGGAAAACGAGCCGCATCCCGAGTGGCCGATTCCGGTGCCCGGCGTGATGAGCGCGATCCTTGTGTCGATGGACGACAAGTACCTGTATCTCAACAACTGGCTCCATGGCGACATGCGCCAGTACGACATCAGCGATCCGCACAATCCGAAACTGACCGGCCAGGTCTGGATGGGCGGGCTGCTGGGCAAGGCGCCCGAAGTCAACGGTGTCAAAGTCGCGGGCGGCCCCCAGATGTTCCAGCTATCGCTCGACGGAAAGCGTCTTTACGTGACCACGTCACTGTTTTCGACCTGGGATAACCAGTTTTACCCCGAAATCCGCGAAAAAGGCGGGGTCATGGTGATGATCGATTGCGATGTCGAAAACGGTGGCATGTCGATCAACCCGGATTTCATTGTCGATTTCGGCAAGGAGCCCAACGGGCCAAGCCGCTGCCACGAAACCCGTTACCCAGGTGGCGATTGCACCAGCGACATCTGGCTGTGACCGCGACGCGCTCCATCACGCTCGCCAACCGCGACGGCGCAGCCTATCAGGTCGACGCCCGGCGTCCGCTGTTGGACAGCTTGCGTGAGCAGGGGGTCGATCTGCCATATGGCTGCAAATATGGCGGCTGCATCACTTGCGCGGCAAAGCTGACCGCCGGCGAGGTGGATCAGCGGCGGCAGGTGGCGCTGAACAACCGCCAGATCAATCAGGGTTATGTCCTGCTCTGCGTCGCGCGGCCTGTCACCGACATCACGCTCGAAATTGGCGTCGAAAGCCACGACAAACTCTACCGTAACCCGTTCCTTGATCCGCTCGAGCCGCATGAGTTGAAAGCGGATATCGCGACCACACCGCCCTCACACAGCGAAGCCGCTGAGCACACCGAGAAGGAGGCCTGAACCATGCCCGTTGAAGCGCTCGACGACCTCTATGACTATGATCCGAAATACCTCGCCGACATCCTGAAGTCGGTCAAGTCCATTGCCATGGTGGGGGCGAGCGCGGACAAGACCAAGTTCAGCTACGGTGTGCTGCGGGTCTTGCACGAAACCGGCTATGACATGATCCCGGTTAACCCGAACCGCAATCTCAGGGAGATTCGGGGCATACCCGTTTACCATTCGCTGGAGGAAATCGACCGCCCTGTGGACATGGTCGAGGTCTTCCGGCCCAAGGAAGAGCTTTACGCCATCACTGAACAGGCGATTGCCATCGGGGCAAAGGTGCTCTGGGGACAGATCGGCGTATACGATGATCGTGCAGCGAAGCTGGCCGAAAACGCCGGGCTGAAGGTTGTCATGAACCGCTGCCCCAAGATCGAACTCTTCCGCCCCTTCTGGAAACCGCGCCTCGATCTCGCGATCTGACGGCTGCCTGCATTCTGCAAAAGGATTTCGTTCATGCCGCAAAACATCACCAAAAACGCCAGGGACATCGTGAAAGAGGCCATGGCGCAGGTGCCCGCCATCAGCGCCGAGGAGGCGGTTGCTCTGTCAGGTTCTCCCGATCATGTCTTTGTCGATCTGCGCGACGGTACCGAACAGGCCAGGACGGGCACAATTCCCGGCGCCGTCGCATCCTCGCGCGGGATGATGGAATTTCACATCGACCCCGAAAGCCCGGCACACAAGCCGGAGTTCAATCAGGACAAGACATATGTCTTCTACTGCGCCTCCGGCGGGCGCTCTGCGCTGGCGGCTGTCGTGGCGATGGAGATGGGGTTGTCGCCGGTGGTGAACCTGTCGGGCGGTGTTGCCGCGTGGAAAAAAGCTGGTGGAGAGATGGAATAAATGATGGACGGAGCAGCGGAAAACAACACCCTTCTGGTACGCTCCGACACGGATGGCATCGCCGTCCTGACGCCATGGGCCACGTCGCGGGTTTTTGCGTCATCAACGACGTGTCCGAGCGCGACTTCCAACTCAACCGTGCCGGCACTTGGGATAAGGGCAAGGGATGCGATACTTTCGGCCCGACCGGGCCGTGGCTTGTTACGCCCGACGAAGTCGCGGATGTCGACAATCTGGACATGTGGCTCGACGTTGATGGCGACCGGATGCAGTCAGGTTCGACCGCCACACTCATCTTCAAGGTGCCGTATCTTATCTCCTACTGCAGCCAGTTCATGAGCCTGCAACCAGGCGACGTGATTTCGACCGGAACGCCTCCGGGCGTCGGCATGGGGCAAAAGCCACCGCAGTTTCTTAAGGGTGGTGAAACTGTTTCGCTTGGTATCTCTGGACTTGGCGAGTAGCGATCTTTGGTCAGGCCGGCAATCGCATAGCCTGCGGTCCATCTTATCGATGGACCGGTGTAAAGGAACCGCAAAAGAATTCTCAGCACCGCCGTGTCCATCTTCAGGCCCTTCGACCGAGGCTGGCGAAACGGGAGGCTCGCCGCCCGAAAAATCATCGGCTGGCGAATGACCACTCCTGGGAGTTTCGCGATGGTGCCGTTTTGTCTGTGCCGCACCTGTGACCGTTTTCTGCGTCAGCAACAGCCGCAGTTGCACAAGGGTGTTTCGTCCCGCATCCCGGACATCCGCACAAACGCAAAAAAGGCCCCGGCGGGAACCGGGGCCTTTTGGCACTATATATAGTGTATCAGCCGAAGACGCGGGTCATTGCGCCGTCGACGGCTTCGACGATCTGGTTGATGTCGTCTTTGGTGGCGATCAGCGCGGGCGAGAAGCACAGGGTGTTGTTGCGGCCCGGCAGCGACCGGTTGGTGGCGCCAATGATGACGGCCTGGCTCATACAGTCTTTGACGACGGCCTGAACCTGTGCCTCGGCCAGCGGCTCTTTGGTCTCCCGGTCTGCGACGAGCTCGGCGCCGAGGAAGAGACCCTTGCCGCGGACCTCGCCGATCACGGCGTGTTTGTCCTGCAGGGCGCGCAGCTGGTCGAGCATATAGTCGCCCATGGCTGTGGTGTTTTCGAGCAGGTTCTCGTCTTCGATGATCCGCATGTTTTCCAGCGCTGCCGCCGGGCCCGCGGTGCAGCCACCAAAGGTGGAGATGTCGCGGAAGTAGTTCATCGGATCGCTGCTGTCGTCCTTGAACATGTCAAAGACTTCGTTGGTGGTCGCAAGCACGGAGATCGCCGCATAGCCGGAGGCCACGCCTTTGGCCATGGTCACGAGGTCAGGCTTGATGCCGTAGTGCTGGTAGCCGAACCATGTGCCGGTCCGGCCCACGCCGCAGACAACCTCGTCGATGTGCAGCAGGATGTCGTACTTTTTGCAGATCTCGGCGACACGGGGCCAGTAGCCTTCGGGTGCTTCGATCACGCCGCCGCCCGCGGTCACGGGCTCCAGGCAGAGCGCGCCCACGGTGTCGGGACCTTCGCGCAGGATGACCTCTTCGATCTGGTTGGCTGCCCATTCGCCGTAGTTCTGCTCAGGCGCGCCTTCCTGCTCGTGCTTGCGGTATTCCAGGCAGTGCGGCACGCGCACGAAACCAGGCGTGAACGGACCGTATTGCGCATTGCGCTCGTCCTGGCCGCCGGCGGACATCGAAGCGATGGTCGAGCCGTGATAATCGCGGTCGCGGTAGAGGATTTTGTACTTTTTGCCGCCGTAGCGTTTGTGTGCGATCTGGCGCACGATCTTGAAGGCCTTCTCGTTCGCTTCTGAGCCGGAGTTGGCATAATAAACGCGGTCGAGGCCCGGCATCTTTTCGATCAGGCGTTCGGCAAAGAGTGCGCCGGGCACAGTGCCGACGGTGCCGCCGAAGAAGTTCATTTTCACGATCGCGTCGCGCACGGCATCGCCCATGCTTTCGCGGCCGTAGCCTACGTTGACTGTCCAGACGCCGCCGGAGACCGCGTCGATGTGCTCTACGCCTTTCTGGTCCCAGACGCGCAGGCCTTTGCCTTCGATGATGATCTTGGGATCAGCGCCGGTGAAAAAGGGCTGGTGCTGGATCAGGTGGTGCCAGACGTTCGCGCGGTCCGCTTCGACGACGCGGCTGATGTCGTTCTCGTTGAAATTGCCGTCCATGGGTCAGGCCTTTCTGTTAACATAGAATCAGGTGAAATCGGATCGCATTCTATCCGGATTTGGCTGAGATGACTGTTTTTCAGGCACAGCAAGTAGGGCCAGAAGTGCCGCAAAGATAAGGCCAGAAATGCGGGGTGGGCAAGCCCCGTTTCCCGCAGGGTCCCGTAAATTAACGGTTATCCGCTGATTTGCCGGTTTTTCAGGTGGTGCGGCGGCCCGCGCATTCGTGATTGACGCGAGGGGAGGCTGCACAAATGCTGCGCGCATGCAGATACCTGACGCATTCTGGCGGGTGACCGCCCCCGATGCTGCCCCGGCGCACAGGCTGGAGGGCGACCTTACTGTGGACGTGGCTGTTGTGGGCGCGGGGTTCACCGGGCTGCGCACAGCGCTGGAGCTCGCGGAAGCGGGAGTTACGGTCGCGGTCTTTGAGGCCGGCGACGTAGGGTTCGGGGCGTCGGGGCGCAACGGTGGTCAGGTGAATCCGATGCTGCCTGTGGCGCAGCCTGACGATCTGCGCAAAGCGGTCGGGACCCGCTATTTTGAGCGGATGACGGAAACCGCGCTGCGGTCGGCGGATGATCTCTTCGACTTTATCCGCGCCTATCAGATTCAGTGCGAAGCACGGCAGAAGGGCTGGATCCGGGTGGATCACTGTGCCGCCGCACGGGATGTGGCGCGGCGCAATGCGGCGCTGTGGAATGAGCACGGCGCTGATTTTGAATTCATGGAGCGCGAAGACGTGATCCGCCTGACCGGTGCGCATGGATATGCGACGGGCACCGTGTCTGCGCGTGGTGGCGCGGTGCAGCCCATGGCGCTGGTGCGCGGGCTGGACCGTGTGGCGCGGGCCGCAGGGGCGCAGGTGTTCAGCTGGTCGCCCGTGCGCGGTATGGACCGGCAGGACGGCCGCTGGCATCTGCAGGTCAACGGGCACAGGGTGGATGCGGAAAAGGTCGTGGTGGCGACCAACGGGTATTCGGATGGCCTGATTGCCAGGCTGAAGGGCTCGGTTCTGCCGCTGATGTCGTCGCAGATGGCAACGGGTGTGCTGGACGAAGAGCAGATCGGGCCCATCCTGCCGCAGGGCCATACGATATCTGACACGCGTCGCCTTATAATGTATGCGCGGCGCGAGCCGGGGGGGCAGATGCTGTTCGGCGGGATCGGGTTCCGGCGGCCGCTGGGCGGTATGGGCGGTTTCGGCTGGATCCTGAAGGATGCCCCCGAGACCTTCCCGAGCCTGAAGGGCGCTGTCTGGAAACACTTCTGGGGCGGGCATATCGCCCTGACGGAAGACCGGGTGCCGCATCTGCACGAGCCGGCGCCGGGCGTTGTTGCCGGGCTGGGGTATAACGGGCGCGGTGTTGCGATGAGCCATGTCATGGGTCAGGTGCTGGCCCGCCGGACGCTGGGCACGCCGCTGGAAGCGCTGCCTTTCCCGGTGACAGGCATCCCGCGGTATAAATTCCGCCTGCCGCAGGTGCTGGGCGCGGGGATGGCGATGGCGGTTCTGCGGATGCGGGACCAGGCGGAGTGGCGGCGCAATGACTGAAGGCACAGACTGGACTCATCGGGGTGCGGAAACTGGACATTTAATCGTGGCCGCCTCCGTCATCAGTATGTCGCGCGCAAACGGGGCCGGGCCCGCAGGCTGCTCTGCGGCCGGGACGGCACCAGGCGCGCAGCGGGCAGAAGTCCGTTTTTGTGGCAGAGGTCTGAAAATTCGTCCTTTTGTCTCAATAAGGCACTTGCAGGCACAGGAAATCTGACATTGGATGGACGTGTGCACAGGAAGAAATGTAAACGGCGAAAGACCGTAGAGCACCAAAACAGGGCCGGACAGGACAGACCGGCAGATGATCAACGGGAGAAAACAATGATCAAAAAGACAGCATGCGCGTTCGTAGCGGGCGCGGTAATGGCGATGACAGCACAGACAGCTGTTGCGGATGGCCACGGTGAAATCACCGTCGGTTACTTCCTCGAATGGCCGATGCCGTTCCTCGCCGCAAAAGCATCCGGCGCCTATGACGAAGCGCTTGGTATGAAAGTGAACTGGGTTTCCTTCGAGACCGGTACAGCGATGTCCGCTGCAATGGCATCGGGCGACGTACAGCTCTCCGTCAGCCAGGGTGTACCGCCTTTCGTGGTTGCGTCCTCGGGCGGTCAGGACATTCAGGTTGTGGACGTGGCAGTGAGCTACTCTGACAACGACAACTGCGTTGTGAACGCGGACCTGGAAATCGACAAGGACAGCGCAGGCGAACTGGCCGGCAAGAAAGTCGCCGTGCCGCTGGGTACAGCTGCACACTACGGCTTCCTGCGTCAGATGGACCACTTCGGTGTTGCCCTCGACAGCCTGTCCATCGTTGACATGCCTCCGCCGGAAGGTGCGAACGCACTGGGTCAGAAGGCTGTCGACTTTGCCTGTGGCTACGGTGGCGGTCTGGCGTCCATGAAAGAGTACGGCAACGTACTGCTGACAGGTGCTGAGAAAGAAGAGCTGGGCATCCTGGTGTTCGACGTGACATCCGCTCCTGCTGACTTCATCGCAGAAAACGGTGACGTTGTTGCGAAGTTCCTGAAAGTCACAGCAGACGCCAACGCTGAGTGGAACAGCAACCCGAACGACGAAATGCTGGGTGTGATCGCTGAGCAGGCCGGTATGGATCTTGATGCGGCACGTGGTGCGATCTCGACCATGAAGTTCCCGTCCATCGAAGAGCAGCTGTCGTCCAAATGGTTCGGCGGTGCGGCTGCACCCTTCATGAAGGGTGTTGCAGACGTCTTTGTTGAAGCGGGTTCCATCGACTCCGCGCTCGACAGCTATGACGGTGCTGTCAACACAGGCCCGCTGGAAGCTGCCAGCAACATGTAAGCCAAAAGGCGGCGCGGGGGACACTCCGCGCCGCTTCTCTTCATACCGTCCGGATTTCAGGACCGGACAGTGCGCCCCGCAATTCTCCGCAAACAATAGGAGGGGACTCTGATGTCGGGTCTATCCCTGCAAGATATTTCCATGCGCTTTGATCTGCCGAACGGATCGGCTGTTCAGGCGCTGCAAAACGTTTCCCTGGATCTGAAGCCAGGTGAGCTGATGAGTGTCCTCGGCCCGTCGGGCTGCGGCAAGACCACCCTGCTGAACATTGTTGCGGGATTTCTCGCACAGACCAGCGGCCGGCTGGAGCTGAATGGTCATGAGGTGACAGGGCCTGATGCGGAACGCGGTATGGTGTTCCAGAAAGGCGCGCTGTTTGAGTGGATGTCCGTGCGGGACAATGTTGGTTTCGGCCCTTCGATGAAGGGCATGCCAGCGGGCGAAAAAGCCGAGATCGTTGACCATCTGCTGGATGTTGTCGGTCTGCAGGACTTCAAGGAAAAGGCGATCTATGAGCTGTCGGGCGGGATGCAGCAGCGTGTGGCCCTGGCCCGGTGCCTTGCCAATGATCCGGACGTTATCCTGATGGACGAACCGCTGGGCGCGCTTGATGCTCTGACACGCGAAAAGATGCAGAGCCTGGTGCTGAAGCTCTGGAAAGAGACCGGCAAGACGATCATCCTGATCACCCACTCGGTGGAAGAGGCTCTGCTGCTGGGCGAGCGTCTGATCGTGATGGCGCCGCGCCCCGGACGGATTCACAAGGAATACCGGCTGCCCTTTGCGGAGCTGGGTGTGGGGGCCGACCTACGTGAGGTCAAAAAGCACCCCGAGTTCGGCCCGCGCCGTGAAGAGATCCTTGGGATGATCTGGGACATGGAAGAAGAAATCATGGGTCGGACGGAGGAAGCATCATGACCGGGCTTTTCGTTCTCTTTATCTACATCGGCGTTTTTGTCGGTTCGTATTTTATCGTCACCAAGGTGGTTCAGCGGGCCACGGCCAAGGATTTCACGTCACTTAAGACAGTGACCTTCGGTGACGAGAGCGCCGTGCGCCCCAACCGCGTTGCGGGCATTGTCTCCATCCTGACGATCTTTCTGATCTGGGGGATGTTCACGGGCTCCAAACTGCTGCCCGGTTTCCTGCATGCGCCGGGGCCTTTTGTCGGCACACTGGAGTTCACCTACACCGCTGAGGCCGACGGACAGCAGGATGATGCGACTGTGTCGGTGCTGGTCTACCCGCGCGAAGAGGAAACTGACGCGCCGGAAGTTGAACCGGGCGATGGTTTTGCCAAGAACGACTCCGCGACAATTGCGCAGTGGCGGACAGGTCTGGTCCGCGTGGATTCCAACGACGAGATCAAAAAATCGGACGGTGCCGAAGTGGTGGCCATCAACGGGCAGCCGATTGCGCGTGGCGAGACGGTGCAAATCGACAACGGCACGGTGACGCTGTCTGACAAGGGCACGCCTAACATCGCGCCTTATCGTGGCTGGCAGATGGAACCGCTGTATTTGCCGCCGCCCGAGCAGGTGTGGAGCCGCACGATCAACGTCATTCAGGAGGGTTTCCGCAGTTTCACCCTCGTGGAGCACCTGGGCTATTCGCTCTTCCGCGTGGTTGCAGGCTTTATCTGCGGCGCGCTGGTGGGCATCCCGCTGGGCTATGCGATGGGTCTGAGCAACTGGTTCCGCGGGTGGTTTGACCCGATTGTGGAATTCATGCGCCCGGTGCCGCCGCTGGCGCTGATCCCGCTGGTGATCATCTGGTTCGGCATCGGGGAGGCCGGCAAGGTGATCCTGCTGTTCCTGGCGGCGTTGTGGATCATGGCGATTGCGGCGCGGTCGGGTGTGTCCGGCGTGAACATCTCAAAAGTGCATGCGGCCTATTCGCTGGGTGCCAGCAAGTGGCAGATCATGCGTCACGTGATTGTGCCCAACTCGCTGCCCGAGATCTTTACCGGTGCACGGGTTGCGATGGGGGTCTGCTGGGGCACGGTTGTGGCCGCGGAGCTCGTCGCAGCGGAGCAGGGTGCCGGTATGATGATCATGGTGGCCTCGCGCTTCCAGAACACCGACATCGTGATCCTGGGGATCATCCTGATTGGTGTGATCGGCTTTGGAATCGATATGCTGATGCGCTGGGCCGAACGGATCCTCGTGCCCTGGAAGGGCAAAGCCTGATCCGCACTCACGTGCAGTGATTTTGCGGGGCCCTTCGGGGCCCCGTTTTTTGTGGTCAGCCGCGCCGTTTGGGGGTGGCGTTGGGGCCTTTGCCTGCCTTGCCCGCCGGTTTCTGGCCGCGTTTGTGGGGCGGGACAAACCGTTTGGAGGTGTCGGCCGCCCGTTTGCGCGCGCTGCCGGCTTCGGGCTTGCCGCCCTTGCCGCCTTTGGGCTTGTCCGAGCGGTGTTTCGGACCGGCGGCCTTGCCGCGGGGCGGTTTGCCGGGGCGGTCTTTGTCACGGTGCGCCTCGCCGCCCGCGTCCCCGCGTTCGCGCTCCATGGCCTCCTCGCGTGACTTTCGGGCGACTTTTGCCGCCTCGCGATTCTCTTTGCCCCAGACGGCGCGGGCTTTGGGGGCCGGGCGGTCTGCGGGAGCGGTTCTGGCCGATTTCGGTTTCGGCGTGTCGCCTGGTTTCATCGGCGAGCGGTCGGTTTTATGCGACTTCGGGGGCTTCTTTCCCTTGGGCGCTGCTGCCGGTTTGTGCGGTTTGTCCGCCTGGGCGGGTTTCTCGCGGCGCGGGGCACGGGCCGGAGCCGCGTCCGGGTCATACTTTGGCTTTTCACGCCGTGGCGCGCGGTCCGGCCGTCCCTTGCCCCGCGCCGGGCGGGGGCCGCGTTTTTCCGGTTCGGGCGGGCCATCGGCGCGCGCAAGGGTGACGCCATCCTCCAGTTTCATATCCGCGCCGAGCGTGGCGACCATCGCGTCTGCTTTTTCTTCCAGCACCTCGATGAAGCTTGTCGTAGCGCAGATACGGATCGCACCGATATCGTCTTTGTTCAGACCGCCATGGCGGCAGATCATCGGCAGCAGAACGCGGGGTTCGGCACCTGCGTCCCGCCCCATGGTAACCGAAAACCAGACAGAGGGTCCGAAGGCCTGACGCGGCCGGTCGTCCGGGGCGCTGGCATCCGTCAGGTCCTCTGGGGCGGACAGGCGCGTGCGGAAGAGGTTCACGAATCCTGCGGCCAGCTGTTCGGCGCTGAATGTGCCGGAGAGGCGTTCTGCCAGTTCCTGCATGTCGTCGGGCACCGGGTCGGTCCAGACTGAATTCTCCATCAGACGCGCTTCGTCCTGGGCAGTGACTTCGGCGGCAGACGGCGGGTCGGCCCATTCCACTTTCAGTTTGGCCCACCCCACCAGGCGGTTCGCCTTTGTGCGGAATTTGGGCGGCACGATCAGCGCAGAGACCCCTTTGCGGCCCGCGCGGCCCGTCCGGCCGGAGCGGTGCAGCAGCGTATCAGCATTGGATGGCAGTTCGGCGTGGATCACCAGTTCAAGGTTCGGCAGGTCGATCCCGCGGGCGGCCACGTCGGTCGCCACACAGACCCGCGCGCGCCCGTCGCGCAGCGCCTGCAGCGCATTGGTCCGTTCGGACTGCGTCAGTTCACCCGAGAGGGCGACGACAGAAAATCCGCGGTTTGTCAGCCGTGCCGTCAGCCGGGCAACAGCCGCCCGCGTGTTGCAGAACACGATAGCGTTGCGCGCCTCATAAAAGCGCAGCACATTGATGATCGCGTTTTCGGTGTCGCGCGGGTGCGTGTTGAGCGCGCGGTATTCAATGTCCGTGTGCTGGCGTGCCTCGCCCGCAGTGACAACCCGTTGGGCGTCCTTCTGATAGCTTTGCGCCAGTTTGGCGATGGCGGCCGGCACGGTGGCCGAGAAGAGCAGGGTGCGCCGTGTTTCGGGGGCTTCTGACAGGATGAACTCCAGCTCCTCACGGAAGCCGAGATCAAGCATTTCATCCGCTTCGTCCAGCACCACAGCCCGAAGGTCCGACAGATCAATTGCGCCGCGGCGCAGGTGATCGCAGAGCCGCCCGGGCGTGGCCACGACGATATGCGCCCCCCGGGCCAGCGCGCGGGCCTCGCTGCGCTGGTCCATGCCGCCCACACAGGAGGTCACGACCGCGCCGGTGTCCGCATAGAGCCACGTCAGCTCGCGGCGCACCTGCAACGCCAGCTCACGCGTGGGTGCAATGATCAGCGCCAGCGGTGCGGCCGCATCCGCGAACCGGGTTTCTTCGCCCAGAAGGGTCGGGGCAATGGCCAGGCCAAAAGCGACGGTTTTGCCGGACCCGGTCTGGGCCGACACCAGCAGATCGGCCTCGGTAAGGTCCGGGTCGGTGACCGCCTGCTGTACAGGGGTCAGTGTTTCATAGCCCTGCCGGGCCAGTGCATTGGCGAGTGTCGTGATCAAGGGAGAGTTCCGTTTCATTGCGCGGTCCATACCGCGTTCGTCGCGTCGTTATGCCTTTCCGCGCCGGGAGTCGACCCATTCCTGCGATACCGCCATTGCGGGGCGGGTGCCGCCCGGGCAGAGTGGGGCGCAACAGAAAGGATCTTCTATGACTGTGCGACCGCTTGGCCTTGATGCGTCTCTGTGCCTGATCGGTGGCCGCTGGCAGGCGCCTGATGCCGGTGACAGCCTGCCCCTGATCAACCCGTCGGATGGGACGACGCTCTGCGGCATCGCGGCGGGGACTGCTGAGGATATCGATGCCGCGGTGGCAGCGGCGCAGGCCGCGCGGCAGGGCGAGTGGGGCCGCCTGGCGGCCTCCGAGCGGGGCCGCATCCTTGCCCGCATCGGCGCGCTGGTGACCGAAAACGCGGATCATCTGGCTGAGCTGGAAGCGCTGGACGTCGGCAAGCCTCTGACCCAGGCACGGGCGGATGTGACGGCCCTCGCGCGCTACATGGAGTTCTACGCCGGTGCTGCGGACAAGGTGCATGGCGCAACGATCCCCTACCTTGACGGATATACAGTCTACACCTTGCGAGAGGCGCATGGGGTGACCGGCCATATCATCCCCTGGAACTACCCGATGCAGATCATCGGCCGGTCGGTGGGTGCGGCGCTGGCCATGGGCAACGCCTGTGTGCTGAAACCTGCCGAGGAGGCCTGTCTGACGGCCCTGGCCTTTGGCGAACTGGCGCGACAGGCCGGTCTGCCGGACGGTGCGCTCAACATTGTGCCGGGCACCGGTGCTGCTGCAGGAGCTGCGCTGAGCGCGCATCCGGGCGTACAGCATGTGTCCTTTACCGGGTCGGTGGCGACGGGGCGGCTCGTGCAGCAGGCTGCGGGCGCCAATGTCGTTCCGGTCACGCTGGAGCTGGGCGGCAAATCCCCCCAGCTCGTCTTTGAGGATGCCGACATTGATGCGGCCCTGCCTTTCCTGATCAATGCAGGCATCCAGAACGCCGGCCAGACCTGCTCGGCCGCCTCCCGCATTCTGGTGCAGCGCAATATTTTTGATGCGGTGGTCACTGCTATGGCCGCGCGCTACCGCTCGCTGCGGGTGGGGCCGGCCCTGGATGACCCGGATGTCGGTCCGCTGATCTCCGCACGGCAGAAGGGGATCGTCGCCGGGTGGCTCGCTGCCGGCGCGGACCTCAGCGTGGCGGCGACGGGCTCCATCTCTGATGAGGCACCGGCAGGGGGCGCCTATGTCACACCAACACTCTTTGAAAATGTCCCGCCCGATCACCCGCTGGCCCGCGAAGAGATTTTCGGTCCGGTGCAGGTCGTGATCCCGTTTGACGACGAAGAAGAGGCCCTTCAGATCGCGAATGGCACGGATTACGGTCTTGTGGCGTCGGTCTGGACCCGGGACGGCGCGCGCCAGATGCGGCTGGCCCGGTTGCTGCGGGCCGGGCAGGTATTTCTGAACAATTATGGCGCCGGTGGGGGCGTCGAACTGCCGTTCGGCGGCACCGGTCTTTCCGGGCACGGGCGGGAGAAAGGCTTTGAGGCGCTCTATGCCTTTTCGTCGCTCAAAACGGTTGCTGCGCTGCACGGCTGAACCGGGCTTTTGAAATGGGGGATGGTGGAGCCTAGCGGGATCGAACCGCTGACCTCCTGCATGCCATGCAGGCGCTCTCCCAGCTGAGCTAAGGCCCCATCGTGGACGTTACATCCGGTGCGCCGCTGAATAGGCGCATCGCGGGTCGGGATCAAGCGTAAAAATGACCCGGCCCGCGCGTTCTCAGAAAATCAGTTGTCCTCGTCCTCGGAGGCAACGTCAGCGATCTCGTCGAGGGACACGTTATCGTCCTCGTCGTCGTCGTCATCCAGGATGTCGTCGCCCAGATCCACATCGACATCATCGTCATCGTCGAGCACGGCGTCTTCTGTATCCGCAGAGGCTTTGGCCTTTGTGGTTGCGGCATCTTCGGCGTCGGCCGCGATCATACGCGATTTGGACTGGTCAACCTCGACCACTTCGCCTGTGTAGGGGCTCACGATCGGATCAGCGTTCAGGTCGTAGAAACGTTTGCCGGTGGTGGGGCAGAGGCGTTTCGTTCCCCATTCTTCCTTGGGCATGAAAAACCCTCTTTGCAATTGCGGTTCGTCTGTAGATGATTCCGGCCAAGTGCCATATGCAGCGGGGGCTGTAAAGACCTCGCCTGCACCAGACGACCATGGGAAGCCTGACATGTCCGACATCATCCTGCCGGGTGATCCGCCAATTCCCCTTATCCTGCGCCGTTCCGGGCGGGCGCGGAGGATTTCGCTCCGGGTCTCGCAGCTTGATGGCCGGGTGACACTGACGCTGCCGCCCAGGGTTTCTGAGCGCGAGGCGGTCCGTTTTGCAAAAGAGAAACAGGCGTGGATTCGCCGCCATCTCGCCGCGCGTGCGGAGGACGTGACCGTTCAGCCCGGGATCGTTCTGCCCATCGGCGGGCAGCCCCATGAAGTGGTGGCCGGTGCAGGCCGGCGCGTCGTGATCGAAAATGGTCGTGCCGCGGTGCCCGGCGATCCCGCGCAGGCAGGCAAACGCCTGGCGGCCCATCTGCGCACCATTGCGCGCGATCGGCTGTCTGCTGCCTCTGATGACTATGCGGCGCGTCTTGGCAGGCCCTACAGCGCGATCACCCTGCGCGATACGCGGTCCCGCTGGGGGTCCTGCAGCTCTGAGGGGCGGCTGATGTATTCCTGGCGTCTGATTCTCGCACCACCCGAGGTGCTGGACTATGTCGCCGCTCACGAGGTGGCGCATCTGGCTGAGATGAATCACTCCAGCACCTTCTGGGACGGCGTCCGCCGTATTTACGGTGAATACGAAGCGCCGCGCCGCTGGTTGCGCCAGAACGGGGGCGAATTACACCGCTACAGATTCGCTGTGTGATCACGAAGGGCTTGACGCCCCTATATTTTGTGATCACAAAAACACATGCTTCCGCTGCAACGCCCCACTGATGCCACCCCGGCAGCCCATGACCGGGTATACCGCACACTGCGCGGGCGGATCATGCAGGGTGAGCTTTCGCCGGGACAGCCCCTGACCCTGCGCGGGATCGGTAAGGAATTCGGGGTCTCCATGACACCCGCGCGGGAATCGGTGCGCCGACTGGCGGCCGAAGGGGCGCTGACCATGTCGTCCTCGGGCCGCATTTCGACACCTGAACTGAGCAATGAGCGGATTGAGGAGTTGGCCGCGCTGCGGGCGCTCATCGAGGTTGAGCTGGCCAGCCGTGCCCTGCCGCGCGCGCATATGGCGCTTATTGAACGGTTACAGACGATCAATACGGCCGTTGCAGAGGCTGTCGCTCACCGCGATGCCGTCAGTTATATCCGGACCAACCTGGAATTTCACCGCACGCTTTACCTGCGCGCGCAGGCACCGGCGATGCTGGCTATGGCAGAGACGGTCTGGCTGCAGCTCGGGCCGACCATGCGGGCGCTTTACGGGAAGCTGCGCAAAACGGAGCCGCCGCAGTTTCACCGGCTGATCATCGCGGCACTGCGCGCGGGGGATGAGCCGGGCCTGCGGCTGGCGGTGCGGTCGGATGTGACGCAGGGCCTGCGGATGCTGGCCAGCTGAGGCCGTGGCTCAGGCGGCGAGGCCCTGGCTGCCCAGATCAAGAAACTTGCGGCGGCGGTCCGCCACTAGTGCTGCAGGGTCCTGTCCCTCCAGATCGCCCAACATGGCCGTGATCGCGTTGCCGACAGATTTGATGGAATTCAGCGGGTCCCGGTGCGCGCCGCCCAGGGGTTCGGTGATGATCCGGTCGATGACGCCGAGCTTTTTGAGGTCCTGCGCGGTCAAACGCAGCGCCTCAGCGGCCTCGCGCATTTTTTCGGCGTCTTTCCAGAGGATCGAGGCACAGCCTTCCGGGCTGATCACCGAATAGACGGAGTGTTCCAGCATCGCGACGCGGTTGGCCGTGGCAAAGGCCACAGCCCCGCCGGAGCCGCCTTCGCCGATGATCACGGAGACCAGCGGTACGCCGATCTGCAGACATTTTTCGGTTGCGCGTGCGATCGCCTCGGACTGGCCCCGTTCCTCGGCCCCTTTGCCGGGGTAGGCGCCGGGCGTGTCGACCAGTGTTACAACGGGCAGGCCAAAGCGATGTGCCAGATCCATCAGGCGTATGGCCTTACGGTACCCCTCGGGCCGCGCCATGCCGAAATTCCGTTCGATGCGGGAGCGGGTATCGTTGCCCTTTTCGTGGCCGATCACCATCACCGGTTTGTCGTCTAGCCGCGCAAGACCGCCCATCACGGCGTGGTCGTCTGCAAAGTTCCGGTCGCCTGCCAGCGGTGTGTAATCGGAGAAGAGCGCGTCGATGTAATCTTTGCAGTGGGGCCGTTCGGGATGGCGTGCCACCTGGCATTTGCGCCAGGGTGTAAGCGATGTGTAGAGCTCTTCGAGCATCGCGCGGGCTTTGGTGTCCAGCGCTGCGGCCTCTTCGGTGGTGTCTACATTTTCCCCGGACCGTGCCATTGCCCGCAGTTCTTCGGCCTTGCCTTCGATTTCGGCCAGGGGTTTTTCAAAGTCCATATACTGGGTCATGGCGCACTCCACTCTCTGTCCGTTGTATATGGCGGGCATTTGCGGGCAATGCAACGGCCTCAGGCGGGCAGGAGCACCGGCGCAAGTGAGGCAATCAGCAAAGCGGCCATGGTCAGGTTGAAGACCCGCAGCCGTGTCGTATTTGTCAGGATGCGCGCGACCTGCTGACCCAGAACGGTCCACATGGTGATCGCGGGCAGGTTCACGAGGCAAAAGACGACGGCAACGATGCCGAACGCCAGAAGGGTTGCATCACCGGCGTAGACTGTCAGGGCGGTAAGCGCCATGGCCCAGGCTTTGGGATTGACCCACTGAAAGGCGGCGGCCTGCAGAAAGGTCATTGGCTGCCCTGCGGCGGCCTGTTCTGTCACGGGGGCTGCGGTGGCGATTTTCCAGGCCAGCCAGGTCATGTAAATGACGGAAAGAACTTTGAGGATCGTATAGCTGACCGGCCATGCGTCAAAGGCCTGGATCAGGCCCGCACCCACAAGAATGATCATGACGCCGAAGCCGATGGAAATGCCCAGCATGTGCGGAATGGAGCGCCGGAAGCCGTAATTGGCCCCGGAGGCCATCAGCATCAGGTTGTTGGGCCCCGGTGTTGCGGAGCTGACAAAGGCAAAGGCCGTGAGGGCGAGGAGAATATCGAACGTCATGAAGCAACTATCGCGCGGTTTTTCCGGCGCAGGGTTGCAAATCAGGGCAGTGATCGGATAATTTTGCAACTTATGGCAGGTTTCGATCAGAAATCAGAACATATATTGCGTGAGCTGTCTGCGGATGGGCGCGTGAGTAACATCGAACTGGCCGAGCGGGTGGGGCTTTCACCCTCTGCCTGTCTGCGGCGCGTGCAGGAACTGGAGCGAACCGGGGTGATCCGCGGGTATCGCGCGGTGCTGGACCGGACGGCCATGGGTGCGGGTTTTGTGGCCTATATCGCGGTCGGGCTGGGATCGCATACCAAGGCCAGCCAGGAGGCTTTTGAGCGGGCCATTTCCCGGGCGCCGGAAGTGGTCGAGTGTCACAACACGACGGGTACGATCGAATATCTGCTGCGCGTCGAATGCGCGGACCTGCCGGCTTACAAGCATTTCCACACGGATATTCTGGGCGCGATGCCCCAGGTGACGTCGATCACGTCCTATGTGGTCATGGGGTCGCCCAAGGATGAACGGGCATGACCGGTCAGGAGGCTGCAGACAGCGACCGCCCCGAAGAGGTGGTGATCCTGGTACACGGCACGTTCTCTGCCGACAAAAACGACGAGGGCGAGCGCTGGTGGCAGGTTGGCAGCGATTTTTATACCAAGCTGTCAGCGCAGTTGCCCGGACACATCCGGCTCGTCGGGCCGGGCGAGGTGTTCCGGTGGGGCGGAGAGAACAGCAATGTGCATCGTGTCGGCGCAGGCCTCGATCTGCTCCGGATGATCGAGGGATATGAGGCGCGGGGTGTTCCGTACCATATTGTCGCTCACAGTCATGGCGGAACGGCTGTGTGGGTCATGCTGTTTCAGGAGCTTGTGAGGCGGCGGAATTCCGGAGCTGCAGATGCGCACGGTACAAAACCGCTGGGAATGCTGTGCAATGTGATTACCGTGGGATCCCCCTTTATCCATCTGCAGAAATTGCCTGGTCATGTGTTGTACCGGGTCTTAAAGCCACTTGTTCTGATAAGCCTGCTGGCTGGCATTTTGTGGGATATGATTTTCGGTGGTCCAACGATACATGCGGTTTACGCTTTTGTCGTGACCCTCATGGTCAGCTATTTCCTGAGCCTGCTCAGCATGGCGACGCGGGCGATTGTGCACAACCAGATCAACATTCAGCATCAGCGGCCGGCAGATGTTGCCCTTTTTTCCGACCGCTGGCTTGGGCTTTGGTCCGAAGATGACGAAGCCATTGCGCTGTTGCAGGCCGCTCTCAGGGGTTCCCGAACGCCGCCTGAGCTCAAGGATATCGACGATCCTTTCCCGAAGTCCATTTTCCAGACAGAGTTGCACTATCGTTTGATGCAACCGGCTATGCTGGTCAGACGCGTCACCCAGAAACGGTTCCGGGTGTTTTTGGATGGCCTGCTGAAAAAGCGGGCGGCGTCCCTGATCCTCGGCGTTCAGAACCTTGAAACTGTGCGTGCTGTTGAGCCCTGGCCGCATCCGGCCCTGAAAAGAGAGAATGCTTTGCCGCCGGAGGTGCAGGCAAACATCCGGAAAAGGTCCGACGCAGCGCTTGCGGCAAGTTCGGGCGGTGCGCGCCCGGCCCTGCTTCAGATGACGGACTGGGAGCTGGAAGAGGCCAAAAAAGCCTTTGGCGATACCAACAAAGCGATGGTGCATACGACGTATTTCGACGATCCGGACGTGGTACGGATCATTGCGGAACGTATCCGGGGAGACGGTGCCTAGTTGGTGGCGGCGTTGGCGATTTTAGCGAAACGTACGTCCAGGTCTGCCGCGGCTGCTTCGAGTTCCGGTCCGCCTTCGGCCACGTAAGGGGCAAAGACGAACCCCGGCGTTTTGTAGGACAGTGTGGCCGTGCCATCTGCGTTCTCCGTCACGTAGAACCGGATCGGCGCTTCGATCATGGCGGGTGTCGACAGGGCGAGGATTCTGACCGCGAAATCGTTGTTGAACACGCCCACGACCCGGTTCTCGGGGATGTCTATGCCGCGCTTGCGGGCGGTGCCGGTAGGGCCGGCCTGCGTCACCACGCCCATGCCGTTGGCTTTGACTGCCTTTTTCAGATCGGACAGAAGCGTGGCATGGGTTTTTGCCGTGGGCAGCACAGACCAGCCCTTGCGCGGGGCCATTTCGGCGGAGGCGGCAGTGCCGAGGCAGAGGATCAGAGCGGTCAGAAAGCGGCGCATGAGTGTCTCCTTTGATCAAAGTGAGCCACGCACTGCGCCACCTGCCAAGTCACAATGGCGTCAGCCGGCAATCATTTCGGACTGTCGCACGATCACTTCGGCCTGTTTGATCGAGGCGATGTCCACGAGGCGGCCCTTGTAGACGGTCGCGCCCTCGCCGTTCGCTTTAGCCTGTTCCATGGCGGCGAGAATTTCGCGCGCTTCGGCGACGGCTTCTTCGGAGGGCGTGAAGACCTCGTTGGCGATAGCGACCTGTTTGGGGTGGATCGCCCATTTGCCGACCATCCCGAGCGTTGCCGACCGGCGGGCCTGGGCGCGGAAGCCGTCATCATCCGAGAAATCGCCAAACGGACCATCGACCGGCAGAACGCCATGCGTCCGGCAGGCGGCGACAATGGCGGCCTGGGCCCAGTGCCAGGGATCGGACCAGTGTTTCTGGCCTTCGCGGATCATGTAATAGTTTTCCTGTGTCCCGCCGATGCCTGTGGTTGCCATACCCATCGAGGCGGCAAAATCCGCCGCCCCGAGGCTCATGGCGGCGAGGCGTGGCGAGCTTGCGGCGATTTCTTCGACATGTGCGATGCCGGCGGCGGATTCGATGATCACTTCGAAGGTTATTTTCTTTGTGCGCCCTTTCGCGGTCTCGATGGCCGTGACCAGCGCATCCACGGCATAGACATCTGCCGCACAGCCGACTTTGGGGATCATGATCTGATCCAGCCGGTCGCCTGCCTGTTCCATCAGGTCGACCACATCGCGGTACCAGTAAGGTGTGTCGAGCCCGTTGATGCGGACAGAGAGGGTCTTGCTGCCCCAGTCAATGTCGGAGATGGCGGCGATGATGTTTTCGCGGGCGCTGTCCTTGTCCGTGGGGGCCACGCTGTCTTCGAGATCAAGGTTGATCACATCGGCGGCAGAGGCGGCCATTTTCTCAAAAATGGCGGGACGCGAGCCCGGGCCGAAAAGCTGGCAGCGGTTCGGGCGGGCAGGGGGCGTGGGCTGGATGCGGAAACTCATGGGCGTTCCTTGGGTAATAAAATTACGGTTGCGTTGCTTTGCGTGGTATTAAATTGCGCGACATGCTGCAAGTGCATTTTGCATCTGCAGCATGGGAGTCTCTGCCGCGAAAAGAGGAGGTGCGCTGAATTATTCGTCAAATCTCCAAAGTGTTCGAATATTCTTGCGTGCCGATGGTAAATTCCATCGTTTTCAAGATGTCATTGCAGGCGTTTCGGGTGAAATTGCGTCGAATCTGACGGAGGCCCAATCATGATCCAGACACCCTACCTTTTGTTCCTCGGCGATGCGCCCGACCAGCTGGCTGCCAAAGTGGCGCAGGGCATCAAGGACTGGCGTCCGGAAAACGCAGTCGGTCAGTTCCGCCTGCCGGGCTGTGGCGCGGATATGGGCCTGACCGATATGACGCTCGAAGAGGGTCTGAAAGCCGGTGCCAAAACCCTGGTGATCGGCGTTGCAAACCGTGGCGGCGTGATTTCTGACGAGTGGAAAGTGGTGCTCGTTCAGGCGCTGCAGATGGGTTATGACCTCGCGGCTGGCCTGCACAATCTGCTGCGCAACGAAGACGAGCTGCAGGCGGCGGCCAAGGTCAACGGAATGACCATGCATGATGTGCGGGTGCCGTCGGTTGCCTATCCGATCGCAAACGGACAGAAGCGCACGGGTAAACGTGTTCTGGCCATTGGCACCGACTGTTCCTGCGGGAAGATGTACACGGCGATGTCGATGGACGCGGAAATGGTCAAACGTGGCATGAAATCGGATTTCCGCGCGACCGGTCAGACCGGTATTCTGATCACCGGCAAGGGTGTGCCGCTGGACGCGGTGATCGCCGACTTTATGGCCGGTGCTGTTGAGTATCTGACGCCGGACAATGATCCGGATCACTGGGATCATATTGAGGGTCAGGGCAGCCTGTTCCACGTGTCTTATTCCGGTGTCACGATGGCCCTGATCCATGGTGGCCAGCCAGATGCGCTGGTGTTGTGTCATGAGCCCACGCGGACGCATATGCGTGGGCTGCCGCATTACACCCTGCCGTCGCTTGAACAGCTGCGTGACACGGCGCTCCCGATTGCCCGTGTTGCCAACCCCGCGTGCGAGGTCACCGGTGTTTCGGTGAACACCAAGGCGCTGGATGAGGATGCGGCGAAGGCCTGTCTGCAGGAGATTGAAGACCGTATGAACCTGCCCGCGACGGACCCGTTCCGTTTTGGGGCGGGCAAACTGGTTGACGCGCTGCTGAAGCTGTAACCTCCGCTTTGCGGGAGTCCTGCCTCCGGCGGGGATATTTCTGGCCAGAAGAGAGCAAGATGCGCATAGAAGTCACACCTGACGTATTCCCCCTCGCACAGGTTTTTACCATCAGCCGGGGGTCGCGGACCGAGGCAAAGGTTCTGACGGTCAGGATCACGGACAATGGTGTCACGGGTCTGGGCGAATGTGTTCCTTATGCGCGGTACGATGAGACATTGGAGAGTGTGACAGCAGAGATTGCGGCGCTGCCGGAGCGTTTTGACCGCGCCGGTCTTTATGACCTGTTGTCTGCCGGTGCCGCCCGCAATGCGGTCGATTGTGCCCTGTGGGATCTGGAGGCCAAACGGGCCGGTAAACGGGTGTGGGAGCTGGCCGGACTGCCGGTGCCAGGCCCGGAGATCACGGCCTATACGCTGTCGCTGGATACGCCGGAGAAAATGCGTGCCCAGGCTGCAGAGAATGCCTTCCGGCCGCTGCTGAAAATCAAGCTGGGCACGCCGGATGATATGCCGCGCCTGGAAGCTGTGCGTGCGGGTGCGCCCGGCTCGAAGATCATCATTGATGCCAATGAGGGCTGGAGTGCGGAGGTTTATGCCGACCTTGCGCCGCATCTGGTGCGGCTGGGTGTGAGCCTGGTGGAACAGCCTCTGCCTGCCGGTCAGGATGATGCGCTGATCGGTATGGAGCGTCCGGTGCCGGTCTGTGCCGATGAGAGCTGTCACGACCGTGCCAGCCTGCCGGCGCTGAAGGGCAAATACGACGTGATCAACATCAAGCTGGACAAAACCGGTGGTCTGACTGAGGCGCTGGCCCTGCGGGCCAAAGGGCTTGCGGCGGGTTACGATGTGATGGTCGGCTGCATGGTGGGATCGAGCCTCGCGATGGCACCGGCCACGCTGCTGGCGCAGGGCGCGCTGGTCACTGATCTGGACGGACCACTGCTGCTGGCGTCGGACCGGGAGACGCCGCTGGTCTTTGACGATGCCGGTGTGCACCCGCCTGAGGCGGCGCTCTGGGGATAGGGGCGCGGTCTGCCGGTGGTGCAGGCGGAGAACTGGCTGCTTGCAACCCGGTACCGTGCCGACCTAGATGTGATGAAATTCCGCGGTGAGCCCCCGCATGGGTCCGCCGGATGACAAAATGTTCCGGCCTGGTGGTTCCGGACCGGACGTGTGGCAAGGAGAAAGCGATGCGCACTGTATATCTGAACGGCGAATATATGCCGGAGAACGAGGCGCATGTCTCGATTTTCGACCGCGGCTTTCTGATGGCGGATGGAGTCTATGAGGTGACTTCGGTGCTGGGCGGTAAGCTCATTGATTTCGACGGCCACGCGGTGCGGCTGCAGCGCTCACTGGACGAGCTGGACATGAAGAGCCCGATCAGCAAGGAAGACCTGCTGGAAGTGCACCGGGAACTCGTACGCGCCAACGGGATCGAAGAAGGCATGATCTATCTGCAGATCACGCGGGGCGCGCCGGGCGACCGTGATTTCGTTTTCCCGGACCCGGAGACAACAGAGCCGACCATTGTGTTGTTCACGCAGAATAAGCCCGGTCTGGCGGACAGCCCTGCGGCGAAAAAGGGCATGAAAGTGATCAGCATTGACGATATCCGCTGGGGCCGCCGGGATATCAAAACCGTGCAGCTGCTGTATCCTTCGATGGGCAAGATGATGGCCAAAAAGGCTGGCGCGGACGACGCATGGATGATCGAGGACGGGTATGTGACCGAAGGGACGTCCAACAACGCCTATATCGTCAAAGGCAATAAGATCATCACGCGGGCGCTGAGCAATGATATCCTGCACGGGATCACGCGCGCTGCGGTGCTGCGGTTCGCGAAAGAGGCGCAGATGGAAGTCGAGGAGCGCAACTTTACCATCGACGAGGCAAAGGAAGCCGATGAGGCATTTATCACCTCGGCCAGCACTTTTGTGATGCCTGTTGTGCAGATTGACGACGCCGTGCTGGGAGAGGGTGTGCCGGGCCGCGTCGCGCCGCGCCTGCGGGAAATTTACCTCGACGAAAGCCTGAAAGCAGCGGTCTGACCGCTGTCCGGTCCTGCCTATAACGCGGGGTTTCTGTCGCGGGATGCGCTGATGGCGCGCATCGGTCAGGAAATTGGCCAGTCTGCTGTGGTGACTGTCACCCAGGATCAGATTGCCGGTTTTGCCGCCGTGACAGACGATGCACAAGCGATCCATCTTGATCCGCAAGCTGCCCGTGCCGCGGGGTTCGGCGGACCTGTGGCGCATGGGTTTCTCACATTGTCGCTGCTTTCCGCCTTTGCCTATGACGCCGTGCCGCGTGTCACCGGGCAGAGTGCGTCGCTGAACTATGGCTTTGACCGGGTGCGGTTTATTGCGCCGGTCCAGGCCGGGGCTGAGATTGCCGCGCAGTTTGTGCTGGAAGACGCAGAGGAGCGACCGGATGGCGGGCTGATGCTGGTTCTGGATGTGACGGTCGCAGAGCCGGGCAGTGATGTCCCGGTGCTGCGGGCGCTGTGGCGTATTCTGATCCTTTTCTGAGCGAAGCCTTTGCGCCGCATCGGTTTGCCCTAGATCCGCAGGGACACAGGAAAGGACAAACCATGCTGAGAGCGACCGCTGTTGCCATTCTTCTGACCACCCAGACCGCCGCCGCAGATATTGCGGTGCGCTTTGTGGAAAGTGCGCCCAAAGACCGTTTCATCATCGAGAACCTCGGCGACTGCGCACTGACCGCCGCGGGTCTGACGCTCGACATGGCGGGTTCCGCAGGTGGTCTGATCTTTGATGTGACCGGATCCGGTGCCGGCGTGGAGGTTTTCCAGCCTTTCGATCTGGTGGCAGGAGAAAGCGCGCTGGACGGGCTGCCGGAGGTGCGCGACGGGGACCGGGAAATATCGCTGAACATTTCCGCGCTGGCGCCGGGTGCTCAGATTGCCTTCACCATCGACGTCGATGACACCGCAGAGGCGCGTGGCATCATGGTTTCGGGCGCTGAAATTACCGGAGCAGCGGTGCGCATCACTGAGGGTGATGCAACACGCTCTGCAGCGTTTGACAGCGGTGCTTCGGCGCTTGTGGCCGCTGGGCCCTGTGCTGCTGCCTGATCAGCTTTCGCCGACGTTTTCCCGGAATGACTTGTCAAAGGCGGCTTTCTGATCGCCGGTGGCCTCGGTCTGGTAGTTGGCTTTCCAGTCGTCCATGGTCATGCCGTAGAACAGCTCCCGCGCCTCGTCCTTGGTCATGTCGATGCCTTTTTCGGCGGCTGCTTCCTGGTACCAGCGTGACAGACAGTTCCGGCAGAACCCGGCAAGGTTCATCATGTCGATGTTCTGCACGTCGGTGCGGTCCTGCATCAGGTGCTGCTGCAGGCGGCGGAAAGCGGCGGCCTGGAGTTCAATCTCGGTCTGCGTCGGCATGCGGGGCTCCTTGCTGGTCGTTCCTCAAAGGTGGGGACGTCACGGATGATGTCAAGCAGGCTGGTGTCATCATGACATTACCTCTGTTGGTGCAGTCTCTGCGCGGTTGCGCCGTGCGCCGCGATGCGGCATAAGGCTGGCAATCCGTTAGCGATAACGGCACCGCCGCAGGGCGATGACCCGGACAGATCAGAGGGACGACCGCAGATATGAGACGCACGCGCAATGTAAAGATCGTGGCCACGCTTGGCCCTGCTTCCAGCAGTTATGAAATGATCAGCGCGCTGCACGAGGCTGGTGCCGACGTGTTCCGGCTTAACATGAGCCATGGCAGTCACGACGAAATCCGTGAACGCCACGCAATCATCCGCCAGATCGAAAAGGAAACGGGCGGCAGCATCTGCATCCTTGCCGACCTTCAGGGCCCGAAACTGCGCGTTGGTGTCTTTGCCAGCGACGAGGGCGAGATGCTGGAAGAAGGTGCAAAATTCCGCATGGATCTCGACGACACGCCCGGTGATGTGAACCGCGTGCACCTGCCACATCCCGAGATTTTTGCCGCACTTGAGCCGGGTGCCACCCTGCTTGTGAACGACGGGAAAATCCGCCTGACTGTGGACGAGTGTGGCCCTGATTATGCCAACTGCACTGTGATTGCAGGCGGGGTGATTTCCAACCGCAAGGGCGTGAACGTGCCCGATGTGGTGCTGCCGCTCGCGGCGCTGTCGGACAAGGACCGCAAGGATCTCGAATTTGTCTGTGAACTGGGTGTCGACTGGCTGGCGCTGTCTTTTGTGCAGCGTGCCGAGGACGTTCTGGAAGCCTCCGATCTGGCCAACGGCCGCGCGGCGATCCTGTCCAAAATTGAAAAACCGGCCGCGGTTAAGAATTTTGATGACATTCTCGCCGTCAGTGACGGGATCATGGTGGCGCGGGGCGATCTGGGTGTTGAGCTGCCTGTTCAGAATGTGCCGCCCATTCAGAAACGTCTGGTGCGCAAGTGCCGTGCCGCAGCGCGGCCTGTGATCGTGGCCACCCAGATGATGGAAAGCATGATCGAAAGCCCGGTGCCGACACGCGCCGAAGTCTCGGACGTGGCAACGGCGATCTATGAGGGCGCAGACGCTGTCATGCTGTCGGCTGAATCGGCGGCCGGTGCCTATCCGGTTGAGGCTGTGACGACCATGAACAACGTCGCGACTGAGGTTGAGCTTGACCCGACCTACACCCAGATCATCGAATCCTCGCGCGAGGCCAAAGGCCGGACCATTGCGGATGGTATCGTGTCGGCAGCCCGCGAGATTGCGGAAACCACGAACATCAAGGCGATCTGCTGCTTTTCACAAAGTGGCACGACAGCGGCTCTGGTGGCGCGCGAACGTCCGCGGGTACCGATCATTGCGATGACGTCTGTGCCGCGCACCGCGCGCCGCCTGACGCTGACATGGGGCACAAACTGCGTGATCGTTGATCCGCTGGACCGGTTCAAGATGGCGGTTGTGCAGTCCGCACGCGCCGCGACCCGTCAGGGCTATGCGGACAAGGACGACATGATTGTGGTGACCGCCGGTGTGCCGTTCAACGTGCCCGGCAGCACCAATATTCTGCGTGTTGCACCCTGTGACGAACGTTTGATTTTCAACACCGACCCGGAGTAGCCTTACCTGACGTAAGGTGAAGTGGAGTTTGCGATGGATCCGGATCTGGCGCTTGTGATCGGTATCGTGCTGACTGTGCTGTCTTTTCCGACGCTCGTTTCCGCGCTCTCCGAGCGCCGCCCGCCGCGTGTCGGGGCGATTGCGCTGGTGGCGGGGCTGGGTCTGATCGGCTACGCCATGGCGACTGTCCAGGGTGGGTACACGGTGACCGGCATTCCAAAGGTCTTTATGCGGGTCGTGAACCTTTACATCTTCTGAGGTGCCTTCCCGATTCAGGGCTTGCCATAAACAGAGCTCCCCCCTATAGAGCAGCCTTCAACCGCGCGACCGGCTCATGTGGCATGCCGAGTCGTGCGTAAACCGACCTACCTTTGAGGAGACGGAAATGCCCAAGATGAAGACTAAATCGAGCGCTAAGAAGCGCTTTAAGGTGACAGCCACCGGTAAGGTGATGTCCGGCCAGGCAGGCAAGCGCCACGGCATGATCAAGCGTACACGCAAGTTCATCCGCGACGCCCGCGGCACAACAACACTGTCCGCACCGGACGCCAAAATCGTCAAGGGCTTCATGCCCTACGACCGCTGAGCCTGAAGGAGATCACACATGTCCCGAGTTAAAGGCGGAACAGTCACCCACGCACGTCACAAGAAGGTCATCAAGGCCGCCAAAGGATACTATGGCCGCCGCAAGAGCACCTTCAAAGTCGCACGCCAGGCCGTCGACAAGGCCAACCAGTACGCCACACGTGACCGCAAGAACCGCAAGCGCAATTTCCGCGCGCTGTGGATCCAGCGGATCAACGCGGCAGTGCGCAGCCATGATGAGGCGCTGACATACAGCCGCTTTATCAACGGTCTGAACCTGGCCGGCATCGAAGTGGACCGTAAGGTTCTGGCCGATCTGGCGGTACACGAGCCCGAAGCATTCGGTGCGATCGTCAAGCAGGCGCAGGACGCGCTGGCTGCCTGATCCGGCACCACATGACATTACAGAAAGCCGCTCCGGAAACGGGGCGGCTTTTTTCATGGGGCTTGGTTTTTGCTGGCGGTCAGGGCCATACTGCGCGCGAGGACAGCGAAAGGAATTGTCATGGCCGGTCACATCAGATCTTCCGCCGAAATGGTTGCGGAGGCCCGGGCGCGGATCGAAGAGGTCGAGACGGCGGATGCCATTGCCATGGTCGGGCGGGATGACGTGCTGATCGTTGATATCCGTGACGTGCGCGAGCGTCAGCGCAGCGGGTTCATCCCGGGCAGTTTCCATGCCCCGCGCGGCATGATCGAGTTCTGGGTTGATCCCAAAAGCCCCTACTTCAAGGAAGAGTTCGCCGGTGGCCGCAAATACGTTTTCCACTGTGCGTCCGGCTGGCGCTCTGCGCTGACGGTTGCGACGCTTCAGGACATGGGATTTGAGGCGGCCCACCTCAAAGAAGGCTTCTCCACCTGGGAAGAGCAGGGCGGCCCGGTTGAACGGATGCCGTCTGACAAAAGCTGAATTGCGCGGCACTCCCCGCGCAAACCCGTACCGGCATCGGTTCGCGCTTGCGTGTCACGTCCCGGAGCGCGATAAATCCGGGAGATAATCAAACCCGGGGAGTAATAGATCATGTGGAAAACGACTGTAACCGCGGGGCTGATGGCGGCCTCTCTGGCGGGTGCTGCGGCCGCGCAAAGCTGTTCTGACGGAAAGACGCTGGCAGAGGGCAAGCTGACCGTCGCAACTGGCAACCCGGCTTATTACCCCTGGGTGCTGGACGATGCGCCCGAGGCGGGGAAAGGATTTGAGGCAGCAGTGGCTTATGCGCTGGCGGCTGAAATGGGTTTTGATGCGGCGGACGTGGTCTGGACGCGCACCTCCTTTGATCAGGCGATCCAGCCGGGCGCCAAGGATTTCGACCTGAACATGCAGCAGTTCTCGATCACCGAAGCCCGCGATAAGGTCGTGGATTTTTCCGAGCCCTATTACACCGCGCCAATGGCGGTTCTGGTGCGTGGCGGCGATGGTCTGTCTGCCGATATGGAGACACTGAAGGGCCTGCAGTGGGGCGTTGTGGCTTCCACCACGGCGCTGCCGGTGATCATCAAAACCATCGCGCCCGACAGCAACCCGCTGATCTACGATGACAATGCCAACGTGGTAGAAGCGATGAAGGCTGGTCAGGTTGATGCGGCGCTTTTTGATCTGCCGACCGCGCTTTATCTGTCGGCCGTAGTGCTGGAAGGCGGTCAGGTGCTGGGTCAGTTCCCCGCAGATGAGTCTGACAACCCCGATCATTTCGGCGCGCTGATGCCCGAAGGCTCCGCGCTCAAGGAATGTGTCGATGCGGCTCTGGATGCGATGAAATCAGACGGCAGTCTTGCGGCGATCGAAGCCGAGTGGCTTCAGGAAGCAACGGGTGTCCCGCTGATCCGGTAAAGCGATGAACCGCAGACAGGCATATGAGGCGGCACAGCGGCGCAGGTCGCTGACCGTCGCGGGCATCAGTACGTTTGCCGTCATTGCGGCGATCATCCTGCTGGTGCCGTTTGCGCCCGGCTGGCCTGCGGTCAGGGCCAGCTTTTTCGATGGTCACGTGTTCATCGATACTTTTCCGACCCTGCTGAAGGCTTTTCTGATCGACGTGATGATCTTTGCCTGGTCGGTGCCGCTGATCATGATGCTGGGTCTGGCCATCGCGCTGGCGCGGGGGGCACGCTCGCCCGCACTCTTTCCGCTGCGGATTTTTGGCGCGGTCTATGTGGATATTTTCCGGGGCGTGCCGGTCGTTCTGACCATTTATCTTATCGGTTTCGGGATCCCCGGCCTGGGGCTGCCGCGCCCCTGGAACAGCCCCTACATCTGGGGGACCGTCGCGCTGGTTCTGACCTATTCTGCCTATGTGGCAGAGGTTTTGAGGTCAGGCATCGAAAGCATACATGCCAGCCAGCGCAACGCCGCTGTCTGCCTGGGGCTCAGCGAGCGCGATACGATGCGGTATGTGATCCTGCCACAGGCCGTGCGCCGTGTAGTTCCCGCCAATATGAACATGCTGGTGGCGTTGCAGAAGGATGTGGCGCTGCTGTCATTTATCGGGCCGGTGGAAATCCTGCGGCAGGCGGGCATCTACAAAAGCCTGCTGGCCAATTTCACGCCCTATGTTGTGGCTGCGGTGATCTTTCTGCTCGTGACTGTGCCGGCGACGCGGTACGCCGATTATCTGCTGAACCGGGACCGCAATGCCAGAAGCTAAACTCACCCTGCGTGGCGTACAGAAGTCTTTTGACAGTAACCACGTGCTGCGCGGCATTGATCTGAGTGTGTCAGAAGGCGAGATGATCTGCCTGATCGGAGCCTCGGGGTCGGGAAAATCGACGCTGCTGCGGTGTATCAATCAGCTGGAGACCATCGACGATGGCACCGTTCTGCTGGAAGGGGAGGACATCTCGGAGCCAGGGATCGATCTGGGGCCGGTGCGCCGGCGGATCGGGATCGTCTTTCAGTCATATAACCTGTTTCCGCATATGTCGGCGCTTGAGAACGTTCTGCTGGCGCCACGGCGTGTGCTGGGCGAGGATGGAGCCGCGCTGGAGGCGCGCGCTACCGCCCTTTTTGAGCGGTTCGGGCTGGCCGCGCATATGCGCAAATACCCTGACCAGTTGTCCGGCGGCCAGCAGCAGCGGGTTGCTGTGATCCGGGCGCTGGCGATGCGGCCGGAAATCATGCTCTTCGATGAGATCACAGCAGCGCTTGATCCGGAACTGGTGGGCGAAGTGCTGGCGGTGCTGCGACAACTGCGCGGGGAAGGCATGACAATGTTGCTGGCGACGCATGAAATGGGGTTCGCGCGTGAGCTGGCTGACCGGGTCTGTTTCATGGATGGCGGTGTGATCGTCGAAGAAGGCACGCCTGAAAGGATTTTCTCGGCCCCCCGCGTGCCGCGCACCAAGGAATTCCTGCGGTCCGTCCTGCGGTAAGGCAGCAGTCTCTGTTCAGACAGCCGGCAGGTTTTCAGCGATGAAAATGTTCACGCCGCATTGTTGCGCGCCAAAAACAGTACGGTCCAGCGCGGTGTTCACTGCCTTCTTTCCCAGTTCATCGACGTCATGCGCGACCACAAGGCGGTAAGTTCCGTTGCGCAGCGCCGCCCGGCTTGCATCTGAAACCTCATGGCCGATCACCACCGGCTGGGTGCCTCTCGTCACCCGCAGTGCATCAATCAGATAGGGCTGACCGCCACCGGCCAGGTAAACGCCGCGCAGGTTACGGGCGTCTTTCATGAGCTCCCGCACGATGGCTGCCGCCTGTTCCGGGTCAGCGCCATAAGGATGGCAGGCCTGCACGCCCAGCTCGGGTCTGCTGATCGCCAGCGCCTGCTGAAAGCCGGACTGACGGTCCAGAAGATGGCGGAACTGCGGATGACCTATCAGTACAGCGACGCGGCCCGGCCCGGGTGGAACCAGACTGGCCATCAGCTGCCCGGCGGTGCGGCCGGCAACAAAATTGTCCTGGCCAACGTAGGCGGACCGCCGGGACATCGGCACGTCCGACACAATGGTCACAACGCGAATACCCCGGTCAGCCAGATTGTTTATGGCCAGACCGGCTTCGTGGTTATCGACGCCGACGGTGATCACCGCCGTCGTATGGCCGTTCACAGCGCTCAGCCGTTCCACAATGGTTTCCGGCCGATAAGGGTCAAACCCGCTGATGCGCAGGTCCACGCCCTGTTCAGCAGCGGCATTCGCGGCAGCGTCAATCCCGTTGCGCAGATGCGCGAAGAAGGGATTGGTGCCCTCGGGCAGGAACACCTCAATCCGGGCGGACTGTGCTGCCTGATGCAACGAAAGCGAGCTGGGGGCGTATCCCAGTTCAGCAATGGCCTGTTCGATCTGTTTCCGGGTTTTTTCCTTGACGCCCGGTCTTTCATTCAGCACGCGGTCTACGGTTGACCGTGAAAGCCCCGTCATTCGCATGATATCGCTGATGCGCGCCCGCTTGCGGCCGACCATTGTGTATCCCTCCCGGCTCCGGTTTCCGGGCTGAACATCACTGTTCCAGTGACCCCGCCAGCCCGTCCGGTTTTCTGTTTTGTAAACGCTATCATGGGCTGGCTGACGTATAAAAGGCAGAAATTGAGGTTAATGCGTTATTTTGAGCCTCTGGCGTTGCGCAATGTGTCGACTATCTGCGGGATCAGGCCAGACCCGGCGAACAGGACCGCATATTTTGAAGCAATTGCATCATTTTTGATGCTCCAAGACCTGCGACAGCCGGGAAACCGGTAGCGGCCCGCCTGCTGACCTCACTCTTGCAATCATCGTTCATTCTGCTAGCACCGGCGCAGACTGAAGAACGAGGCAGAGATGGACGATCTCAAGCAGAAATACCTCACCCGCATTGCCGGTGCCGAAGACGAGAATGCGCTTGAAGCCATCCGTGTCGAGGCTGTGGGCAAGAAAGGTGAAATCTCTCTGAAGATGCGCGAACTGGGCAGGATGACGCCCGAAGAGCGCCAGGTCGCCGGGCCTGCCCTCAATGCTCTGAAGAACGAGATCAACTCCGCACTGGCCGCGCGCAAGGCGGGTCTTGCAGATGCGGCGCTTGATGAGCGTCTGCGCACGGAGTGGCTCGATGTAACGCTTCCGGTACGGGCCCGCCGCGCGGGCACCATACACCCGGTCAGTCAGGTCACCGAAGAGGTCACCGCTATCTTTGGCGAGATGGGATTTTCGGTTGCCGAAGGTCCCCGGATTGACACGGACTGGTACAACTTTGATGCCCTCAACATTCCGGGCCATCACCCTGCGCGGGCCGAGATGGACACATTCTACATGGCGCGGGCCGAAGGCGATAACCGGCCACCGCATGTTCTTCGGACCCATACGTCGCCGGTGCAAATCCGCACGATGGAAGAGCGCGGCGCACCGCTGCGTATCATCTGCCCGGGCGGTGTGTACCGCGCGGATTATGACCAGACGCATACGCCCATGTTCCACCAGGTCGAAGGGCTGGCTATCGACAAAGACATCTCCATGGCGAACCTGAAGTGGGTGCTTGAGGAATTCTTCTCGGCGTTCTTCGGGATCGAGGGGATCAGGACGCGTTTCCGGGCGTCACACTTCCCGTTCACTGAACCTTCTGCAGAAGTGGATATCCAGTGTTCCTGGATCGACGGGCAGCTGCGGATCGGGGAAGGCGACGACTGGATGGAAGTGCTGGGCTCCGGCATGGTGCACCCTAAGGTTCTGAAAGCAGGTGGTATTGACCCAGATGAATGGCAGGGGTTTGCCTTTGGCATGGGGATCGACCGCATCGCGATGCTGAAATACGGCGTTCCTGACCTGCGCGCGTTCTTTGACAGTGACCTGCGCTGGTTGCGTCACTACGGCTTTGCGAGCCTTGACCAGCCAACGCTGCATGGTGGGCTGAACCGCTGAGCGGAGGTGCTTTCGGCTCTCTTCCGCGACCGCGCTGAACCAGGGAGAACGCCCGGTGGCAATGAAAATTCTGGTGGTCGACAATGACCCGGTCGAGATCAATGACCAGAAGCGTGCCAGCTATGGTGAAACCACCGGTGAAGGGTATGCAAAGGCCCTGCGGGCCGTCGACGCTTCTTGTGCCCCCACTGTTGTTGCGCCTTATGATGGTGAGGTGCTGCCACCCCTGAACGGATTTGATGGTGCGGTTTTCACCGGCTCTGCGGTGGAATGGACAACGGACGACGCCCGCGCCGCGCCGCTTGCCCGTGCGATGCGGCAGGTGTTTGCCGCGGGTGTGCCGACACTTGGGTCCTGCAACGGGTTTCAGCTGGCAGCGTCTGTTCTGGGGGGCGCATCGCAGCCTTCACCGAACGGGCGCGAGGATGGGCTGGCAAAAGAGATCCGTCTGACGCCTGAGGGGCGCACACATCCGCTGCTGGCCGGGCGCACAGATGGTTACGCCGTGCCCTGCGTGCACCGCGACGAAGTTGTCCGCGTGCCCGAAGGGGCCGTTATTCTGGCCACCAATGATCATTCGCCCGTGCAGGCCATGGCCTTTGAACGCGATGGCGTGAGATTCTGGGGTATGCAGTATCATCCGGAATACAGCCTGCCGTTTATTGGTGCGCGGGTCGGAGACTGGGGCCTGCTTGCACAGAGCGCCGCACAGGATCTGGCGGTGGCGGATACCTCGTCTGCTGCGGCAGAGCGGCTTGGCGTGCGGTTTTCGGACATGCAGGCGAACGTCAGAATGACGGAGATCCGCAACTGGTTGCGCAGTCTCTGAGGCATCATCATCTTGTGAGGTGACAGCCCGCCTGCGCACGCTACAGTGCGGATCATGAAAAGAATTCTCTATGCCATCGCCGCGTTGATGATGACGGCCCCGGGTGCGTTCGCCATGGGCCCCTGGAAAGACGGCTGTATTGATCAGACGCCCTGCGAGATCGGGGACCGCAGCTATCACGTCAGGATTCCGGATGGCTGGGATGGCGAGACACCGATGCCGGTGCTGCTGCACTTTCATGGCTGGCAGCGGCAGGGCACGCTGATCGTGCAGCACCAGCGTATTTCCGGTGCGACGCGGCGGCGGGGCGTTTTGCTTGTGGCGCCGAACGGGCTGGGACGCAGCTGGGATTTCTGGCGGGCCGGCACCCCGGATGTGGCCTTTGCCCGCGCCGTTCTGGAGGATGTGCGCGCCGCCTATCCCGTGCTGGATGATCAGATTTTTGTCTCTGGGTATTCCTGGGGCAGCAACATGGCCTGGCGCTTTGTCTGCGAAGATGGTGCCGATATCGCGGCGCTGCTGGCGATCTCCGGCACGTTGCCCCAGAACGAAGACTGCAGCACCGCGCCGGGCGAGGTCCGCCAGGTGTATGGACTGGATGACCAGGTGCTTGATTTCCCCTATGGACCCGGCGGCGACACGGAGTTTCCGGTTTACCTGTGGCGTCAGAAATACGGGTGTGGCGCTGGCATCGCGGAAGGCGCCTGGAACGCACGGGATTTCCTGACTTTTCAGCGTATCACCTGGGACTGTCCGGGCGGTGATGTCAGTCTGGATATCCATCCAGGCGGGCACTTTATTCCGCACGGCTGGATCGCGCGACAACTGGATCAGATGCTCGGGCTGCCTCCCAGCTACCCCTGACCGCCAGCAATGGGTTTTCCCCCGCCCGTCTTTGGTCTATCAGGGCGCGGACACATAAAGACCCGGCGGATATCCCATGAAATTCACGCTTTCCTGGCTCAAAGACCATCTGGACACATCGGCAACGCTGGATGAGATCCTCTATGCCCTCACCGATCTCGGCCTTGAGGTTGAGGGGGTTGAGGACCGCGCGTCCCGGCTGAAGGATTTTACCCTTGGGTATGTGGCGTCGGCTGAGAAACATCCCGACGCGGACCGCCTGCGCGTGTGCCAGGTGGATACCGATGAGGGGCAGAAACAGATCATCTGTGGCGCGCCCAACGCACGTCAGGGCATCACGGTCGTGATTGCCAAACCGGGCGTTTACGTGCCGGGCATTGATACGACCATCGGCGTCGGCAAAATCCGCGGTGTTGAGAGCTTTGGCATGATGGCCTCCGAGCGCGAGCTGGAGCTGTCAGACGAACATGATGGTATCATCGAACTGCCATCCGGTGAGGTGGGGCAGTCTTTCGTTGACTGGCTTGCCGAAAACGACCCGGCTAAAGTGGATCCGGTGATCGAAATTGCCATCACGCCAAACCGCCCCGACGCCCTGGGCGTGCGTGGTATTGCCCGCGATCTCGCTGCGCGGGGCCTCGGCACCCTGAAAAAGCGCGATGCGGAGCCGGTGGAAGGAACCTTCCCCTGCCCGGTCACTGTTACCATCGAAGGCGACACGCTGGAGCAGTGCCCGGTGTTTTATGGCCGTGTTATCCGTGGCGTCAAAAACGGCCCCAGCCCGGCATGGCTGCAGGATGCACTGCGCGCCATCGGCCTGCGTCCGATCAGTTTTCTGGTCGATGTGACGAATTTCTTCACCTACGACCGCAACCGGCCACTGCACGTTTTCGACGCGGACAAAATCGCCGGAAACACGTTGCGGGTGCACCGCGCAAAGGGTGGTGAAACACTCACGGCGCTGGATGAAAAGGAATACACCTTCTCAGAAGGGATGACCCTGATTTCGGATGCAAACGGCGTCGAGAGCATCGGCGGGATTATGGGCGGTATGGCTTCGGGCTGTACCGAAGAGACCGTGAATGTCTTTCTGGAGGCCGCGTATTTTGATCCGGTACGCACCGCCTATACGGGCCGCGCTCTCAAGATCAATTCGGACGCGCGGTACCGTTTTGAGCGGGGTGTGGACCCTGAATGGACCCCTTATGGCGTCGAGCATGCGACCCGGATGATCATCGACCATGCCGGTGGTGAAGCCTCCGAAATGATTGTTGCCGGTAAAATTCCGGATACCTCCCGCGCCTACCGGCTTGATGCGGCGCGCGTGCAGTCCCTGGTCGGGATGGAGATCCCGGAAAGCGAACAGCGCCAGACGCTTACGTCGCTCGGCTTCATCCTTGAAGGGAACATGGCACATGTGCCCAGCTGGCGCCCGGACGTGCAGGGTGAGGCGGATCTTGTAGAAGAGGTCGCCCGGATCGCCTCGCTGACCAAACTGCAGGGTAAACCGCTGCCACGTCTGACCGACGGGGTGCCGAAGCCGATCCTGCTGCCGATGCAGCGGCGCGAAGCGATTGCGCGGCGGACCTGTGCGGCGCTGGGGTATAATGAATGTGTCACTTACAGCTTTATTGATGCGGCCTCTGCCAGCCTGTTCGGTGGCGGAGATGACGTGACGCGGCTGGAAAACCCGATCAGCTCGGATATGAGCCACATGCGTCCTGATCTGCTGCCGGGCCTGTTGCAGGCGGCTGCCCGGAACCAGGCGCGTGGTTTTGCAGATATGGCACTGTTCGAGGTGGGGCCTGCCTTTACCGGTGGTGAACCGGGCGAACAGCAGCTGCAGGTGACCGGCCTGATGGTCGGGCGCAGCGGGCCCAAGGATGTGCATGGCTCAGACCGCGCCGTGGATGTCTTCGACGTCAAAGCCGATGCAGAAGCTGTGCTTGCGGCCATTGGTGCTCCGGCGCGTGTTCAGATCATGCGCAACGGCGCTGACTGGTTTCATCCGGGACGGCATGGCACGATCTGCCTTGGCCCTAAAAGGATGCTGGGTGTCTTTGGTGAACTGCACCCCCGTGTGCTTGAGGCGATGGATGTGAAAGGACCGGCAATGGCCTTCACGCTCTGGCCGGCCGAAGTGCCGATGCCGCGTAAGTCCGGGGCGACGCGGGCTGCGCTGGATATCAGTGATCTTCAGGCGGTTGAACGGGACTTTGCCTTTGTGGTGGATACCGGTGTTGAGGCACTTACATTGATCAATGCCGCCATGGGGGCGGATAAGGCGCTGATCGCCGATGTACGGGTCTTTGACGAATTTGTCGGGGGCAATCTGGGCGAGGGTAAGAAGTCACTCGCGCTGACCGTGCGGATGCAGCCGAAAGATCAGACGCTGACAGAAAAAGATATCGAGGCAGTCAGCGCGAAGGTCGTCGACAAGGTGACCAAAGCGAGCGGCGGCAGCCTTCGCGGCTGAAGTCAGACCTCTGAAAGGACTACGGGATGACACTGAAAGTATACCTGTCGGGCGAAATCCATACCGACTGGCGTGAACAGATCGTGCAGGGCGCGTCAGAGCTTGATGTGAGCTTTGACAGTCCGGTGACGGACCACGATGCCAGCGACGACTGTGGCGTTGCCATTCTGGGTGCTGAGGACAACAAATACTGGCACGACCACAAGGGCGCGATGGTCAACGCCATCCGCACCCGCAAGGGCATTGCGGATGCGGACGTGGTGGTCGTGCGCTTCGGTGAGAAATACAAACAGTGGAATGCGGCTTTTGATGCAGGCTATGCTTCCGCGCTGGGCAAATCGCTGATCATTCTGCACGGACCTGAGCACGCGCATCCGCTCAAGGAAGTCGATGCCGCTGCGCTGGCTGTCGCTGAAGAACCCCGCCAGGTCGTGGAAATTCTGCGCTATGTGCTTACGGGTAAGCTGCCCGGCTGAGACGTCTCACTGTCCGGGCGAACAACGGCGGGTCTCTGACCCGCCGTTTCCTTTTTAGGCTGGTGTGCGTGGGGGGATATTCTTGGCCTTGTCCACGGCCGGACGTGCGTAGAACCGGTCGCGGTAGGCCACCACATTCGCGAAGTCTTCGTAGCCTACGGCTTCCTTTGCGCCATAGAAATCGAGCGCGTTGATCCACGGGGCAATGGCGATATCCGCAATCGAATACTCCCCGGCAATCCACTCTTTGCCCTCAAGTTCACGATCCAGCACGCCCAGCAGGCGTTTGGCTTCCGCGACATAGCGCTGTTGCGGACGTTTATCTTCGTATTCGGAGCCTGCAAATTTCCAGAAAAAACCAAGCTGCCCCAGCATTGGGCCGAGACCCCCCATCTGGAACATGACCCACTGAATGATGTGAGCCTTCTGTGCGGCATTGGTGCCGATCAGTTTGCCGGTTTTCTCCGCCAGATAGATCAGGATGGCACCACTCTCGAAGAGCGTCAGCGGTTCTCCGCCGGGACCGTCAGGGTCGATGATGGCCGGAATTTTATTGTTAGGGTTGAGCGACAGGAACTCCGGGCTTTTGACGTCCGCATCGGCCAGCGTAACGGTGTGCGCCTCGTAGGGAATGCCCATTTCTTCCAGCGCTACAGAGACTTTGACCCCGTTGGGTGTCGGAAAGGAATAGAGCTGAAGGACGGACGGGTCTTTGGCCGGCCATCGGTTGTTGATCGGAAATGCGGACAGATCAGCCATCGGGACTGTCTCCTCTGAGTTGTTTTACGGGGTAAAGTTAGTCTTCTTTCCCCGTAAAAACAGTCTCGTACACGCGCAGTTATGTGTTAACACGCGCACAGGGGGCACAGCGGAAGACTGTGCGCCGTGCAACAGTGCGAGGGACAGCAATGCTCAACGAATTCAAGAATTTTATCGCCAAGGGCAATGTCATGGATATGGCCGTTGGTATTATCATCGGTGCCGCCTTTACGGCGATCGTGACATCACTGGTCGGCGATCTGATCAATCCGATCATTGCGCTTTTCACCGGCGGGATCGATTTCTCCGGCTGGTTCTATGTGCTGGGCGAAGAAACCTATGCTTCCATTGAAGCTGCGACCGAAGCCGGAGCGCCGGTTTTTGCTGTCGGTAAATTTGTGATGGCGGTGATCAACTTCGTCATTGTGGCCTTTGTTGTTTTCCTGCTGGTCAAGATGGTGAACCGGATCAAGGAAGCTGCGGAAAAAGAAGAAGAGGCGGCACCGGAAGAGCCCAAGGGTCCGAGCGAGCTGGACGTTCTGCTGGAAATCCGCGACGCGCTTGCCAAAAGAGACTGAAGTTTTCAGTTCTGAAAACAAAAAAGCCCGCAGCCGGAAGCTGCGGGCTTTTTTTCGTATCCGTCTGGCTCAGTTTTTGTTGAGGTTCAGAGCCGGGAGTGCGCCACCTCCGCCAAGGGCCTGCACCGGCGCCGGTGGCGCGACCGTGCTGATGGAGGCGCGGATCACCGCGTTCCGGGCGCGTTTCTTCGCGGGTAGCGCAGCGGGCTCCGCACCATTGTCCATTGCTGTCACGGCGGTGTCATACCAGCCCAGCGATGACCCGCGCGGCGCATTTGTGCCGAACCCCCAGCGCACATGATGGCCCACAAACTCGGCATAGGGAGCGCGGCCCGTTGCGAGCATGACCGTTGCCGCGCCAAGCGCCATGGCGGCATCATCCTCACGATAGCCCAGACCGAGGCAGATTTTGCCGTAACCGGCCGCAGTCGCCATATCACCGCTGAAGAGTGCATTTGCTGTCTGTTGAGCGGTCACGGCAACGGATGCGGCCCCCTGGGTTGCGATTTCTGAAATGGCCGGTGCCATTGCATCGGCGATCTGTGTGCAACCGGCGCGCAGCTGTGCATCCGACTGGTCGACCGATGCGCGCAGCAGGTCGCTTTGGCGGATGGCATCGGCCCGGGCGTCACAGAACTGTTCCCCAAGCGCCTGATCCGGGTTGGTGACATTGCTGGCGAGGATGACGCCGTTCGCTTCGGTCTGTGTGTTCACAGCACGGCAGTGACCCACCATGGATGCAACAGCCTGCGTATTGTTCAGCGTCAGTGGTGCCAGAGGTGCAACGGCAGCTGTTGTCGTTGTGGCTGGTGCTGTGCCACCGCCATACCGGTTGGAGGCGTAGTTCGGGTCTGCAAAAGCCTTCAGCAGTCCCTGCGTGCCTTCGTTCGCGACCACCTGAGGATAGACGCTGCCACCACCGGCCTGAAGGCGCTGATGGCTCGAGACCAGTGACACGCGCTGGTATTCTTCGAGATACCCCGTTGCAGGATAGCCCATATAGGCCTGATAGTTTGCAATCGCGGTGCGCGACCGGCGGCCCAGTGAGCCATCAACAACGCCTACGGGAAAGCCAAAGGCGTTCAGCGCGGACTGCACTTCGCGGTTCTGCTGGCGCTGGTAGCTGTTGGAGTAGTTCTTGCGAACAACGGTTTGTTGCTTCTTTTTATTATTATTCACCTGCTGATTGACGATGGCCCCGACGGCAGCGCCCACGGCAAAGGCTCCAAGGTTGGAATCGGCCACCGCCGGGCTGGTCAGCATCATCGCAGCGGCCAGCGCTGCGGAAATTGTGTTACGTTGTTTCATCGTTATTTCCCGCAATAATTGAACATATATGCGGAGACAAAACCTGATTTTACGGGTTCTGGCACGGAATTTCTGGAGGTTCGGCGCGAAGCAGCCGGCCCGGCGCTGCAGATCGGCATGCAACCGCCGGGCAATACACGACAGAGTAAAACCGCGCCTGTCGGGCGCGGTTCTGCCGGTCAGACACGCCGTGGCCTGTTCAGAGCAATGCGATCTGAGTATCGGCTCCCTCGGTCCTGAGTGCATGAGTCGTGGCGAGTTCAGGGTCGTTGATCCAGGCATGCGCTGCGTCGCGGTCAGGAAAGCTCAGCACAGCAACGCCGTCCGGGAGCGGGCCGGCCCCTTCGATCAGCGACAGATCGGTCGAGGCCTGAACGACGCTGCCACCGTGGCGGGCCAGCGCATCCGCCGCCTTTTCACGGTAGGCAGCGAGCTTTTCGGGGTTTTTCACGCGCAATGTTGCAATGGCGTAAGTGGTCATGATGGTTCCTTTCCGATTTCTGCCGCCACGATACGGTTCAAAATGTTGTGCGAAAACAGGTCAACATTGCAAAACAGTTGTGCGATAATGATCAGTATGACCGACTGGAATGACCTTCGATATGTGCTTGAATGCGTGCGCCACGGCGGTCTCAGCGGGGCGGCCCGTGCGCTGCGGGTCAACCATGCCACTGTATCGCGCAGGATTGCAGCGGCAGAGGAGGCCATGGGCGCCCGTCTGTTTGACCGGTCAGCTACCGGATACCGCCCGACAGATGCCGGACTTGAGGCTGCGCGTGCGGCAGAAAAAATGGAAGCTGCAGGGCATGACCTCAGCCGGAGCCTGAGTGCGCGAGACCAGCGCCTGAGTGGGCCGCTCACCATTACTGCGCCGCAGCTCGTGGTCGAACGGGTGCTTGCGCCAATCCTGCGCGACTTCTGCAGGCGGTATCCGGAGATTGATCTGCGGATTGTCGCGGCGAACCGTCAGCTGAATCTGACTGCCCACGAAGCGGATGTTGCCTTCCGCATTTCGAATGAGCCTTCGGAGACACTTGTGGGCCGCCGTATCACCGGGCAGTCGGCTGCCGTGTATGTCAGCCGTGAGCAGGCCAGTCGCCTGCGGGCCGACCCGACACTTCCGCTCGACTGGATAAGGTTCGC
The DNA here is from genome assembly GCF_042055075.2 of Roseobacter phycocola. GTDB lineage: Bacteria > Pseudomonadota > Alphaproteobacteria > Rhodobacterales > Rhodobacteraceae > Roseobacter. The sequence continues at coordinate 3,066,741 of NZ_CP194010.1, read as the reverse complement.
ACACTGGCCCGGGCCGCCGGATATTCTGAAGCAGGCTTGGCCGGACCGGCGTATCGCGATGACCGTGGATGACATGTATGCGGCGCTGGCTGGAGTCCGGGCCGGGATTGGCGCAACACGCATTCCCTGCTTTCTGGGCGATACGGAACCGGCGATGGAACGGCTGTGGAAGCTGCCGCTCATCCCCTACCGGCCCCTGTGGATACTGACCCACGCGGACCTCAGGCGGACGCGCAGGGTGGTCACCTTCACGGAATTTGCAGCAGCACGGGTGCAGCACCTGCGCCCGCTCTTTGAGGGGCGCAGGCCAGGGGGCAGCAGTCTACCCTTTGACGATCAGTGAAGGGGACACAACGTCGAGCCCGAGCGCTTTGCCCACGGCATAGTATGTCAGTTTCCCGTCATGCACGTTCAGACCATTGAGCAGGTGCGGATCATCCTGGCATGCCTGCTTCCACCCTTTGTCGGCCAGGGCCAGCATGAAAGGCATGGTGGCATTGCCAAGAGCAATCGTGGACGTGCGGGCCACAGCGCCTGGCATGTTGGCCACGCAGTAATGCATGATGCCATCCACGTCATAGATGGGGTCTTGGTGCGTGGTTGCCCGCGACGTCTCGAAGCACCCGCCCTGATCGATGGCAACATCGACAAGTGCTGCGCCGGGTTTGAGGTCCGACAGTTGTGCACGGCTGATCAGTTTTGGCGCTTCGGCACCGGGGATCAGCACAGCACCGATGATCATGTCCGCAGCACATGCCAGTTCGATGGTGTTGCCGGCTGAAGCATAGCTGGTCCGGAACTGTCCGCTGAAGACGTCGTCAAGATATCGCAGGCGGGGCAGGGACCGGTCGAGGACCGTCACATCCGCGCCCATACCCGCAGCGATGCGCGCGGCATGTGTGCCGACGACGCCGCCACCGATCACAACCACGCGGGCCGGGCCCACACCGGGCACACCGCCCATAAGCACGCCACGACCGCCATTCGCTTTCTGGAGCGTCCAGGCACCGACCTGCGGCGCCAGCCGGCCTGCGACCTCGGACATCGGAGCCAGGAGCGGCAGCCCGCCACGATCGTCCGTAACCGTTTCATAGGCGATGCAGGTCGCGCCGGATGCCAGCAGGTCACGGGTCTGTTCCGGGTCAGGTGCCAGGTGCAGATAGGTGAACAGAACCTGGCCCTCTCGCAGCATGGCGCGTTCGACGGCCTGCGGTTCTTTGACCTTTACGATCATTTCCGCGCGTTCAAAGACATCCGCGGCTGTGGCGGCAATGGTTGCGCCCGCTTCAACATAGTCGCTGTCCTCAAAGCCCGCACCCGTTCCGGCCTGCGTTTCAATCAGTACCTCATGCCCGTGTGCCACGGCCTCGCGGGCCGCGTTGGGCGTCATTCCAACACGAAATTCCTGTGGTTTGATCTCTTTCGGGCAACCAATAATCATGGGATCTCCTCCAAATCCGGCGTTTGATGGATGAATACAGCTCAAAAGGCGCAAGACGGCACGATTTTTGGCTCGCGTTAGCGTGCAAACTCCGAATAGTCTTCGACAAAACCAGTCAGTAACAGAAGAAGTTTGCGCATATGACGCTCGACGCGACAGATAAACGTATCCTTGAAGCGCTTCAGCGATCGGGACGCATGTCCAATTCCGACCTGAGCGAGGCAGTCAATCTTTCACCGTCTGCCTGCCACCGCCGGGTGCAGAGGCTGGAGAAAGAGAAGTATATCAAGGACTATGTGGCGCTGCTGGATGCGCGCAAAATGGGTGTGCCGACGACAGTTTTCGTCGAGATCACGCTGCAGGCACAGGCAGACGAGGTTCTGGATGCCTTTGAAAAGGCTGTGGCGCGTATCCCGGATGTTCTGGAATGCCACCTGATGGCCGGATCAGCGGACTATCTGCTGAAGGTCGTGGCCGAAAACACCGAGGATTTTGCCCGGATACACCGCCAGTATCTGGCCCGGCTGCCGGGCGTGGCCCAGATGCAGTCCAGTTTTGCGCTGCGCACCGTTTTCAAAACGACGGCCCTGCCTGTGTGATGCGGGCGAACGGCAACTTTGAGCCCAGTTTGACCAAGTGTCTGCGGGACAGCCAACGTTGCCTTGTCCACTAAACAACGAGCCGGAGCACATACCAGGTTGAGGTCTTTCCGGGTTAGCCTTAGCGTTTTGCTGAAGTGTCCGAGAGGCTGCTATATTGAAAAACGGTATACTAACGGCCTTGATGGTGACACCTTTTGCAATGGCGTCATTTTTCCCGGCACTTCCTGCTCACACCCAAAATCAGATTGATTTTTCGGGTACTTGCCAGAACTTCGAAGACATTGAACAGCAGACAAGCTGGTGGCTGAAGGAGTATGGTGCCCTCTTAACAGCGGGAACACTTTTTCTTGATGTTTCTCACGGTGACGATTTTCGAATTGGTCAACTCTTTTTGATGCTTCGGGAGATCAGCCAAACTGGTGTCGGAGACCTGCAAAAGCATCTTACAATTGAAGTTGAATTGTACGCTTTGTTGGGTGCAGGGAAGTCTGTGGACGCTGACACGGTTTTTTCGATGTTGGATCAGTCAGCTCGATCTGAACTCGCAACTCAGAGTACCGACTTCAGGAGACTTCAAATCTGTGCGTTTGAATGCCCAAACGGCCCTGAGGGTAGCCCCTCGGATGAGTTCAGGGCCTGTATAGCTGATCAATAATCGATTGCGGCCATTAATGGTTGCAAAGTGAATGGCAGCTTAGTCCACAAATCGCCCTTTCTGTTTTCACGATAGAAACAAAAAAGCCTCCGAGCAGTGTTCCCGCTCAGAGGCTGATGTTTTCGTCGCCGTCGCGGCGGGTCTGCTCAGAGCATCCCTTCGCGCTGGGCTTTTTTGCGTGCCAGTTTACGGGCACGGCGGATCGCTTCAGCTTTCTCGCGTGCTTTTTTCTCAGACGGCTTCTCGAAATGCTGCTTGAGCTTCATTTCACGGAAGACACCTTCACGCTGGAGCTTTTTCTTCAGAGCCCGAAGGGCCTGATCGACGTTGTTGTCGCGAACACTAACCTGCATGTGGTTTTCACCACCTTTCTAAGTTGAGTTGCAAGGATTTGCAGGAAGTGGGCATATAGCAAGGAGGAGCTATATTGTCCAGTACCACAGTGCGAAGCGTCAGGGAGTGTGCCACGTGACAGTACCTTATGAGACAGCCCGGGAGCAGTTGCTGGAAGCAGCGTTGATGCATGTGCCCTTTGACGGCTGGTCGGAGGCCACATTTAAGGCAGCGATTCGGGATGCGGATATTGCCCCCGACGTTGCCCGCTCGGCGTGCCCGCGCGGTGCAGTGGATCTGGCAATGGCGTTTCACCGTCAGGGTGATGCGGTTCTGCGGGACCGGCTGGCCGGGATGGATATGTCGGGTATGCGCTTTCGCGACAAGGTGACCGAAGCGGTGTGGATCCGCCTTGAGGTCGCAGAAGACAAGGAAGCCGTGCGCCGCGGCACCACGCTGTTTGCGCTGCCGCTCTACGCAGCGGATGGCGCGCGCCTGATCTGGGAAACGGCTGATACCATCTGGACGGCTCTGGGTGATACATCAGATGACGTGAACTGGTACACCAAACGGGCAACGCTGAGCGGGGTCTGGTCTGCGACAGTGCTATACTGGCTGGGCGATGAGAGCCCGGATCATATGGCAACCCGCGCCTTTCTGGAACGCCGGATCGGGGATGTGATGCAGATCGAAAAGCTCAAGGCTCAGGCGCGCAAAAGCCCGGTGCTCAGCCGGCTGATGTCCGGTCCGGACTGGTTGCTGGGGAAAATCCGTGCGCCGCAGTCTATGCAGCGCGATGACCTGCCGGGCAAGTGGACTGAGCCCCACCGCTGAGCGGCGGCCTCCATCGGGTTTTCAGTGCGGTCCGGTGCTGTTACGACAGTGCCGGAACACAGAGGACATCGCACATGAAAGATACCATGCGGGCAGTAGAGATTTCGGAACACGGCGCGCCGGATGTGTTAAAAGCCACGACCCGTCCTGTCCCGGTGCCCGCTTATGGCCAGGTGGTGATCCGGGTCGCTTTTGCCGGGGTGAACCGCCCGGATGCGCTGCAACGAGCGGGTCTTTACAATCCGCCGCCCGGCGCAAGTGATCTGCCGGGCCTTGAGGCCTCTGGCGAGGTTGCAGCGGTTGGTGAAGGTGTTGCCGGGCTGTCGGTGGGTGACGCGGTCTGCGCTCTTCTGCCAGGTGGGGGCTATGCAGAATACGTCGCGACACCGGCCGCACATTGCCTGCCTGTACCATCGGGCATGGGGCTGCGTGAGGCGGCCTGTCTGCCAGAGACGTTTTTCACAGTCTGGTCCAATGTGTTTGGGCGTGGCGGCCTGAAAGCAGGTGAACGGTTTCTGGTGCACGGTGGGTCTTCGGGTATTGGAACGACCGCTGTTCAGCTTGCCCGCGCTTTTGGTGCGCGCGTGTTCACGACCGCCGGCAGCGACGCCAAATGTGAGGCCTGCCGAGCGCTGGGGGCGGAGATGGCCATCAACTACCGCACAGAAGATTTCGTAAAAGAAGTCCGCGCAGCAGGCGGTGCCGATGTGATCCTGGATATGGTCGGAGGTGACTATATTGCGCGTAATCTCAAAGCGCTGTCGGATGACGGGCGGCTTGTGCAGATCGCGTTTCTGGGTGGTATGAAAGCCGAGGTGAATTTCGCGCAGCTCATGACACGGCGCCTGACCATGACCGGCAGTACCCTGCGACCGCAGAGTGACCTGGCCAAGGCACGCATCGCTCAGGAACTGCGCGAGGCGGTCTGGCCTCTGCTGGAAGCCGGGACCGTTGCGCCTGTGATGGATCAGGAATTCGCGCTGGAAGACGCGGCGGCGGCACATGTCCGGATGGAAAGCTCCGGCCACATCGGAAAAATTGTGCTGAGGGTTACCTGAGCGGATCGAACAGAGCACTGCTGGCGGTACAGTCCCGCAAAACGTCGGCACCGCAGACGCGGGGTTCCAGCGTTCGGGTAAGACAGATCCGCGCTTCCTGAATCTGCCCCTGCTTGCAGGTGATCGTGATCATATCTGCGCTTAGCTGGTCGTTGTCTCGCAGAAAGGCTTCTTCGACCACAGAGGCCGGCAACCGCACAGCCTCTTTCAGGCGCCGGAACACTGGCGGGCGGGTCACGGTGCCGTAAGCTTCCCGTGACAGGGCGTAGTAGTCCGGCGCGGAAAGACCGGAGCAGGTGCCGTGCTTTTTCCACTGATGCCAGGCGAGCCCGGACGTGCCCATGATGTCCGCCATGTCGGATGTCATACGGCGGGAGGGCTGGCGTTCACTTGTGTTGCAGTATTCGGGATAGCCCCGCTCATACTGCGGCCACAGACCATGCAGGATCCAGCCATGCCCTTTACCGGGATCGCATTGCGGTGACCCGCGTGCGTCGCCTGTGCGGTTGCACCAGTTCGGCGACCAGCTGAGGGCCATCACGTAGTAGTCAAACTCACCGGAGCGGTCCTGGGCCGAAGCCCCGGACCCAAGCAGGATCATAAGCCAGAGAAGCAGGCTGCGCATTGGGTCTTTCCTTATGTCGTTGTGCCGACTATATACGCCCCAAGTTCCCCCACAATGGTAACCCGTCCCGGCCTCCGGGACCGCCCTTCCAGGCGATGGGAAAGACGTGGGCCGGCAAGTGGATTCGCAGGAGAATGAACATGGCAAAACCGATCATGGCAAAGGCCACAGCCGTCTGGCTGGTGGACAATACAACAATCAGTTTCAAACAGATTGCCGATTTCGTGGGCATGCACGAACTGGAAGTTCAGGGGATTGCGGACGGTGATGTGGCACAGGGGGTCAAAGGGTTTGATCCAATCGCCAACAACCAGCTCACGCAGGAAGAGATCGACAAAGCGCAGTCCAACCCGCTGCACAAACTGCAGCTGAAGTATAACGCTGCGGCCGAAGGCGAACAGAAACGCCGTGGCCCGCGGTACACACCGCTCAGCAAACGCCAGGACCGTCCGGCGTCGATCCTGTGGCTGGTCAAGTTCCATCCGGAACTCTCCGACGGTCAGATCAGCAAGCTTGTCGGGACAACCAAACCGACCATCCAGGCGATCCGCGAACGCACCCACTGGAACATTGCCAACATTCAGCCGATTGACCCGGTAGCACTGGGTCTTTGTAAGCAGTCGGAGCTGGACGCAGCGGTTCAGAAAGCTGCAGCCAAGAAAGCGGCGGATGCGCCGGTCATGAGTGACGATGAACGCCGTAAGCTGGTCAGCACCGAGCAGAGCCTCGGTATGGATGCCGAACCCAAAATCCCCACGGCGATTGAAGGTCTGGAGACCTTTACGCTGTCGGGCGAAGCGGCCGATGAAAGCGCAGAAGAGGAGAAGTCTGCCGCGGACTTCTCGGATGCGGACAGCTTCTTCAACCTGCCGGATTCTTCTGATGAGGAAGAAGACGAAGACACACCGCGCAGCTGAACCAGGCATAATATCACAGCAGAAAACCCGGCGCTTTCCGACGCCGGGTTTATTCGTTTCGGGCAGGGCAGATACCGCGCCCGAAGCTGATCTCAGGTCGCGGGCGCTTTGGGCGGTTGTGCCAGGTGTCGCCGTTTGATCCAGAGCTTTGCGCCTTCTGCGCCAGCGGTCGCGGTTGATTGCGCTCCGCGCGGCAGGCGGAGCCAGGAATCTTTGGCAAAGGTTTCGCCACCTTCTTCAAACCCGCCGCTCAGCACCAGCACCTCCATGCCATCCGGGGCATCAAGGGTAACAGAAGCGCCTGCTTCCCAGTGCTCGGTAGAGACGTCTTCCGCGTCATCGCTGTGCAGCATCAGGCGGGTCACACCGGGTGCGCCATCGACCGGCACATAGCCGTCACCATTGGTGTCAATGCGGAACTGATTCCGGTCGTCCATGTCAAACTGCCAGAGTTTCACAAAGATCACGCAGCCTTTTTCGGAGCCTGGGGTATGGCTGGTCGTGGGCGGGTTCCTAACATAGGTGCCTGCGGGAAAGTCTCCGTGCTCGTCCTGGAAGACACCCTCCAGCACAAAGAATTCCTCGCCGCCGGTGTGGGTGTGCGCAGAAAAATGGCTGCCGGGGGCGTAGCGGACAATTGACGTTGCCCGTGCCACTTCATCTCCGATCCGGTCGAGCATGCGGCGGTCCACGCCCGCCATGGGCGAGGGTTTCCAGGGGATGTCTGCTGCGTGAACGACGGTGCGTTTGCTGAAATCTGCGTTCAGTTCCATTGTCCTGTCCTTATCCTGCGATGCTGGGCCGGCTGGCGACCCGCTGCCGCCACTCGATCAGGTTAGCACAGTCTTCGGGCACGTCGATCTTTGCAAAATCGGCAAAGGCGAGCCCCGCAAATGCGGTGATATCGGCCATCGAAAAACTGTCACCCGCGACATAGTCCTGATCTGCGAGCACACTGTCGAAATACCGCATACCCTTCAGGGCGCGGTCTTTCTGCATGTTGCCCCATTCGGCGCATTGGTTCGTTTCTATGTCCGGTCCGAGCCCGGGTGTTGCGTGGTGGAAATATGCCCCCACGGCGTCCAGCAGCTCCGCCTCGGCACGGCGCTGCATCATATGGGTCACCGCGCGCTCTTTCGGTGTGCCGCCGGCAAGGGACGGGCCATCGGCAATCCCGTCGATGTATTCGGTGATTGCAGTGCACTCGGCGATCACCGTCCCGTCATCCAGTTCAAGCGCCGGAACCAGACCACTGGGGTTTTTGGCGCGGAAAGCCTCTGTTTTGTGTTCGCCGCCGGGCACGTCAACGGTGATGAACTCAACCTGATCTGCCAGACCTTTTTCTGCCAGGGCAATGCGGACGCGGGCCGGGTTGGGAAAGCCTTCGAAGTCATAAACCTTCATAGTGTGATTCCTTTTGTCTACCTAGTGATAGGTAGGTGATAATCATTGACCCTGATAGCTGTCAAGCCTATCTGGTAGTAGGTAGGATCACAGACAGGTGACATGATGGCGGGCACCCGCGATTTGCTGATGGACGAAGCCGAACGTGGTGTACGCACGGGCGGCTATAATTCTGTGAGTTTCAGGGACCTTGCGGATGCGCTGGGGATCAAGAGCGCGAGCGTGCACTACCATTTCCGCAAAAAAGAGGATCTTGGCGTGGCGCTTGTCGACCGGTACAGCAAGCGTTTTTTTGAAGCTCTGGCTGCGCAGGCTGAGCCGGAATCAACAGCTGCTGGCCGCATTTCTGCATATTGCCGGACATATCGTGAGGCCCTGACCAGTTCGGATGCGATTTGCCTGTGCGGCATGCTTGGTGCGGAAACGTCAGGCTTGCCCGAGGTTGTCTCAGCGGCCGTCCGGCGCTTTTTCGAGGCGAACCTTGTCTGGCTTTCCGACACGTTGTCGGGCGGGGAAGGCGGTGATCACGCGGATGCACAGGCCGCGCAGATCCTCGCAACGTTGCAGGGGGCAATGATGCTGAGCCACAATATGAATGACATCAGGGTCTTTGATGCTGCCGCTGCGGCGGTTCTGCCGGCAGGTTAACTGACCGGCTGCCGGGATCAGATAGATTTGCGCGCGCGCATGGCTGCTGTGATTGTCCCGTCATCAAGATAGTCCAGTTCGCCGCCGATGGGCACGCCCTGTGCCAGCGAGGTCAGCCGGACACTGCCTTCCAGCTGGTCAGCGATATAATGGGACGTGGTCTGTCCGTCGATCGTGGCATTGAGAGCAAGGATAACTTCGGTGATGCCCTCAGCCGCAACCCGGTCAATCAAACGTGGAATCCGCAATTCCTCGGGGCCGACAGCATCCAGCGCTGACAATGTGCCACCCAGTACATGGTAGCGCCCTTTGAAGACGCCGGATCGCTCCATCGCCCACAGGTCCGCAACGTCCTCAACCACGCAGAGCTCGCCATTGGCGCGTTTTTCAGAGGTGCAGATATCGCAGACATCCGTTGTGCCAACGTTCCCGCAATTGAGGCATTCGCGCGCGGTTTCGGCGACCGTGCGAATGGAGTCCGCCAGGGGGATCAGCTGGAGGCTGCGTTTGCGGATCAGGTGCAGCACGGCTCTGCGCGCAGAACGTGGGCCGAGGCCGGGCAGTTTGGCCATCAGCTCGATCAGTGCGTCAATGTCTCTGGTACTGCTCATGCGCGCCCGTTCCTGAACTCATCCGCGTCCGCTGCGGTCAGGGAACCGCCATCATCTGCTGGATGTACTGTATGCCCGCAGGCAGGAATGACAAGGCGGTGACAAAGGCTGTCGCAGAGACAGAGATCTGGCCGCCTGGCGGCAGTGTTTTGATACCGGATATAATGCCCTGCGCCTCGCGCAGTTCATTCAGTTTCCGCAGGCCCTCGGTGTTGACGTTGGGGTCGCTCAGCGCGGCCACATGCCTGGAAATCTGCTGTTCAATTTTGTCGAGCTCTTCGGAGCGCAGCCGGTTCAGCCGGTTCGACAGCGGGATCGTCGGCACGGCATAGGTGGCGCCAACCGTCAGGAACGTGCAGATCGAAAAGATGATGATGGGCGGCGTGCTTTTGTAGTCGGCCAGCGCCAGACCCAGTATCGCCATCGACCCGACAAAAGCGCACAAAAGCACAACCCGGCTGTTAAAGCGCAGAAACGCAGGCACAGGTTCTTTTGACAGGTTCAGGATATCGAGTTCCAGCGTCGGCAGAACGCGCAGGAAACCCCGCCAGAACCGGAAAATAGCCCAGAGCCCGAAACCAATCATCGAACTGCCGGCACAGACAAACAGACCAAACGCGATACGTAGCGTTTCGTTCGTCTGATGCGGCGCGATGATGTAGGCCCCAGCGCCCAGGGCCGCGCCGTACAGGATACCGGCGAGAACGGCGGGCGGATGCGCGATGATCCGGTTCACCCGCCCCTGAATATCGAGGCCGTCCGGGACAAAGTCGGGCCGGGGCAGGTGCAGCAGCATCTCGGCCAGATCGCGCGAGATGTGCAGCCCGAACACATAGACCACATACGCATTGATCACCACAAGCGCGACCAGCGCCCAGTCAGACAGCGGCACGCCCGCGGTCGCCTCAAGCCAGAGGTAAATGATGGCCATAACAGAGGTCGCAATAACCGCGCAGGCTCCGAAATTGCGCCAGAGCGGCGGTGTCGTGATGTCTTTTATGGCCTCCGGGCGCACGCGGTCAGAACGGCAGCTTCATGTCCGCCGGCAGTCCCATGCCTTCGGTCAGCTTTGCCATCTCTTCCTGGGCCCGTTCCGAGGCTTTGGTCTGGGCATCCTTGATCGCGGCCAGGATCAGATCCTCGACCACTTCCTTGTCGTCGCTGTTGAAAATCGACGGGTCGATATCCAGCGTTTTCAGTTCGCCCTTGGCCGAACATGTGGCTTTCACCAGGCCCGCCCCGGAAGCGCCCTCGACCATGATGCTGTGCATATCTTCCTGCATCTGCGCCATCTTGGTCTGCATTTCCTGGGCTTTTTTCATCATGCCGGCCATATCGCCGAGCCCGCCTAGTCCTTTGAACATTGCGTCGTCCTTTTTGGTGTCGCGTTATCTTTAATATAGGCGGGCAGGCCCACCCCGAACAAGTGCGTCAGTCGTCCTCGAAAGGATCCCACTCATCCTCAACTTCGGGCAGTGCCTCTTCAGTGGCTTCTGCCGCGATCTGTTCCGGAGTTCTGATGGCGGTGATCGCCGCCTTTGGGAACTGCGCCAGGACCGCCTGCATCAGAGGGTGCTCGTGGGCCTGTTCGCGCAGAGCTATGCCTTCAGCGTCGCGCACTTCTGCAATGGTCCTGGCGGCTGCATCTCCGACAATGCTCACAGCCCACCTGTTGCCTGTCCAGTGCTGCAGCCGTTGTCCGAGGCGCTGTGCCAGATCACGCGGAGCCGTATCTGTGGGCGTAAATTCAATGCGGCCGGGCTGATACGCGCCAAGGCGCACACCGTTTTCGACTTCGACCAGTAGTTTCACGTCGCGGTTGGCCCGGATCAGTTCGACCACGTGTTCAAATGTCGGGAACCGGGCGAGCGCTTCGTCCGTGTCAACAGCCCTGGCCGTGACGGCACCCGCGGTGCCGGAAGCTCCGGCCGGACGGCCTGCGGTAACGGAACCGCCGGCTGTTGCCTGAGCGCCGGGCCCCCCATTGTGCCCTCCGTTTCCGCCCGGAGTACCCTGAGGCGCTGGCGGAGGCGTCGTCCCCTGCAGTTTCCGGACGAGTTCCTCCGGGCTCGGCAGGTCGGCGACATGCGTCAGCCGGATGATCGCCATTTCGGCGGCCATCATAGCGTTGGGTGCGCTGCCAACTTCATCCAGCGCTTTGAGCAGCATCTGCCAAAGGCGTGTCAGCGCGCGCATGGGCAGGTTTTCCGCCATGGTTAGACCGCGTGCCCGTTCGTCAGGCGAAACTGTCGGATCTTCGGCCGCTTCAGGCGTGATTTTGACGACAGACACCCAATGGGTGATTTCCGCCAGATCGCGCAAGACGGCCATCGGGTCCGCGCCTTCGGCGTATTGCGCCGACAGCTCCGTAAGTGCACCGGCGGCGTCCCCTTTGAGGATCAGGTCAAAGAGGTCCAGCACACGACCACGGTCCGCCAGCCCCAGCATAGCGCGGACCTGATCAGCGGTTGTTTCGCCCGCCCCATGGCTGATTGCCTGATCGAGCAGCGAAGTTGCGTCCCGTGCAGACCCTTCTGCCGCGCGCGCAATGAGTGCCAGAGCGTCATCTGTGATTTCTGCCTGTTCGGACGATGCAATCCGCTGCATGAGCGCGATCATAACCTCTGGCTCTATGCGACGCAGGTCAAACCGCTGGCAGCGGGACAGCACGGTTACGGGAACTTTGCGGATTTCGGTGGTGGCAAAGATGAATTTGACGTGCGCCGGCGGTTCTTCAAGCGTCTTCAGCAGCGCATTGAACGCACCCGTCGACAGCATGTGCACTTCGTCGATGATGTAGACTTTGTACCGCGCCGATGCGGCGCGGTAATGCACTGAATCAATGATTTCCCGGATGTTCGCGACACCGGTGTTCGAGGCCGCGTCCATTTCCATCACGTCCACATGGCGGCCTTCCATGATGGCTGTGCAGTGTTCGCAGGTGCCGCAGGGTTCGGTGGTCGGCCCGCCCTGCCCATCGGCGCCGATACAGTTCATGCCCTTGGCAATGATCCTGGCCGTGGTGGTTTTGCCGGTCCCGCGGATCCCTGTCATGACAAAGGCCTGCGCGATTCTGTCTGCTTCGAAAGCATTCCGCAGCGTCCGGACCATGGCGTCCTGCCCTACCAGATCCGCAAATGTTTCCGGGCGGTATTTTCGTGCGAGAACCTGGTATTCGGTTTTGGATTCGTCGGACATCAGGATCCCTGTGAGCAAGATTCGCAGAACCCGCTAACCGTATGTCCTGGCGCGCCCCGCGTAAACACAACCCACAGCGGGTCCCGGGGTATTTCTCACGAAACTGTTGTGCCGGCTCTGCGCCCGGGTGCAGAATGTGGGCAGGAGTGGGAGTTCATTGTATGCGGCTGACGGGAATTCGTTCGAGCAGAAATGTCCGGGTGCGCAGGGGGGCGCGTGCCGGAGGCCGCCGCGGCAGGGCCGGAGGTCTGGGCCTTTTCGGCGTTCTCGCCATTCTGGCACTGGGGTATTTTACCGGCATTGACGTGACGCCGCTGCTGACAGGCGACCCTGTGGCAACCTCGCAGAGCCAGGAAACTGTCCAACAGGATGATGAGACCGTTGTTTTTGCCTCGAAGGTCCTGACAACGACCGAAGAAGTCTGGGCCGGAATATTCGAAAACCAGGCGGGTCAGCGATACACGCCGCCGCAGCTTGTGATCTTCTCCGGTGTAACTCAAAGCGCATGTGGCGGCGCCTCCGGTGCCACCGGCCCTTTCTACTGCCCGGCGGATCGCATGGCCTATCTGGACACACAGTTCTTTCGTCAGCTCGACCGGCAACTGGGTGCAGGCGGTGATTTTGCCGCTGCTTACGTGATTGCGCATGAGGTCGCGCATCATGTGCAGAACGAGCTTGGTATTCTGCCGCAGGTCAGCCGGTTGCGAGCAGGCGCCACAAAAGAGCAGTCCAATGCGCTCACCGTACGGCTGGAGCTTCAGGCTGACTGCCTCTCGGGCGTCTGGGCACGATCCGTGCGCGGCCTTATGGAACGCGGGGATCTTGCCGAGGCGCTGAATGCTGCACGTATGATCGGGGACGATCATCTGCAGCGCCAGGCGGGCCGGATACCGCAGCCACACACCTTCACACACGGAACGTCAGATCAGCGCGCACGCTGGTTCGAACGTGGATTTGACAGTGGTATGATCGCGGATTGCGATACCTTCTCGGCCCGCAGGCTGTGAAGTCTGGCGCCACGCTTCGTTCTGTAAGGAGACTGGTGAGAGGCTGGACAACGACCCAAGCGGGGCTCGTTACGGCTGCTTCCTTCCGGACCTGACCGGGTTGGCGAGGCGCTTACCCGCGCCAACCTCTCGGGGCCGATATAGGCAAAGGGCAGATCGACTGCAAGTCTGTCTGTCAAAGGTGCAGACGGATGCGCGCAAATCCTTCGGCACTCGTTCCGCAGCTCTCAGGCCTGTAGGAACTGATTTCATCCAGATACTGCAACGCATCAGGTGCTGTCAGGAGAATTGCTGAATAATCGCCGGGCGTGCTGAATTTCCAGGGGACCGGATCACGCACTTCGCTGCAGTCGGGCGCGCGAAGGTAGTCCACCAGTCCTTCATCCATCGGCGCATACCCGCGGAATGCAATATCCTCATCGGCAAAGGGTTTAAGGGCGCCGCCGCCGCCGGTGCGGTGATCGGTGGTCGCAACCAGAAATTCCTGGTCCGGGTCAAGAGGTTTGCCCTGCCAGGAAACATTGCTGATGCGTCCGGTCGCATCCGGGTTGCGCCTGCCCGACGGGTCGTAAACCGGGGGGCGTGTCGGATCGATCTCATAGGACAGACCGTAAATCGTGTCGAAGCGGAAACCGGGGATGTTCACATCAACCAGTGGCTGGTCCGGCTGATCAGGTCGCAGCGTGCTGAAAATCAGGGCCGAGCGTTCAAGCCAGTCGATCAACCGGGCGCCGTTCGTCCGGACCGCCCAGATCTGGTTGGCATATGGGGTCAGCCCGGCGATGTGCCGCCGCATCACAGGACCGCTGGACAGGCTGACAAAGTTGCCGGGTCCGTCGAACCCGCCTGTCGCGGCTGTTGATCCAACGGCCAGCAAAGGCAGACCGGCCAGCGTGCTGCCCTCCACCGCGCTGGCGATAACCCGCCTCTTTGCGGCTGCGATCAGAGCCGGTACAGGGCTCGGGCAGGCAAGGGCAAAATAGCTGTGCATCGGGCTGGAAAGCTCGCCGACATGTTCATTCAGATGCAAACGCGTTGCGTTGTGCGCGGGTCTGGTCAGCCCGACGATTTCAGGATCGGGTGCGTCGGTCGGTTCGGGTGTCAGCAGTGCGCTTTCCGATCCTGTTACAGACCAATCCACGTCGCGATCGCCGCCCATTTCAAGTTGCAGCCTGATCCGCCCCAGGTGCGATGCAGAGGCACCCGGCATAACGACCGGCGTTCTGCCGATCCGACCGTTGTGGCTGTCTATCCCGTCGATGCCAGCGTGATCCGCGCCCGGAAATTTCAGATGTGTGTGCCCGCCAATGACGGCATCGACACCCGGTACACGGGCGACTTCTAAGATCTGGTTCTGTGGTGATTTTCCCTCGTCATAGAGGGCGATGCCCATATGGGCCAGCACGATGACCACTTGTGCGCCCGCGTCGCGCAATTCAGCGATGCGGGCGGTCAGTGCCGGCAGTGGTGGTGAAATCTCCGCATGATCTGTCAGGTGATGCCGGTTCCAGTTCATGGTCTGCGAAGGAACCACCGAGGTCACACCGATCCTGAGTTTGCGGTTTTTCCCGTGAGAGCACGTGATTTCGCGTTCAATCAGGGCTGACGTCTGCAGGTTGGCCAGTTCGGCGCAGGTCGTGTTGGCACTCAGCACGGGCATCGAAAACCCGCATAGGGCGCGTTTCAGCGCGGGCAGGCCGTGGTCAAAATCGTGATTTCCAAGACCCACCGCGTCATAGGCCAGAGCGTTCATGCAGGCTGACATCGGGTTTTCAGCCACTTCCGGGTGACGGGCCACAAATCCGGCCAGAGGTGTCCCCTGCAGCGTATCGCCATTGTCGAACAGGAGGCACTGGCCGCCATCTTCTTCCGCTTTCAGACGCTCGCGCCGGATGACCGGTGCCAGTCGTGCAAGACTGTCACCACCTCCTGGTGTGTCCCGGGCATAGTCGAAATCGGAGAGCTGCATGTGCAGATCGCTGGTTGCGAGCACTGTCAGCCGGGCGGTACAGGGAGCGACCGGAGAGGAGCGGCTTTGGGGTATTTCTGGTGCCTCCGGATGCAGTTCAGTAAACAACCTGTGCGTGAGCGATGCCTGATCACATCATGCGTGGGTTGGAATGTCCAGCGGGGCCGCGCATTTTCCTTTTGAACTTCCGGGCGAAAACCGGGCATGTAACGGCTCAGGAAAAACCAGGGTCAAAATATGCGCATTGCTGAAACTGTAACCTTTGGCGGCTCCGGTCTGGACCGCGCCGGCGAAATCCGGGACGACCCTGAAGCGCTGCATGCAGTTGCATTGGATGCGGCTGCGCGTGCTGTGGTTTTCTGGCGCGGTAAACCGCTTCTCAACATGGAAAATCCGGCATCCCTCGCACGATTGCCGATGGATCACGATGTGCTGGAACTGGCCGCTGATGCGCCGGTATTTCTGGGGCGCGAAGACGGAGCAGGGCGATTTGCTTTCGATATCTCGGCATGGGAACCTGACGGGCTGGAACCTGACCAGCTGGGGGGATTCCTCGATCCCACAGAACAGCGCCACCCGGATCTGCCTGCTGACATGGCATTTGCTGAACTCCGCCGTGTGATGACCTGGCTCACTCCGCGGGACGCAGAACTCGCCGCGACGGGCAAAGCCATTCTGGGCTGGCATGAGACGCACCGTTTCTGCGCGAAGTGCGGAGACCGCTCGGACGTCGCCCAGGGGGGGTGGCAACGCAGGTGTACCGGATGCCGGGCGGCGCATTTTCCGCGCACCGACCCCGTGGTGATCATGCTGATTACGCGTGGCAATTCGGTGTTGATGGGGCGCTCGCCCGGATGGCCGGATGGCATGTATTCGCTGCTCGCGGGGTTCGTTGAGCCCGGCGAAACGCTTGAAGCGGCTGTGCGTCGCGAGGTTTTTGAGGAAACGGGGGTGTACGTCGGGCCGGTATCCTATCTCGCAAGTCAGCCCTGGCCGTTTCCGGCGTCGCTGATGTTTGGCTGTGCAGGGGAGGCGGTCAGCGAAGAGATCACGGTCGATCCACTGGAAATCGAAGACGCAATGTGGGTCAGTCGCGAGGAAATGACCCAGGCATTTGCCGGAGAGCATCCTTTCATGTTGCCAGCGCGTAAAGGCGCCATTGCACATTTTCTGCTGGAGAACTGGCTTGCGGACAGGTTGGATTGACCGGACAGTGGCCGGAAAGGCTGATCCGGAGCCGGGCTCATGAAATTCTCTGCGCAGGCGGAAGTGGCTGTACCGGCGGGTGATCTTTTCGACATGCTTTGCGACTTCGAAAGCCTCGAAGATGCGGCGCACCGCCGGGGTGTCGATGTTGTGAGGACGGATACGACCGACAGCTGCCTGACCGGCACGGCGTGGCAAGCGGATGTCCGGATCCAGGGAAAGCCCCTGCGCGTCGACATTGTGCTTCTGAACCTGCAGCGTCCGGAACAGATTGAACTGGGTATGGCCGGACCTGGCCTGGAGGGGGGCGTAACGGTCGCACTGACCGGGCTCGCGCCACAATGTACAAGGCTTACCGTGAGCGCAGAACTGCGGCCTCACACGCTGACCGCGCGCCTGCTGGTGAAGTCCCTGAAATTCACAAAGACGACTCTGGACAGGAAGTTTGAGGCGCGTGTTGCGGAATATCTTCAGCGGCTGGAAAGCCGTTACGCAGCGTCGCGGGACGACTGACCGTCAGGCGCGGACATTGCCCGCCGGATAGACCCCCAAAACCTCGACCATGTTCGTGAAGTAATCCAGCTCTTCCATCGCGCGCTTAACGGCGGGGTCGTCCGGGTGTCCCTCGATATCCGCGTAAAACTGTGTCGCGGTAAACGAGCCGCCCACCATATAGCTTTCCAGCTTGGTCATGTTGATGCCGTTTGTCGCAAAGCCACCCATCGCCTTGTAAAGAGCGGCCGGCAGGTTGCGGACCTGGAACACAAAGCTGGTGATCATGCCATCCTTGCCCCGTCTGGTGTAATCGGCTTCAGGCGACATCAGCAGGAAACGTGTGGTGTTGTTTCCTTCGTCTTCGATATGGCGCGCCAGAACATCAAGACCATAGATCTCGCCGGCGAGTTCGCTGGCCAGCGCTGCCACAGCGGGATCTCCGGCTTCGGCCACCTCTTTGGCTGATCCGGCAGTGTCCGCACCGGTGATGCGGCTGATGTTGTGTTCTGCGAGGAAGTTTCTGCACTGCCCCAGCAGGACGGTGTGGCTTTTCGCACTCCTGATATCTTCGAGCCGGGCGCCCGGCAGCGCCAGGAGATTGATCCGGACACGCACGAACGCCTCTTCGATAATATGCAGGCCAGAGCTTGGCAGCAGTGAGTGGATGTCCGCAACGCGTCCGTAGGTGGAATTCTCGACCGGCAGCATTGCGAATTCCGCGTCGCCTTTGCGCACAGCCTCAATAGCGTCCTCGAACGTCCGGCAGGGAACAGGCGTCATTTCGGGGCGTGCGGTCCGGCAGGCTTCATGACTGTAGGCCCCCGGCTCCCCCTGAAAGGCAATCCTGGCTGTGGCGTCGGCGGTCATCGGGTCGTCCTTGAACAAAATCTTCGGAAAGTGGTCGTTTGGTCGCGGTAACTACACCTTGCCACACCGGAGGGGAAGCAATAGATACCGCGTCAAACATAAAGCAACGGATCTGGAATCAATGCTCGACACAATGACCTTTACCAAAGCGGCCGGCGGCGTCTGCGGCGCGCTTCTTGTGTTCCTTCTGGGTAAATGGGCCGCCGAGGAACTTTACCACGTCGAAGCGCACGGCGCGGCATCCTACGTCATCGAAGTTGAAAGCGGTGAAGAGACTGCCGAGGTCGAAGAAGTGGATTTCGCAACGGTACTGGCGTCGGCAAGTGTCGAGGATGGCGCAAAGGTATTCCGCAAGTGTTCCGCATGCCACAAACTTGAAGCGGGCGAAAACGGAACAGGTCCGTATCTCTACGGGGTTGTCGGACGTCCCAAAGGTGCTGCTGACGGTTTCAGCTATTCCGAAACACTCGCCTCAATGGGCGGCGAATGGACACCTGAGAACCTGAGCGACTTCCTTGAGCGCCCGTCTTCCTATGCGCCGGGCACGTCCATGAGCTTTGCAGGTCTCAGAAAGATCGAAGACCGGGCAGACGTGATTGCCTATATGGACAGCCTCGACGACTGATCTTAACCGGTTGTTAACCAAAAAGGCCGCTTGCTGTGATGCAGGCGGCCTTTTTTGTTGGTGCAGAAGGGCTCCGTGCTGGCGGATCACATTTTCGCAACTTGTATCTTGGCCTGCGGACCCTTTAGCTTACATCTGAGCAGATGAGCCGGAGAATTCGGCCATAAACAGGAGGAAATTCCGTATGAATGCCGCACGGAGCCGGGCAGTGCCCTTTAGTTCGCGTACCGACACAATGACCGCCGGTCTTGGCATTCTCACCCTCATATGCGCCTTCATGTGGTCCGGTGCTGTCCGCGCGCAGGACAACATGGTGGTCAGCCATGGGTATTCTTTCTACGGCGATCTGACCTATCCGGCCGACTACACGCACTTTGACTATGTTAATCCTGACGCGCCCAAAGGCGGGGAAATCGCTCTGAGCGTGGTTGGCACTTTCGACTCAATGCACCCCTACACGCGAAAAGGCCGTGCCGGTGCCCTGTCGAGCATGATGTACGAAAGCCTGCTGGGTGATGGAACGGGCGGCGCCTCTGCCCCGGCAGATGTCTATGGCGAATCCTATTGTCTGCTCTGCGAGCGGGTTGAGTACCCCGAAACCAAAGACTGGGTCATCTTCCATATGCGCAAAGAAGCGCGTTTCTCGGATGGATCGCCCGTTACCGCTCATGACATCGCCTTCAGCCACAACCTTCTGCTGGACGAGGGCCTCAAATCCTACGCGGATGCAGTACGCAAGCGCATCCCGAAGGTCGAGGTGATCGACGACTACACCATCAAATTCTACTTCACCGAAGGCATTTCGCGCCGCAGCCTGATCGATCAGGTCGGCTTTGTGCCCGCCTGGTCAAAGAAGTGGTATGAGGAAACCGGTTACGGCCTTGACGAAAGCCGTCTGGATGTTTCGCCGGGCTCAGGCCCTTACATGATCGACAGCGTCGATGTGAACCGGCGCATCGTTTACAAGCGAAACCCGGATTACTGGGGGCGCGACCTGCCGTTCAACGTTGGCCGGAACAACTTCGATACCATCCGCATCGAATACTTTGGCGATGACACAGCAGCCTTTGAGGCATTCAAAGCCGGCGAATACACCTTCCGCACCGAAGGCGATTCCAGAAAGTGGGCCACCGGGTATGATTTCCCGAAGCAGCGTGAAGGGCTGGTCGTGACCAAAGAACTGCCGAACGGGTCGCCTCCGACACCGTCGGGCATTGTGTTCAACCTTGGCCGCCCGCAGTTGCAGGACCGGCAGGTACGCCAGGCCATCGCGCTTGCCTTCAATTTTGAGTGGACGAACGAGAGCCTGCAATACGGTCTGTTCCGCCAGCGCGCGTCCTTCACCCAGGGCACCCCGCTGATGGCCAGCGGTCTGCCCGAAGGTGCCGAGCTGGCGTTCCTGCAGTCGCTTGGTGATCTGGTGCCACCGGCAATGATCAGCGAACCTGTGATTGAGCCTCATACCTCGCGGGCGGAACGTCTGCTGGACCGGCGCAATGCGCGTCAGGCAATGCGGATGCTTGATGCGGCGGGCTGGGGCGTTGGCGATGACGGCATCCGGCGCAATGCGGCCGGCGAAACGCTGAAGCTGAATTTCCTTTTCAATAGTGCCACGTCTCCGACGCTGAGCGCGGTCATGGAGAACTTCGTTGCCAACGTCAAAACACTGGGCATCGACATCACCTTTGAAAAGGTGGACGCCGCCCAGTACACGACACGCGAACGCGACCGGGACTATGATCTGGTGTTTGACGCTTATGGTGCTTTTCTGGGCACCGGCACGGGCCTGATGCAGCGTTACGGCTCAGAGGCTGCGGCCTTCAGCCTTTTCAATCCCGCCGGACTGGCAAGCCCGCTGGTCGACGAGATCATCAACCGGTCCCTGAATGCGACCAACCGCGAAGAGGAACAGGCAACACTGACAGCACTCGACCGGGCGTTGCGGTATGAATTTATTATGATTCCGGTGTGGTATAACCCGAGCCACTGGGTCGCCTACTACGACCAGTATGAACACCCTGAGGAAATCCCTGCCTATGCGCTCGGGAACCTGGATTTCTGGTGGTACAACCAGGACAAGGCAGATGCGCTGCGCGCGGCCGGGGCGCTGAGGTAAGCCCATGGGCGCCTATATTGTCAGAAGGCTTCTGCTGATCATCCCGACCCTGCTGGGGATCATGCTGATTAATTTCGCGCTCGTCCAGTTTGTGCCGGGCGGACCGGTTGAACAGGCGATTGCCCGCATCCAGGGCGGTGGCGACGTTTTCGAAGGCTTTTCCGGAACCAACAATGATGCGGGCGCCGAAGATTTGGGCGGAAGCGACTCGCAATATATCGGGGCTCGTGGCTTGCCGCCGGAGTTCATCGCTGAGCTTGAGGCCGAGTTCGGATTTGACAAACCACCGGTCGAACGTTTTCTGAATATGATCTGGAACTACATGCGCTTCGATTTCGGAGAGAGCTACTTCCGGTCGATTTCCGTGATTGATCTGATCAAGGAAAAGCTGCCGGTTTCGATCACGCTGGGGCTGTGGTCTACCCTGATCGCCTATCTGGTTTCGATCCCGCTGGGTATCCGCAAAGCCGTGCGGGACGGCTCGCGGTTTGACACATGGACATCGGGCGCCATCATCGCCGCCTATGCGATCCCGGGCTTTCTCTTCGCCATTCTTCTGCTGGTGCTCTTTGCTGGCGGGTCCTACTGGCAGATTTTCCCGCTGCGTGGCCTGACCAGCGACAACTTTGACGAACTGTCAACGCTGGGGAAGGTTGCAGACTATTTCTGGCATATCACACTGCCGGTCCTCGCCTCGACCATCTCTGCCTTTGCGACCCTGACGCTGCTGACCAAAAACAGCTTTCTCGACGAAATCAAAAAGCACTATGTGATGACGGCCCGGGCCAAGGGGCTGTCGGAATCCCGTGTGCTTTACGGTCACGTTTTCCGCAATGCGATGCTGATCGTGATTGCCGGGTTTCCGGCTGTGTTCATCGGCGTGTTCTTCGGCGGCTCACTCATCATCGAGACGATCTTCAGTCTTGATGGGCTGGGCAGGCTTGGTTTTGAGGCTGCGGTCGCACGGGATTACCCGATCGTCTTCGGCACGCTCTTTATCTTTGGTCTGATTGGCCTGATCGTCGGGATCCTGTCCGACCTGATGTATGTGCTGGTGGATCCGCGCATTGACTTTGAGCGGAGAGAAGGCTGATGGCTCTGTCCCCGCTGAACCAGCGACGCTGGCGGAATTTCAGGCGCAACAGGCGCGCGTACTGGTCCCTGTGGATTTTCGGCATCCTGTTCGGGCTGTCGCTCTTTGCGGAGTTTATCGCCTACGACAAACCGATCCTCGTGCAGTACCGGGGCGACTATTACACGCCGATCTGGAACTTCTATCCGGAAACAGCATTCGGGGGCGATTTCCAGACAGAGGCGGTGTACCGCGATCCGGAAGTGAAATGCCTGATCGCGACAGGTGGTCTGGATCTCTGTTTTGATGATCCCGAAGGCTACATTGAAGATGCGGCCGATGGTGTTGTCGAAGGTGAGGCGATCGAGCAGGGCTGGGCGATCTGGCCATTGATCCCCTATTCCTATGACACGGCCGTTGACCGGCCTGGTGCTGCCCCGCTGCCGCCCAACGGCGAGAACCTCCTTGGCACGGATGGCACCAAACGGGATGTTCTGGCGCGCGTTGTGCATGGGTTCAGGCTGTCCATCTTTTTCACCCTCGTGGTGACCGGCCTGTCCAGCCTGATCGGCATTATTGCCGGCGCGGTACAGGGCTTTTTCGGCGGCAAAACCGACCTGATATTTCAGCGGGTGATTGAGATCTGGTCCTCGACGCCGTCGCTTTATGTGATCATCATCATGTTCGCCATTCTGGGGCGAAGTTTCTGGCTGCTCGTCATCCTGCTGGTGCTCTTCAGCTGGACATCGCTGGTGGGCGTGGTGCGGGCCGAGTTCCTGCGCGCACGGAACCTGGAATACGTGCGCGCGGCCCGCGCTCTGGGCGTCTCCAACGTGACGATCATGTTCCGTCACATGCTGCCCAATGCGATGGTTGCGATGCTGACGATGCTGCCCTTCATCATCACCGGGACTATTTCGACGCTGGCGATCCTGGATTTCCTGGGCTTCGGTCTGCCGTCCTCTGCCCCGAGCCTCGGAGAGCTGACACTGCAGGCCAAACAGAACCTTCAGGCGCCCTGGCTGGCGTTTACGGCCTTCTTTACCTTTGCGATCATGCTGTCGCTGCTGGTTTTCATCTTTGAGGGCATCCGCGATGCCTTCGATCCGCGAAAGACCTTCTCATGACCGCTTTGCTCGACGTGAAAGACCTTCGGGTCGGATTTCGCCAGGACGGCCGGGTGAGCGAGGCCGTCAAAGGCGTAAGCTTCTCCGTGGAACGGGGCGAAACGGTTGCTCTGGTGGGCGAATCCGGCTCTGGCAAATCTGTTTCGGCGCTGTCCACCGTGTCGCTGCTGGGCGAGAGCGCCGAAGTGTCCGGTTCGGTGACATACGATGGTCAGCAGATGATCGGTGCGGATGAGACGTTGTTGCGCAAAGTGCGCGGCAACGACATCAGTTTCATCTTTCAGGAGCCGATGACGTCGCTCAACCCTCTGCATACTATCGAAAAGCAGCTGGGCGAGAGCATCGCGCTGCACCAGGGTCTGGCCGGAGCCGCAGCCCGCGCGCGTATTCTCGAACTTCTGGAACAGGTGGGCATTCAGGACGCGGAAACGCGGCTGTCCAGTTATCCGCATCAGTTGTCCGGCGGGCAGCGCCAGCGGGTGATGATCGCGATGGCATTGGCCAACGGGCCGGATGTGCTGATTGCGGATGAACCGACCACCGCGCTGGATGTCACCATTCAGGCGCAGATTCTCGATCTGCTCAAAGATCTGAAGGACCGCCTCGGTATGGGGCTGCTCTTCATCACCCACGATCTTGGCATCGTACGGCGGATTGCCGACCGTGTCTGCGTGATGCAGCACGGTGAGATTGTCGAAACCGGACCCACTGCGGAGATATTCGGATCGCCGAAACATCCCTACACCAGAAAACTGCTGAGCGCGGAACCTTCGGGTGCCCCGGAACCTGTACCTGACAACGCCGAAGTAATTGCGCAGACTGACAACCTGAAAATCTGGTTTCCGATCCAGCAGGGTTTGCTGCGGCGCACGGTTGGTCACGTCAAAGCGGTGAATGATGCCAACATGACCGTGCGGGCGGGTGAAACCATTGGCATCGTCGGGGAAAGCGGCTCGGGCAAGACAACGACGGCGCTCGCGATCATGCGGCTTATTTCGTCGGAAGGCGGCATTACCTTCATGGGTAAAGATGTGCGCAAGTGGTCCACCCGCGAGCTGCGCGGTCTGCGTAAGGACATGCAGATCGTTTTCCAGGACCCGTTTGGCTCGCTGAGCCCGCGTATGACCTGTGCGCAGATCATTTCCGAAGGGCTGACCATCCACAATGTGGATCCGGACCGCGCCCCGCGTGAACTGGTTCAGGAAGTGATGACAGAAGTTGGCCTCGACCCGGCCACGATGGACCGGTATCCGCACGAGTTTTCCGGTGGCCAGCGTCAGCGGATCGCAATCGCGCGGGCGATGATCCTGCGGCCGAAACTGCTGGTTCTGGACGAGCCGACCTCTGCGCTGGATATGACAGTTCAGGTTCAGATCGTCGATCTGTTGCGGGATCTCCAGAAGAAATACGGGCTGGCCTACATCTTTATCAGCCACGACCTGAAAGTCGTGCGGGCGATGTCACACAAGGTGATGGTGATGAAACGGGGCGACGTGGTCGAAGCCGGACCGGTGGACCAGATTTTTGATGCGCCCCGGGATGCCTACACGCAAACCCTGTTGCAAGCCGCGACCTGACGGTCAGATGGCGGACGCGTGCGCCTGTTCTGACATATCGTAGGCGTCAAAGTAGCGGGCGATGATCCGCGCCAGCGGGCGTGCCTCGTCGGTGATCCGAAGCCCTTGTTCGGTCAGGCGAACAGTATCTCCGAACGTGATCGCGGCCCCGGACAGTAAGCTGTCAGCGAGCGCCATTTCCCCCGGAAACCGGTCTGCCAGGTCCTGGCGGCTGACTGAAAAGTCGCACATCACCGCTTCGATCATACGCGATCTCAGCCGGTCCTCGGCAGTGAAGACGTGACCGCGGCAAGTACTAAAAGTTTCCGCACGGATGGCTTTGGTATGTGCGGATGTGCCCGGGTTATTCTGCGTATATCCCTGCGGAAAGCGCGAAATGGCTGAGGCGCCGAGACCGATCAGGGTTTCGGAAGGCTCATCGGTGTATCCCTGAAAATTCCGGCGCAGTTTGCCTGCCCGTGCAGCAATCGCCAGTCCGTCACCCGGCAATGCGAAGTGATCGATGCCGATCTGCTCGTAGCCGTCCCATTCGAAGAGCTGCCGGGCGGTCTCGAAAAGAGCCAGCCGTTCTTCCGGTTGGGGCAGGGCGTCTGACGGGATCAGCGACTGCCGCCGCGCCATCCATGGGACGTGCGCATAGCCGTAAAGAGCAACCCTGTCAGGCGTCAGCGTCAGAAGTTTCTGAACCGTTGATGCGATGCGCCCGCGATCCTGGTGTGGCAGACCGAACAGAATATCCGCGTTCAGCGAGCGGATACCTGCGCCGCGCAGCATGTCGGCCGCATCGCGCGTTGCCTCGAACCCCTGAATGCGCCCGATTGTGTTCTGAACCTCATCATCGAAATCCTGCACGCCGATTGATGCGCGGTTCATCCCGGCGCGGGCAAGTGCGTCCACGCGTGGCTGATCGATCTCATTGGGGTCGACCTCGACCGAAAATTCGGCGCCTGGCGCCAGGGGGACGACGTCCGCGATTCGTGCGGCCAGTTCGGAAATCATGTCCGGTTGCAGCAGGGTCGGGGTTCCACCGCCCCAGTGCATGCGACTGAGTGTAACACCCTCCGGCAACCTGCTGCCGAACAACGCCAGTTCACGGGCGAGCGTTTCAAGGTAGGCAGCAACGGGTCCGTCTGTTTTCGTGCCCTGTGTCCGGCAGGCGCAGAACCAGCATAATCTGCGGCAAAAGGGGATGTGCAGGTAGAGAGAAATGGCGGATCCGGGCTCAATCGCAGAGATCCAGTCGTCCATCTGCGAAGGGCCGACCGCATCCGAAAATTTTGGTGCGGTGGGGTAACTTGTATAGCGCGGCACCTTCGTATCGAAGAGTCCAAGCTTTGCTAATTTGACGTTCGTGTGCATACTGGTCTTCTAGGGAAGCGTGTGTCAGTTCGCCTTGACACAGATCAAAAACAGGAAGCTTTTGAATGACGCAGATGCTGGCGCCAAACCTCAAAGACTGCAGTGACTGCCCGATCCGGCACAGAGCTGTCTGCGCCAGGTGCGAAGCGGATGAACTGGCCAGGCTTGAGGAAATCAAGAACTACCGCAGTTTCAGCGCGGGTCAGACGATCATGTGGGCCGGTGACCGGATGGATTTTGTCGCCTCCGTGGTGTCCGGCGTGGCGACGCTAACCCAGACAATGGAGGATGGCCGCCGTCAGATGGTGGGCCTTTTGCTGCCGTCAGATTTTGTCGGCCGGCCGCAGCGGGAAACCGCGAGCTATACGGTGACGGCCGCAAGCGACGTTGTGATGTGCTGTTTTCGCAGAAAACCATTCGAGCAGATGATTTCCTCGACACCGCATATCGCGCATCGTCTGCTCGAAATGACGCTCGACGAACTGGATGCCGCACGTGAATGGATGCTGGTTCTCGGCCGCAAAACTGCACGCGAAAAAATTGCGAGCCTGCTGGCGATCATTGCCCGGCGGATTGCGGAACTGGACAATACCAGCGATCAGGGCACCATATCCTTTGATCTGATGCTGACACGCGAGGCGATGTCTGACTATCTGGGGCTTACGCTGGAAACAGTAAGCCGTCAGATATCCGCATTGAAAAAGGACGGGGTTATCGTCCTGGACGGGAAGCGGCATATCATTGTGCCGGATATGAGCCGTCTTCTGGAAGAGGCCGGCGATGACAGTGACGGAGGCCTGCCCGTCTGAATGACGTTCAGGCCTGCATCGCTCAGTGCATCATCAGGACGGGCACTTTCGCGTGCTCCAGCATGTTCCGTGTTGCGCCGCCCAGGATGGCCTCGCGGAAGCGCGAGTGACCATATCCCCCCATCACCAGCAGATCAGCACCGGTTTCCTGCACATGGCGGGCCAGCCGGTCACTGACACTGCCACCACTGCCGGACATGACCTGAATGTCGCAATGCACGCCGTGGCGCGACAGATATGTGGCAAGCGCCCCGCCCGGGTCAGACCGGTCGCTGCCGTGGGCCGGCGGATCAATAATGGTTATGTGCACGTTGGCCGCGGTCTGAAGGACAGGGAGTGCGGCGCGCACCGCCCGCAGTGCTTCGGGGCTTTCGTTCCACCCGATCACAACACGCTCCGGGGCGGGCTTTGCGCTGATGCCTGCAGGAACGACCAGTGTGGGGCAGCGCGCTTCGATCAGCAATGCTTCCAGTACCGCGCTGTCTTCTGGCTGAACCGTCTCCCCATAGGGCAATGGCAGAACCGCCATATCTGCGAAACGCCCGGCAGAGACAACGGCACGCCCCGCGTCTGCTCCCATTGAAACGGCATCAGATGCGTCCCAGCGAATATCCGATTTCTCCAGGCGAGTTGCTGCACCAATGCGGATTGTCTCGGCCTTCTCATGTGCGTTCTGGATTGCAGCCTGCATGACCGTCGCATTGGCACCGAGCTCGTAATAGGATGCATGCGACCGGTCCAGTCCGAGGCAGATCACCTCAAGGTGCGCGTCGAATCCCCGGGCAAGATCAATTCCGGCCTCAAGCGCCGAAGCGCCGGTTTCCTCAGTGGTGAGCACTGTCAGAAGTGTTTTGAAAGCCATGGTTGCATCCTTTCTGTGTTTTCGGGGCGCGTGCCATGCCGGCGGCGGCCCACACCGGAACACTAGCACCTGATTTGCGCAGGCTTCTTGATGCAGATCAAAGCACCCGCCCGTATCTGCGGGCACTAAGGTGTCACGATAAGTTTCATCAGAACCGCCCCGGCGGCGGGTCTGCTGCGCCAGACGGAAGGGAACCGGATAAATGGAAACCGGAACAATGGACTACGTAAAGCTGGTCGTTCTGGGTATCGTGACGCTGTTTGCTATGATTGCAGCCAGCTATGCGCGGGACCTGGCATATCAGTTGCACATGGTAATTTTTATGATCGTCGGTGCAGGGCTCTTTCTTGTGACCCTGCGCGGCATCGATGAACCGAAAACGGCTCCGCCACAGAATGAATACTTTGATTCGGTCGTACGCTACGCGGTGATCGCCACCGCATTCTGGGGTGTCGTCGGGTTCCTTGTGGGCGTGGTCATCGCGTTCCAGCTGGCGTTCCCGTCGCTGAATTTCGAATGGGCAGAAGGCTATGCCAACTTCGGGCGGCTGCGTCCGCTGCATACCTCGGCGGTGATTTTTGCATTTGGGGGCAACGCTCTCATTGCCACTTCGTTCTTTGTGGTCCAGCGCACCTCTGCCGCGCGCCTCTGGGGCGGCAACCTTGGATGGTTCGTCTTCTGGGGGTACCAGCTCTTTATCGTGCTGGCCGCCACCGGCTATCTGCTGGGGGGCACTCAGTCCAAGGAATATGCCGAGCCTGAATGGTATGTCGATCTCTGGCTGACCATCGTCTGGGTCGCCTATCTGGCCTGTTTCCTGGGTACGATCGTCAAACGCCGCGAGCCGCATATCTACGTGGCGAACTGGTTCTATCTCGCGTTCATCGTGACCGTTGCGATGCTGCATATCATGAACAACCTGTCGATCCCGGTCTCGATCTGGGGGTCCAAGTCCGTTCAGGTATTTTCCGGGGTTCAGGACGCCATGGTACAGTGGTGGTACGGCCACAACGCTGTGGGCTTCTTCCTGACCGCGGGCTTCCTTGGGATGATGTACTACTTCGTGCCGAAACAGGCGGAACGTCCTGTATTCAGCTACAAGCTGTCGATCATCCACTTCTGGGCGCTGATCTTCCTGTATATCTGGGCGGGACCGCACCACCTGCATTACACAGCGCTGCCGGACTGGGCCTCTACTCTCGGCATGGTGTTCTCGATCATCCTCTGGATGCCGAGCTGGGGCGGTATGATCAACGGCCTCATGACGCTGCAGGGCGCCTGGGACAAGCTGCGCACCGACCCGGTGCTGCGGATGATGGTCACCAGCCTCGCGTTCTACGGTATGTCCACCTTTGAGGGCCCGATGATGTCCATCCGTGCGGTCAACTCGCTGTCGCACTACACCGACTGGACCATCGGCCACGTACACTCCGGTGCGCTGGGCTGGAACGGTCTGGTGACATTCGGCGCGCTCTACTACCTCGTGCCGGTGCTCTGGAAACGCGAACGTCTCTACAGCCTGCAACTGGTCAGCTGGCACTTCTGGCTCGCGACCATCGGTATCGTTCTCTATGCGGCGTCCATGTGGGTTACAGGCATCATGGAGGGCCTGATGTGGCGCGAAGTGGACGCGAACGGCTTCCTCGTGAACAGCTTTGCTGACACCGTGAGCGCCAAGTTCCCGATGTATGTGGTGCGTGGTCTGGGCGGGGTACTGTTCCTGTCGGGTGCCATCATCATGTGCTATAACCTCTGGATGACTGTCCGGGCGGCGCCTGCCAAAGACGCCCTGCCCACAGCCGTCCCTGCTGAATAAGGAGGGAGCTGATATGTCGATCCTTACCAAACACAAGTTCATCGAAACCAATGCGACACTGCTGCTGGTGCTCAGCTTTCTGGTGGTGACGGTCGGGGGGCTGGTGCAGATTGTGCCGCTGTTCTACCTGGAGAACACCATTGAGAAGGTTGAGGGCATGCGCCCGTATTCTCCGCTGGAGCTGACCGGGCGTGACATCTACATCCGCGAAGGGTGCTATGTCTGCCACAGCCAGATGATCCGCCCGATGCGGGACGAGGTTGAGCGTTATGGCCACTACTCGCTGGCGGCTGAGTCAATGTACGACCATCCGTTCCAGTGGGGCTCCAAGCGGACAGGGCCTGATCTGGCGCGCGTCGGCGGCCGTTATTCGGACGACTGGCACCTGGTGCACCTGCGTGATCCGCAGTCGGTGGTGCCGGAATCGATCATGCCAAAGTACGCGTTCCTTGAGGAAACGCTGATCGAACCGGAACACATCGAAGATCTGCTCGCCACGCATGCGTTCGTGGGTGTTCCCTACACGGACGAGATGATTGAGGCTGCGGCAGCAGATTTCCGTGCCCAGGCTGATCCGGACAGCGACTACGACGACATGCTCGAACGCTACCCGGGCGCTCAGGTCCGGAACTTTGACGGGCAGCCGGGCATCTCAGAGGCGGACGCTATGATCGCCTATCTGCAGATGCTGGGCACGCTGGTCGATTTCTCGACTTTCACCCCTGACGCCAGCCGCTGAGGAGAGACCCGATGGAAACCTATTCATTCCTGCGCGAATTTGCAGACAGCTGGATGCTGCTGCTTCTCTTCACGGTCTTTGTGGGCATGGCGTTCTGGGTGTTCCGCCCGGGCAGCCGTTCGCTGCACCGCGAAACCGCGAACATGATTTTCCGAAACGACGAACGACCCGCTCCGGCTGAGGAGGCAGATAAATGACCAAAGTACCCCCGAAACAAGAGGGCGATCCCGATACCACCGGCCACAGCTGGGACGGCATTGAGGAGTTTGACAACCCTATGCCACGCTGGTGGCTCTGGACCTTCTACATCACCATCATCTGGGGCATCGGTTATACCATCGCCTATCCTGCGTGGCCGCTTGTGTCCTCTGCAACAGCGGGCATGCTGGGCTACACCACCCGAGGTGAGGTCGCGGCTGAAATCGCCGCAGTCGAAGAAGCCAACGGTCCCATCAATGCACGTCTCGCTGCAGCGGAACTGACTGAGGTTTCAGCAGATGCGGAACTGAACAGCTATGCTGTGTCTGCGGGGGCTGCAGTCTACCGGACCTGGTGCACCCAGTGCCACGGGTCGGGCGCTGCTGGTGCCGTTGGGTATCCCAACCTGCTGGACAATGACTGGCTCTGGGGCGGGGATATCGAAAACATCCACGCGACCATTGCCCATGGTATCCGCAACGAGGAAGACGACGACGCGCGCTACTCCGAGATGCCGGCCTTCGGCGAGATCCTGGAAGAGGCGGAAATCGCTCAGGTCGCCAACTTCATAATGGAGTTGTCCGGTGCAACGCCGGCAGACCCAAATGCGGCAAGCGCCGGGGTTGAGGTCTATGCCGACAACTGTGCGTCGTGTCACGGGGACGAGGGGCTCGGAAACCGTGATCTTGGAGCACCTAACCTCGCGGACGCGATCTGGCTCTATGGCGGCGATTACGACACGCTTGTGGAGACTGTGACCTACAGTCGCTATGGCGTTATGCCACCCTGGACCCAGCGTCTTTCTGAGGCAGAGATACGGGCAGTCGCACTCTATGTGCACCAGCTTGGCGGCGGTGAATAACCGCCCCGGCTGACCCCGCTCTCACAAGGACAGCAGCAGTGACAGATCAAGTCCCACCTCCCAGTCTCTACGCGGCGCGCGAACCGATTTTCCCGCGCCGTGTTTCCGGCACATTCCGCAATCTGAAATGGGTGATCATGGCGGTCACCCTCGGCATCTATTACCTGGTGCCCTGGATCAGATGGGACCGGGGGCCGGAGCTGCCGGATCAGGCTGTGCTGCTCGATCTGGCGCACCGGCGGTTCTATTTCTTCTGGATCGATATCTGGAGCCATGAGTTTTACTTCGTGGCTGGCCTGCTGATCATGGCGGGGCTGGGTCTGTTCCTTTTCACATCGGCTCTGGGTCGCGTCTGGTGCGGATACGCCTGCCCCCAGACGGTCTGGACGGACCTTTTCATTCTGGTGGAACGCTGGGTTGAGGGAGACCGCAACGCCCGCCTGCGTCTGCACCGGCAGGAAAAGATGGATTTCCGCAAACTGCGGCTGCGCCTCGTCAAATGGACGCTCTGGCTGTTGATTGCGATGGCAACCGGCGGTGCCTGGGTGTTCTATTTCGCCGATGCGCCAACCCTGTTTGTGGACCTTTTCACAGGGCAGGCCGCGGCGGTCGCCTATATCACTGTCGCCATTCTGACCGCGACAACCTTTGGATTTGGCGGATTTGCCCGCGAGCAGATCTGTATCTATGCCTGCCCCT
Source organism: Roseobacter phycocola (assembly GCF_042055075.2). GTDB lineage: Bacteria > Pseudomonadota > Alphaproteobacteria > Rhodobacterales > Rhodobacteraceae > Roseobacter. Next base: position 3,035,010 of record NZ_CP194010.1, on the reverse strand, counting down.
GGCCGCGTATCCAGGGCGCGATGATGGACGAGGACACCCTCACCGTGGCCTATCGCGAGTGGCGGGGCGAGCCGCGCAAACACAGTGAAGCCGCAAAAACAGAGCCGATGGGCGATTGCATCGACTGTATGGCCTGCGTGAACGTCTGCCCCATGGGGATCGACATCCGTGACGGGCAGCAGATGGAATGCATCACCTGTGCGCTGTGTATCGACGCCTGTGATGACGTGATGGAGCGGATTGGCAAGCCGCGTGGCCTGATCGACTACCTCGCCCTTTCGGACGAAACAGCCGAGCGGGGCGGTGCCGCGCCGCGCGCGATCTGGAAACATGTCTTCCGGCCCCGGACCATTCTCTACACAGCACTCTGGTCGGCCGTTGGCATCGCGCTCGTCGTGGCACTTTTTGTGCGCGCGGACATCGAAATGACCGTTGCCGCAGTGCGTAACCCGACCTTTGTGACGCTTTCTGACGGATCAATCCGGAACACCTATGAAATCCGGCTGCGCAACAAAAACAATGACGACCGGCTGTTCAGGCTCAGTGTGGCCGGCGACCCGGCTGTCAGGATTGATCTCGAAGGCACGCCCTATGGATCCATCGAAGTTCCGGCCGACACGTCGCTGCTCCAGCGCGTTTACGTCATTGCGCCGCCAGGATCAGTGCCTGCCGGTGGTGAGCGTTCGGATCTTCGTTTCTGGGTCGAGGATCTGACCAACGGCGACCGGGCATATAAAGACAGCAGCTTTATCGGAACAGGAGAGCAATAATGACCAGAGAACTCAAAGGACGTCACGTCGCCCTGATCTTTGGCGCAGCCTTTGCTGTCATCATCGCGGTGAACCTGACGCTTGCGTTCAGCGCGGTGAAGACATTCCCGGGGCTTGAGGTCCGCAATTCATATGTTGCGAGCCAGAAGTTTGATGCGGATCGCGCCGCGCAACAGGCGCTTGGCTGGACTGTCACCGCCAGCGCTCTCGGCGACCAGATCAGCCTGTCGATCACCGACCGCGAGGGTGAGCCGGTGCGGGTCAGCGCACTTGATGCGACCCTGGGCCGTGCTACGCATGTACGCGATGATCAGCGGCCGGATTTCTCATTCAACGGTGAAGCCTATGTTGCCGATGCGGTTCTTGCGCCGGGCAACTGGAACATACGGATGGTGGCACGGCAGGATGGTGGCGCTGAGTTCCGGCAGCGTGTCATTCTTCATATTGCGGACGACAGATCATGACACTGGCGGAGCAGCCATCCGCCGTTGCCTGCCCCGGTTGCATCGCTGCACCCGGGCAGACAGAGGATGTGCCGCTCCGCAATGCATCGCTGGCACTGTCTGTCCCGACCATTCACTGCCAGGCCTGTATCGCTACGGTAGAGCAGGCACTGCTTGCCCATCCCGGCGTCCGGCATGCACGGGTTAATCTCACCCGGAAACAGGTCACAATTGATGCGGCGGCTGATGTGACTGCTGTGGAGCTGGCAGAAACAGTCCGGGCATCCGGCTTTGACGCCTGGGAACTGGATCCTGACGCGCTGCAGGAGACTCGGACCGGCAGCATGGGGCGCGATCTGCTCATGCGCATGGCGGTTGCGGGCTTTGCTGCCATGAACGTGATGCTGTTATCAGTTGCAGTCTGGTCCGGTGCCACAGACGCCACGCGTGACATGTTTCACTGGATATCTGCCGCCATCACACTGCCGGCGCTGGCGTTTTCGGCACAGCCGTTTTTCCGCAACGCCTGGGGCGCGCTGCGGGCAGGACGCCTGAATATGGATGTGCCGATCAGTCTGGCGATTGCTCTGGCTGTGGCAACGTCCCTCTGGGAGACATGGCTTTCCGGTGAGCATGCCTATTTCGATGCTGCGCTGACGCTGACCTTCTTTCTGCTCGCCGGACGCTGGCTTGAAGCCCGTGCGCGGTCTGCGGCGCGATCCGCCGCAGAGGAACTGACTGCGCTGGAAGTGCCACGCGCCTGGGTGATGCAGGGGCAGGAACCGGTTGAGGTGCCGGTGAGCCGTCTGAATGCAGGTGACGCGGTGCTGGTACGGCCCGGATCCCGTGCCCCTGTGGACGGGATTGTCCTGGAGGGGGCTTCGGAGACGGACCGCTCTGCGCTCACCGGTGAAACGCTGCCGGAACTGCGCCAGTCCGGTGATGCTGTGAGCGCGGGCGAAGTGAACCTGACGGGGCCGCTGGTAGTCCAGGCGACGGCTGTCGGAGCAGAAACATCGCTGCACCGCCTCGCGGCACTGGTTGCCGTCGCGGAGAGCGGCAGGTCGCGCTATACATCACTGGCGGATAAGGCGGCCAAGCTTTACGCGCCGGGTGTGCATATTCTGGCGGCGCTCTCCTTTCTGGGTTGGCTGGTCTGGTCCGGGGATATGCGTGTTGCGGCCAATATTGCGGCTGCCGTTCTGATCATTACCTGCCCCTGTGCACTGGGCCTTGCTGTTCCGGCGGTGACCACTGCGGCATCCGGTCGGCTTTTCGGGCGCGGCCTGCTGATTAAGAACTCGACCGCCCTGGAGCGTCTGGCCGAAGCGGACACAGTGGTTTTTGACAAAACGGGCACTTTGACGAGCGGACAGCCGAAGCTGACGAACTGGCATGATCTGACCGCAGATCAACAATCTGCAGTTGCTGCGCTTGCTCAGGTGTCTTCACATCCTCTGTCCCGGGCTGTGGCCGACGCAGCAAGAGATGCAGGGGTTTTTGCGTCTGAGGCAGACAATCTGCGTGAGATACCCGGATACGGCACGGAGGCGGAGATCGCTGGGCAACTTGTGCGGCTCGGCCGCCCGGAATGGCTGGGCGCTGATGTTCCCGATGACCAGCTGAGTGCTGCATTTCTGCGGGGCACCGATAAACCAGTGATCCTGTCGTTTTGGGATGCGCTGCGTCCCGGAGCCGACAGTCTTGTGCCCCAGCTGGAGGCCGCCGGGAAAGAAGTGATCCTTCTTTCGGGCGACCGGGCGGCATCGGTACGTGCGGTTGCGAATGTCCTTGGGATCACGGAATGGCAGGCCGGCGTTCTGCCTGATCAGAAAGCAGCGTTCGTTCAGAAACTGCAGGACAACGGGCGAAAGGTTCTGATGGTCGGGGACGGTCTGAATGATACGGGCGCGCTGGCCGCTGCACATGTCTCGATCAGTCCCGCGCAGGCGCTGGATGCGGCGCGCGCGGCATCCGACATTGTGTTGCTTGGCAGGGATTTGTCACCCGTCGCAGATGCGCTTGATACTGCCTGCCGAGCGACCAAACGTATTCGCGAGAATTTCCGGATAGCGACGGTCTACAATATTGTGGCCGTGCCGCTGGCCGTTGCCGGACTGGCGACACCGCTGATCGCTGCGCTTGCGATGTCGCTGTCTTCGCTTACTGTATCGGTAAACGCTCTCAGGGTCGCAGGAACAGGGAAATGAACGTACTGGCCTATCTCATTCCGGTGTCGCTGTTGCTTGGAGGACTTGGTCTTGCGGCGTTCGTTTTTACGATCAGGAGCCGTCAGTATGACGATCCTGACGGTGACAGCCGGCGCATACTGAATGATGACTGGGATAGCCGTCCGCGCCCGGAAAGCGTCAGGACGGACCGACCGTCTGACAACTGATATTGCGGGCGGCCAGCCGACGGCAGGCCAGGTCCGCGCTTTCCTGTGTCATGCCAAGAAAATTCGCATCAAAGCCTGTCGGCCGTTTCACGACTTTGCGAAGTGTCCCGTCCAGTGTGGCCATTTCAGCAAGCGCTGTCGTGACCAGCGCGCGCTCTGCATTGTATCGCGACGTGTATTGCCCGACATTTACGCCCCACTGATGCCCGCCTGATGTCGAGAGTCGTGTGACAACCTCGGGTTCGGGCGCAATAACGGCTGTGGCTTCCTGCTGGCCGGCTGTTGCCGCGGTGGTTGCTGAACCCGGGCGCAAAACGGGTCGCGCGGATACAAAGGTGCCTTCCGGCTTGTTCGCTGGCGCGCTTTCAGTTTCATCCAGTGCCTGAGCAGCCTGCGCTGCCAGAAGTGCCGTTGTCGTATCCGTATTCAGGAGGCCGGCGGTACTTGCAGCAGCCGCCGCCGGTGCAGGTGCCACCGGTGCAGTCTCTCCTGAAAGGGCAGCAGCAATCGCCTCATCCGTACGTGTCAAGAGAAGCGGCTGCGCGATGACCGCGCGCGGACGCAGCGCAGGCCGGAGGCTGGACGCCAGAATGGTATTCGGGCGCGTGGGCTTGGAACGGTAAACGGGCAGTCCCGGCTTTTTCAGCCGGGCACGGCTGGGCGCGCGTTTGAAACCCATATCGAGCAATTCGGCAACACGGGCGTTGCGGGCGCTGGTAGATGTGCCCCCGAAAACTGTGGCGATGATGCGTTCCTGTCCCCGTTCAGCCGAGGCGACAAGGTTGAACCCGGCTGCACGGGTATATCCCGTCTTGATGCCGTCAGCGCCGCGATAGGCGGACAGCAGCCGCCGGTTTGTGTTCGCGACATTGCGTACCCCGGCGTGTGTCGATTTGCGGGAAAACAGGTTATAATATTCCGGATAATCATACAGCATATGCCGCCCCATGATCGTCATATCCCGGGCGGTAGACATATGGCCGCGTTCCGTCAGGCCATGTGCGTTCTTGAAGGTGGTGCGCGACATGCCAAGCGCCTTGGCCGTACGGTTCATGCGGCGGGCAAATGCCGCTTCTGATCCTTCCAGAGCTTCGCCGATGGCTGTTGCCGCGTCGTTGGCAGATTTGACGGCAGCGGCGCGGATCAGGTAGCGGAACGCAATGCGCTGGCCTGCTTTCAGACCCAGTTTCGACGGCGGCTCGGCGGCTGCGAAACGCGAAATTCTGACTTTGGTATCAAGCGAAATTTCGCCGCGTTCCACCGCTTCGAATGCGATATAGAGCGTCATCATCTTGGTGAGAGAGGCCGGATGCAGGCGTGTGTCCGCGTTTCTTGAATGCAGAACCTCGCCCGTACGCGCATCCATCACCATTGCCGCATAAGGCGCCGCTGCGGCGCTGAGCGGCAGGATGACCAGCATCCACAAAGCTGCGAGAATAAATAGCCCGTAACGGGCCGGCCACGTGCGCCGAACCTTCATGATCACTGCCTTTTCTGCCTCATGCCGCCGATTGTTCGGCTGGCTTTTTATGTGCCGGAGGCTAACACAGGTTTCGGTTTCAATAAAGTTATTGTTTTAAGGGAATTGCGTTAAGTTTCGGTGAAACCCGGATTTCCGGAATGCCGTTAACTTTATTGCCCGAAATTCGTGCACCTGTTACGGCAACCCGGCAAGGAGCGTGCTGAGGGTGCTCAGGTCCGGCAGACTGCGGAACCGGTCATGTGATACCGGGGTTTCTGCATGTTCCAGTTCCCAGGTCACATGGTAGGGTACATGAACACCGAAACCGCCCGCTTCGATCATTGGCAGAACATCTGACCGGACCGAATTACCGACCATAACGCCGCTGTCGGCACTGTGCCCGTGACGATCAAAAATATCCCGGTAGACACTGGTGTTTTTGTCCGAGACGATTTCCACCGCATCAAAGAGATCACCCAGACCGGATTGAGCCAGTTTGCGCTCCTGATCAAGAAGATCACCCTTTGTTATCAACAGAATACGGTAGTTTTCCGCCGCTTCCTCCACCGCGGCCTGCGCGTGTGGCAACAGGTCGACCGGATGAGCCAGCATCTCACGCCCGGCATTGAGTATTTCCTCGATAACTGCGCCTGACACCCGGCGGTCGGTGACATCCAGTGCGGTTTCAATCATCGACAGGGTGAAGCCTTTCACGCCGAATCCATACTGGCCAAGATTGCGTTTTTCCGCCGCAACCAGCCGCTGCATCAGAGTGTCTTTCTCAGTGTAATCGGAAAGAAGATCCGCAAAGTGTGCCTGGGTCAGCTGGAAGTACCGCTCATTATGCCAGAGCGTGTCGTCAGCATCAAAGCCGACTGTCGTTACTTTGCGCGCCATTCCAACCCCTTTTCTAAATCCGAAGACAGGTTATATAAACCCAACTGAGACTCACCGCACAAACAGCCTGTCAGGAGCAGCAATGCACCGAGAAGCTATCATGATGTCAGACCATTCGGATGACGAGGGAGATTCCTCGGTCCTGACAGCGACCCGACCTAAAACAAAGCGCCCCCCGCTTTACAAGGTTCTGTTGCTGAACGACGACTTCACACCGATGGAGTTTGTTGTGCATGTGCTGGAACGTTTCTTTGGGCTCAACCACGCCCAGGCGTTTGAGATCATGCTGACGGTTCACAAAAAAGGCGTCGCGGTTGTGGGCGTTTTCAGCCACGAGATTGCGGAAACCAAAGTCGCTCAGGTGATGGACTTTGCCCGGCGTCACCAGCATCCGCTGCAATGCACCATGGAAAAAGAAGAATAGGCACATGATTGATGCCCGATTGCCGCTGGCCCTTAGGGAAGGCGGCCCTCTTCTGCCATCCGGCGGGCGCGTTGCGGTTTTCCGGCCTCCTGTGGACGCCTCCCTGTCCGCACTCGAAGGGTTTCAGGTGGAGATTATCGAGGGGTTTCGCCCGGCGTTCGACGCCTGGACGGAACGCGGTATGGCCTGTGCGGTAGAGCCCGAAGGCATCTATGACGCGTCGGTGGTTTGCCTGCCGCGTGCAAGGGCCGAAGCTCATGCGATGATTGCGGATGCGGTGCGGATGACGAAAGGGCCGGTTCTGATTGATGGTCAGAAAACGGATGGTGCCGACAGTATCCTGCGCGCAGCACGCCGCCGCACCGAAGTTACAGGTCCTTTCATCCGGGCGCACGGCAAACTGTTTGTGATGCCGGATGCCGATCCCGGGGATTTTGCAGACTGGCAGGCCGGGCCAGCACTGACCGAAGGTGGTTTCTGGACAGCCCCAGGTGTTTTTTCAACGGATGCGGTTGATCCTGCGTCCGCGTTGCTGGCGCAGGCGCTGCCCGAACGTCTGGGCCGCACAGTCGTTGATCTGGGCGCGGGCTGGGGTTTTCTCTCCGCGCATGTTCTGACCCGCGAAACTGTTGAACAGGTGCACCTGGTCGAGGCAGGCCATATGGCGCTGGAATGCGCGCGCCACAATGTCACGGATCCGCGGGCTGCGTTTTACTGGGCAGATGCGACCCGCTGGCAGGCGCCCGGACCCTGCGACACAGTGGTCATGAATCCTCCGTTTCATACGGGGCGCGACGCAGATCCGGCGCTGGGCCAGGCTTTTGTCGCGTCTGCTGCGCGGCTTCTTGCGTCAAACGGCCATTTATGGATGGTGGCAAACCGCCATCTGCCGTATGAAGCAACACTGCAGAAGTTCTTTTCAAAGGTGACTGAAGTGGGTGGAGACAACCGCTTCAAACTGTTCCAGGCCACGCGCCCGCTGAGGCGCCGCAGATAACAGGTTCCAGAGGGCGCGTCGCGCGTCAGAAAGGACAAGATGTCATTTTCCATCAAAGGAAAGACCGCAATCGTGACAGGTGCCGCGAATGGCATTGGTCTGGCGATTGCGCGCCAGTTCGCCGACCGGGGCGCGAATGTCATGTGTGCCGATATGGACGAAAAGCGGCTGGCGGCTGAATGGGGAGAGCAGAAAGACGATGCCACACTGCGTTATTTCGCGGGGGACCTGCGGCAGCGGCTGACGATTGCCAACCTGGTGTCGGCGACCATCGATGCCTTTGACCGTGTCGACATTCTGGTCAACGCATCGCGTCAGGTGATGCCGACGAACGCGATGGATGTTGAGGACAACTCGGTCGAAGTACTGCTGGAGCAGAATCTGATGACCGCGCTGCAGCTCACCCAACAGGTCGCGAAACGCATGATGAAACAGGGCGCTGATCAGCCGGAAGGGCAGCTTGGATCCATTGTGAACCTCAGCTCGATCGCGGCGCGCAACACCCGGCCCGAGCTGATGGGGTATTCCATCGCGTCTGCGGCGCTGGAACAGATGACGAAATCGATGGCGCTGGCGCTGGCACCTGAACGGATCCGCGTGAACGCCGTGGCCTTCGGCTCTGTGATGAGCGCATCTCTGAAATCCTCGGTGGTGGAAAACAGCGAGTGGCGTGACGATATCCGTGCGCATACTCCCATGGGACGGATCGCCGGGCCGACCGAGCTGGCCGATGCCGTTCAGTTCCTTGCGGCCGAAAGCTCCGGCTTTATGACAGGAGAGGTGATTACCGTTGATGGCGGACGCAGCCTGCTGGATGCGGTGACGGCGCCCGCGCACTGATAATTCCTTCTTTCCGTTCCGGCCATTTCCGCGTTAAACAAGTGTCACAGAAAATTGACACATCAGGCGCATCATGACCGAACCTTTTGATACAGAGAAACAACAGGCCTCCGCCTGGTTCCGGACGCTGCGGGACGAGATCGTCGGCGCGTTTGAAGAGCTGGAACGGGATCACAGCGAAGGTCCGCTCAGTGATGCGGCCCCCGGTACCTTTGAGGTGACCGAAACGACCCGCACCAGTGATGATGGCTCCGATGCCGGCGGCGGACTGATGAGCGTGATGCGCGGCGGACGTGTTTTTGAGAAGGTCGGGGTCAACATTTCCACGGTCTACGGCACGCTGGGTGAGCGCGCCCAGATGGCAATGGCAGCGCGCAAAGGTATCCCGGGCATGAAGGACGACCCACGTTTCTGGGCCAGCGGGATCAGCCTTGTGGCGCATATGCAGAACCCGCATGCGCCAGCCGTACACATGAACACGCGCATGTTCTGGACACCACATGCCTGGTGGTTCGGCGGTGGGTCCGACCTCAACCCCTGCATCGAATATGATGAGGACACGGCACATTTTCATGCCACGCAACAGACGCATCTGGCTCCGCATGGCGATGAACACTACCCGAAACTGAAAGCCTGGGCGGATGAGTATTTCTTTGTTCCGCACCGGGGCAGGGCGCGCGGTGTTGGTGGCATCTTTATGGATGATCACTGCACCGATGACTGGGCGGCTGATTTTGCGCTTACGCGGGACATCGGGCGGGCGTTTTTGCCGGCCTACCTGCCGCTGGTCCGCAAGCGCCGTGTGATGCCGTGGTCCGATGAGCATAAGGACGCGCAGCTTGTGCACAGAGGGCTCTACGCCGAATACAACCTGGTCTATGACCGGGGCACAAAATTCGGGCTCGAGACCGGCCACGATGCAAATGCAGTTCTTATGAGCCTGCCGCCGCTGGCCAAATGGGTCTGAGCCAGGACCTTTCAGTGCCAGTCAAAAAAGCCATCTCCGGCCCGTGACAGCAGTTCCTGAGCGAGGTCGCGGCCCATTTCCGCGCCATCTGCGACAGGCCCGCTGCGGCGTCCTGCGATCGCGTCGCTGCCATCCGGGCGCAGAACTTCGCCGCGCAGGTTGAGTGTGCCGCCGTCCAGTTCGGCAAGCCCGGCGATGGGTGTCTCACAGGACCCGTCGAGCGTCAGCAGGAAGCTGCGTTCGGCAGCAAGACGCTGACCGGTTTCCGTGTCGTGAATGGCAGCCAGCAGCCCGGCGGTATTGTCGTCGGCGATGCGCCGTTCGATTCCGATAGCACCCTGGGCCACAGCAGGCAGCATGTCAGATGCATCAATTGGTGTCGCAGGAACATGATCCATATTCAGGCGGTTCAGCCCGGCAGCCGCCAGAAAAGTACATTCGGCCACCCCGTCTGCCAGTTTCTTCAGACGTGTCTGGACGTTGCCGCGGAACTCGACAACCTTAAGGTCTGGGCGGCGGTACAGCAGCTGTGCTTTGCGCCGCAGACTGGAGGTGCCGACAACCGCGCCGGAGGCCAGTTCGGCGATCCCGGACAGCTGCGGTGAGACGAAGGCATCGCGTACGTCCTCACGCGGCAGATAGGTGTCCAGCACCAGCCCGTCCGGCTGGATGGTTGGCATATCCTTCATCGAGTGGACCGCGATGTCGATCTTTCCCGACAGCAGATCTTCCTCGATCTCACGGGTGAACAATCCTTTGCCGCCGATCTCTTTGAGTGGGCGATCCTGGATCGCATCGCCGGTCACTTTGATAATGACAATCTCGAAGGCACCCTCGGGCAGATCAAAGGCGCGCATCAGTCTTTCGCGGGTTTCATAGGCCTGCGCCAGCGCGAGCGGTGAGCCGCGCGTACCGATTTTGAGCGGAGAGTCGGGGGTGGGAAGGTGCACTGTCATGGGTTTATCTTTTAGATGTGTCAACTTAAACTGACAACTGGAATGATTAAGAATCTCAGGCTAGAAGCAGGATGTGCGCCATGAAAGACGGAATTCAGACGATGAGCCAGACCAAAACCATCCTGCGTGCCCTTGCAGGAGAAACGCTGCCCACGCCGCCGATCTGGATGATGCGCCAGGCAGGCCGTTACCTGCCTGAATACCGCGCAACCCGGGCGCAGGCCGGTGATTTCCTGTCACTCTGCTACAATTCCGAACTCGCGGCGGAAGTCACGCTGCAGCCGATCCGGCGCTATGGGTTTGATGCCGCCATTCTGTTTGCCGATATTCTGCTTTTGCCCCAGGCGCTGGGGGCTGACCTGTGGTTTGTCACCGGTGAAGGACCACGTTTGTCGACCATCACCAGCCAGGCAGATTTTGATAAACTGGGGCCGGTCAGCGACATTCATGAGACGCTGAACCCAATCTATGAGACCGTCCGCATCCTGCGCCGGGAACTGCCTGCAGAGACCACGCTGATCGGTTTCGCCGGGGCGCCCTGGACCGTTGCAACCTACATGATTGCGGGCCGTGGGACGCCGGATCAGGGACCCGCACATGCGCTGAAGGATGAGAATCGCGCGCTCTTTGAGGCGCTGCTGGACTGCATCACTGAAGGCACGATTGACTATCTTGCGGCCCAGATTGACGCCGGCGCCGAGGTTGTGAAGATATTCGACAGCTGGGCGGGCTCGCTCAAAGGCGATGATTTCAACAGATACGCGCTGGAGCCCGCACGACGCATCACCGCAGCCCTCAAAGGGCGTTATCCGCATATTCCGGTGATCGGTTTCCCGCGCGAGGCAGGCGATAATTACATCGGTTTCGCAAAGGCTACCGGTGTGGATTGTGTTGCTCTGGACAACTCGGTGGATGCGGCCTGGGCGGCAAAGCATGTTCAGGCCGATGGGTGCGTGCAGGGCAACCTTGCGTCCAGTCATATGGTGACCGGTGGTCAGGCGCTGGTGGATGAGACCCGCGCCATTGTGAAGGCCTTTTCCGGCGGGCCGCATATCTTCAACCTTGGTCACGGGATCACACCGGATGCGGACCCGGACAACGTAAAGCGGATGATAGATGCGGTTCGCGGTGATTAATAGCTGATTCCCGCTTGACGGCGCAGGCAGGCTGGCATAGGTCACGCGCCGATGGCGTTATAGCTCAGTTGGTTAGAGCGAACGACTCATAATCGTTAGGTCGGTGGTTCAAGTCCACCTAACGCCACCACCCACCATGCAGGAATGCCCCGTGCGACAGGAACCGCTTTGCGGAGCCATCGCCTGTATCAATTAGTTACAAACACGGGTGACAACCCCCGGCATCTGCAATAGCAATTTGTCAGGGAAAAGTGGGTCAAAGACCGTTTCAACCGCGGCGTGATCCGGTTTCAGGGAGGAAACACATGACGATCTCACGGAAATCATTTCTGAATTTGGCTGGCGCGGCCGCAGTGGCGCTCGGGGTCGGGGCGACCCCGACACTGGCGCAGGATGTTACGCTGACGCTGCACCAGTTCCTGCCGCCGCAGGCCAATGTGCCGAAACTGGTTCTGGATGTCTGGGCGGATAACGTTGAAGAGGCCAGCGGTGGCCGCATCAAGGTTGACCGGTTTCCGTCGATGCAGCTGGGCGGCAAGCCGCCGGAGCTGATGGACCAGGCTATTGATGGTGTGGCGGATATCGTCTGGACGGTGGTTGGCTATACGCCGGGCCGCTATCCGAGCACCGAAGTGTTTGAACTGCCCTTCATGATGACAAACGCCCGGGCCGCGTCGCGCGCTTACTGGGAAATGTTCGAAAAGCACATGAAGGACACTGAGTTCAAAGATGTGCATATCCTTGGCACCTGGGTTCACGGTCCGGGTCTCATCCACGCGAACAAAGAAATCCGCTCTCCTTCTGATATGGAAGGGATGAAAATCCGCGGCGGGTCCCGTCTGGCGAATGCACTGCTCGAAAAAGTCGGCGCGACGCCGGTTGGCATGCCGGTTCCGGCCGTGCCGGAGGGGCTTTCCAAAGGCGTGATCGACGGGACCACGATCCCGTGGGAAGTCACGGCTGCGCTGAAAGTGCCGGAACTGGTCGAGAACCATACAGAGTTCACCGGAAACGCGCTTTATGTTCTGACCTTTGTGCTGGCCATGAACAAGGACCGCTACGAAAGCCTGCCGGATGACCTGAAAAAGGTCATTGATGACAATTCCGGTCTCGAGTTCTCGGTCTTCGCCGGTGGCACGCAGGCGGACAGTGACGGTCCGGCGCGCGCCGCAGCAGCGGCACGTGGCAACAACATTGTCACGCTGAATGCTGAAGAAACCGAAGCGTGGAAAGAAGTTGCGCAGCCCATTTATGACGAATGGGTGGCTGACATGAACGAAAAAGGCATCGATGGTCAGGCGCTGATCGATGAAGCCCGCATGCTGATCGACAAATACACCGAGTAAGCACCGATCAACCTGCCCGCGGCGCCCGGTGGTGCCGCGGGCTTTGCGCATCTGCCAGTCAGGATCCGGACATGCACCAGGCCATGAAGCTTCTTGCGCGCGTCACCGCTGTGACAGGCGGGCTTGTGCTGACCGGGCTTGTGATCATGACCACGGTGTCCATCCTGGGGCGCTCCATCAATAAGTGGCTGCATTCTGACTGGGTCGAAAACACCATGGGTGGTTTTGCTCAGACGCTGCTGGATCTGGGCATTGGCGAGGTCAACGGAAACTACGAACTTCTCGAGGCGGGCATTGCCTTTGCGATCTTTTCGTTCTTTCCGGTCTGCCAGCTCTACAGCGCCCACGCGACCGTAGACATTTTCACTGCGCGTCTGCCCGGACCGGTGGGCCGGATGATTGCGGCTTTCTGGGAAGTTGTTCTGGCCGCAGCGCTGATACTGATCTGCGTGCAGCTTTTCGGCGGCGTGCAGCGGTATCTGCGCAACGGCGAGACGACGCTTTTTCTGCAGTTTCCCGTCTGGTGGGCCTATTCGGCAAGTTTCGCGGCCTCCGTCGTGACCTGTATCGTGGCGGTCTATTGCGCCGCCATGCGCGTTGGTGAAAGCATCACCGGCCGCGCTTATCTCCCGGCACCCTGAATCTCATGAGCACACTCCTTGATCTGCTGCCCTTTGCGGAGATGAGCCGGCTGGAGCTCGGCTTCTGGTCCTTCGCCGTTCTTCTGGGGATGATCTTCCTGCGGGCGCCGATCGGGCTGGCGATGCTGCTGTGTGGCTTCGGCGGCTGGTATTATGCGATGAACGGGAATCCGACGCCGCTGCTCGCGAAACTCAAGTCTGAAACCTACACGACTTTTTCGAGCTACTCGCTCTCGATCATTCCGATGTTCCTCCTGATGGGGCAGTTCGCGACCCTGTCGGGCATGTCTTCGGCGCTTTTCCGCGCCGCCGAGAGTTTTCTGGGGCACCGCCGGGGCGGGGTGGCCATGGCGTCGGTCGGCGCCTGTGCCGGTTTCGGCGCGATCTGCGGCTCGTCGCTGGCGACGGCGGCAACGATGTCCCGCGTGGCTTTGCCGGAACTGCGCCGCTACGGCTATTCGGGCGGGTTTTCGACTGCGACGCTTGCTGCAGGCGGCACGCTTGGCATTCTGATCCCCCCTTCGGTTATTCTGGTGATCTACGCCATCATCACCGAACAGAATATCGCGAAACTGTTTCTCGCGGCCTTCGTCCCGGGCATTCTTGCGGCCCTTGGTTACATGCTGACCATTTCGGTTTACGTGCGCCTCTATCCGAATTCTGCAGGCACCAGAGAAGCCGTGCCCATGGCAGAACGCTGGAAGGCGCTTGGGGCAACCTGGCCGGTTCTGGCAATCTTTGCCGTTGTCGTCGGGGGCATTTACCTGGGTGTTTTCACGCCGACAGAAGGATCGGCTATCGGGGCTATGGGAACTGGTCTGGTGGCACTGCTGTCCGGCAGCCTGAACTGGTCTGTTTTCCGTGAGAGCCTGATGGGCACAGCCAGAACGACCGCGATGATTTTCTTCATCGTATTGGGCGCCAGTTTCTACAACGGTTTTCTGGCGCTCTCCGGGGTGCCGCAGTTCATGGCGGACTGGGTTCTGACGCAGGGTTTCTCGCCCTGGCTGGTACTGTCCATCATTCTGCTTTTCTATCTCGTGTTCGGCTGCCTGATGGACAGCCTGTCGATGATCCTACTGACGGTCCCGATTTTCTTTCCGGTCATCTCGGCCATGGATTTCGGCATGTCGCCGGAACATGTCGCGATCTGGTTTGGTATCCTGGTGCTGATCGTGGTTGAGGTCGGGCTGATCACACCTCCTGTCGGGATGAACCTGTTCATCATCAACGCAATGGACCGTGAAACGCCGATGACCGAAACCTACAAGGCGGTCATGTTCTTTGTCGGCTCCGACATTGCGCGGGTCGTGATCCTTGTGATGTTCCCGGCGATCACACTGTTCCTCGTGCCTGCCTGAGCACGCCGCCCGGTCGCTGGCTGACGGCCAAAGCTGCACTAAACTGCCCTCTTTTGAGGGAAACCTTGCAGCAGGCCGGTTCAGATGCACGATAGAGCATCATGGATCACTGAGTCTTGGGAGGGAACTGTGACCAGCACAGCCAGCAATGCTGCCAGCTATTTCGTGGATCGTCATCCTGGTGAGGGGCGCGGCGAAAAGACCGCTTTCCGGGAAGCGGGCAGCGGTCGCACGCTGACCTACCGCCGCCTTGCTGAAGGGGCAGGGCGGGTCGCCGGGGCGCTGCTGCGGGCCGGGGTCCGCCGCGAAGAACGCGCGGCGATGATTGTGCTCGATACGCTGGAGTTTCCGCAGATTTTCTTTGGCGCGCTGAAGTGCGGCGTTGTCCCGGTCCCGGTGAACACGCTGCTGGGCGCGCAGGTGTATGATTCCATTCTGCGGGACAGCCGGGCAGCCCTGCTCTTTATCTCCGCGCCGCTGTGGGACACGGTCGCACCGGTGCTTGCCGGCAATCCGTGGCTGCGGGAAATCGTCGTGATCGGGGGAGAGGCACCGGCAGGCACCCGTTCGTTTGAAGCGTTCACAAGCGGTGCGGAGCCCTGCGACACGCAGCCCGCATCACCTGACGAAACGGCGTTCTGGCTGTACTCTTCCGGGTCCACCGGGCTGCCGAAAGGTGTGCAGCACGTGCACTCATCAATGCAGGCTACGGCGGATACCTATGGTGCGGGTGTTCTGGGGCTGACCGAGGACGATACGGTTTTCTCGGCGGCAAAACTGTTTTTTGCCTATGGGTTGGGAAATGCCATGACTTTCCCGCTCGCAGTAGGTGCGACGACCGTGCTTTTTTCCGGTCGGCCCACTCCTGACGATATGCTTGCCACGATGGCCGCTGAGAAACCGACGGTCTTCTGTGGCGTGCCGACGCTCTTTGCAGCGATGGTCGCAGGTATGGACAGCGCAGGCGTGCCGGACACGCCGCTGCGCAGAGCCATTTCGGCGGGAGAAGCGCTGCCCGAAGACGTCGGTGTGCGGTGGGAGGCGCATACCGGTGTTGCCGTGCTGGATGGTGTGGGGTCGACCGAGATGCTGCACATCTTCCTCAGCAACCGCAGCGATGATGTCTGCTATGGCACCTCCGGGACGGCTGTGCCGGGGTACGAAATGCGTCTCGCGGATGAGAATGGTGCCGATGTCCCGGTGGGCGATGTTGGCGAATTGCTGGTGCGTGGGGCATCTGCGGCGTCAGGCTACTGGAACCAGCGGGACAAATCGCGGGCAACGTTTTTGGGGGAATGGACCCGCACAGGTGACAAATACACACAACGGCCGGATGGGCGGTATGTTTACTGTGGCCGAACCGATGACATGTTCAAGGTATCGGGCATCTGGGTGTCCCCCTTTGAGGTCGAACAGGCGCTGGCCAGTCACCCCAGCGTTCTGGAGGCAGCGGTTGTGCCGATGCAGGATGCCGACGGCCTCGAAAAGCCTCGGGCCTATGTGGTTCTGCAGGGCGCCGAACCGGCTGATCTTGAAAACGAGCTGAAAGAGCATGTGAAGCTCAGGATCGGCAAATGGAAATATCCGCGCCGCGTGGACGTGGTCGCTGACCTGCCCAAGACGGCAACGGGCAAAATCCAGCGTTTCCGGCTGCGGGAGGCCACGGCACAATGATGGCGTGGGAAGAGAAACCGGAGGCCCGCGTGGTGGTTGCCGGGAAGTCGCTGGAATACGCCTGTTTCGGGCCGCCAACCGCGCAGGCACCAACACTTGTTCTGCTGCACGAGGGCCTGGGGTCCGTTGGGTTGTGGCGCGGTTTTCCCAGGGCGCTGAGTGAGGCAACGGGGATGGGGGTGCTGGCGTGGTCGCGCGCAGGCTACGGCCGTTCGGACAGCATCAGCCTGCCACGACCTGTTGATTACATGACACGCGAGGCCATGGAATGCACCGGCCCGGTGCTGGATGCCTTTGGTGTGCAGCGCGCAGTGTTGCTGGGCCATTCGGATGGCGCAACGATCGCTGCTGTTTATGCAGGGTCCGTCAGCGATATGCGCGTTCGGGGGCTGATCCTCCTGGCCCCACATTTTTTTGTCGAAGACACCGGTCTTGAGGCTGTACGGCAGGCGGGTGAGGCGTTTGCGGAAGGGGATCTGAGGGGCAGGCTGGCGCGCCATCATGATGATCCGGAGGCGGCATTCCGCGGTTGGCATGATGTCTGGGTCAGCCCCGCGTTCCGTGACTGGGACGTCGCAGACTGCATTGATCATCTGCGTATTCCCGTGCTGACCATTCAGGGCGCTGAGGATCCATACGGCTCGCTGGCGCAGGTCAGGGAACTTGAAACCCGCATGTATGCGCCTCTCGAAACACTGATCCCTGAGGGCTGCGGGCACGCACCGCACCTTGAGGCGGCAGAGGCCTGTCTGGCAGGCATCAGTGATTTTTGCGGGCGGCTCAACCGGCTGGAGGCATCCGATGTCGCCACCGGCTGACATACCGGACGACATTCCCTTTCCCGCGCATGCCTATGTTCCCGGAAAAACGCCGAGGCACCCGGATGGCTGGTTTGATGATCTCAGGAATGCGGTAAAATCGGGCACGTCAGTGTCGGAACTCCATCTGACGCGGGCATTTCTTGCGGGGCGGGTGTACTTTGACGCCGGTTTCTTCTGGGAGTGTCATGAAGTCCTGGAAGCTGTCTGGATGCAGGCCCCGGACCCGAGCCCCGAGCGCGACTTCGTTCAGGCGATGATCCAACTGGCCAATGCGCGGCTGAAACTGCGCATGGACCGGCCGCGCGCGACGGTGAGGCTGTGTGAAATGGTTGAAGCGCGTACAGCTGGGTATTCGGCAGACGATGTCATTCTGGGCTTGCATGTCAGCTACCTTCGTTCCGGTGCCGCTGAAACCAGGGACGACGCACTAAAGCATTATAATTCACAAATTGGATGAGATTCACGGCCATGCGCTGCATTTCTGGACAGTATCCTGCTTTATAGTACATCTTTTTCAGATCAGAATCTGACGTTCAGGAGCGTAGGGTGGCAGGCAGAATTGACTTTCAGGTGGACCCGGATGCCATGCGTCACTGGCGCGTTGAGGTTGACGGGCCGGTCGCCAGTCTCTGGATGGATGTGGATGAAAAGGGTGGCCTTTTCGACGGCTACGAGCTGAAACTGAACTCCTATGATCTGGGTGTGGATATTGAACTTGCAGACGTGGTTCAGCGGATGCGTTTCGAGCACCCCGAAGTACGCGTCGTTGTGATGCGGTCAGCCAAAGAGAAAGTGTTCTGTGCCGGCGCCAACATCCGGATGCTGGGTGCTGCCACCCATGCGCACAAGGTGAATTTCTGCAAATTCACTAACGAGACGCGCAACACGATGGAAGCGGCGCTGGAAGACAGTAATCAGAATTATATCTGCGCGGTGCGTGGTTCCTGTGCCGGAGGCGGCTATGAACTGGCGCTGGCCTGTAACCATATCATGCTCACCGACGACAGCAGTTCCGCTGTTGCGCTGCCGGAAGTGCCGCTTCTTGCGGTGCTGCCGGGCACCGGTGGGCTCACCCGTGTGACCGACAAACGAAAGGTGCGACGTGACCGTGCAGACGTTTTCTGTTCCCTGGAGGAGGGCGTGCGGGGACGCCGCGCTGCGGAATGGGGCCTGGTGGATGAGGTTTTTCCCAATGCGTCCTTTGATGAACGCGTGGCGTCACGGGCGACGGCACTGGCGGATGCGGCAGAGGAGGTTGCAGACAAGGGCATCCGGCTGACGCCACTGGATCGCACGTTTTCGGACGACGGTGTGGAATATTCCACCGTGTCAGTCGTCACAGACCGGCCTGGACGGCGCGCGATGATCACCATACGGGGCCCGGAGGATGCCGTACCCGATACGATGGATGCTTTCACGCAGCAGGGGGCATCTGCCTGGATGCTGCGGTGCGCCCGCGAGTTGGACGATGCGATCCTGCATCTGCGCAGCAATGAAGATGAACTGGGTCTTATCGAATTCCAGACAGCCGGTGACCCGGCGGGTGTCCTCGCGCACGAAGCGTTGCTTCTGAACAACCAGGATCACTGGCTGGCACGCGAGGTACTGGGCCTTTGGAAACGTGTTCTGAAACGCGTTGATATGACATCGCGTAGCTTGGCTGCGATCGTCGAACATGGATCGTGTTTTGCAGGCGTTCTCGCGGAGCTGCTCTGGGCGGCGGACCGCAGCTATATGATGATGGACGAGTTTGAGGATGATGCGCGTCCGCTGGCTGTTGTGACACTCAGCCCGGCGAATTTCGGAGAGTTTCCCATGGGCAACGGGCTCAGCCGGTTGCAGACGCGGTTCCTCGGTGCGCCGGAACAGACAGATGTTCTGCGACAGCGTGCCGGTGATGCGCTGGAGGCAGAGGACGCAGATGCGCTTGGCCTTGTTACCTATGCGTTTGACGACATTGACTGGGACGACGAGGTGCGCCTCTTCCGCGAAGAGCGTGCGAGTTTTTCACCGGATGCCATGACGGGCATGGAAGCCAACCTGCGTTTCGCCGGGCCGGAAACCATGGAAACCCGGATCTTCGGACGTCTGACGGCCTGGCAGAACTGGATTTTCCAAAGACCGAACGCCGTTGGGCCAGAAGGCGCGCTGCAACGCTATGGCACGGGCCTGCGCGGGCAATACGACATGCAACGGGTCTGACAACGTTCAATAAATGGTGCCGGGACAGGCACGGATGCAAGACAACGGGAGAGCTGAATGACAAATCTGATCGACGTAAGCTATGACAGCCGGATACCCAACAACGTGGGCCTCAGTTCTGACCGCAAGGTGCTGAAAGCGCTGGAAAAATGGCACCCCGGGTACATCAGTTGGTGGAACGATCTGATACCGCAGAATTTTCAGGAAAGCATGGTGTACCTGCGGACAGCCGTGTCCGTTGACCCGAAAGGCTGGGCCAAGTTCGACTATGTGAAAATGCCAGACTACCGCTGGGGTATTCTGCTGGCGCCCGCGGTGGAGGACCGGAAAATCCCGATGGGTGAGCATTGCGGTGAACCGGCCTGGCAGGAAGTGCCGGGCGAATACCGCAATATGCTGAAACGTCTGATCGTCATCCAGGGCGATACCGAGCCGGGCTCTGTTGAACAGCAGAGATTTCTGGGGCTGACGGCGCCTTCGCTCTACGACATGCGCAATCTGTTCCAGGTGAACGTTGAAGAAGGACGGCATCTCTGGGCCATGGTGTATCTGTTGCAGAAGTACTTTGGGCGTGACGGGCGCGAAGAGGCAGATGATATGCTGGTGCGGTCGTCGGGGTCGGATGAAGCGCCGAGGATGCTGGGCGCGTTCAACGAGGAAACACCCGACTGGCTGTCCTTTTTCATGTTCACCTATTTCACCGACCGTGACGGTAAGATGCAGCTGGAAAGTCTGGCGCAATCCGGGTTCGACCCGCTCAGCCGGACCTGCCGGTTCATGCTGACCGAAGAGGCGCACCACATGTTTGTGGGCGAGACGGGCGTGGGCCGGACCATTCAGGCGACGCTTGAGGCGATGAACGCCAACGGTATTTCCGACCCCTTCGACATCAACCGTATCCGTGATCTCGGCGTGATTGACCTGCCGACGATCCAGAAAAAGCTGAACCTGCATTATACGCTCAGCCTTGATCTCTTCGGTCAGGAGGTCTCGACCAATGCGGCCAATGCCTTCAATGCCGGGATTAAGGGGCGGTATATGGAGCTGCGCATCGACGATGACCACCGGCTGCAGAATGACACCTATCCGGTGACATCGGTGGTGGATGGCCGCATCGTGACCGAGGATGTTCCCGCGCTGACAGCGATTAACATGCGCCTTCGGGACGACTATGTGCGTGATGCCGCTGGTGGCGTCGGGCGCTGGAACAAGGCTATTGCGCGCTCAGGTATCGACTTTGAGCTGAAGCTGCCCCACGAGGGCTTCCATCGCCAGATCGGCGTTTTTTCCACCGTGTCGGTTGACCCCGATGGTCAGATCCTGTCGGCCGAAGAATGGCAGAAACGCTGCCACGAATGGCTGCCCACCAAAGACGACGGGGACTTTATCCAGTCGCTGATGGTGCCCTGCTACGAGCCCGGACAATACGCCTCGTGGATCGCGCCACCTAAGGTTGGGATCGACAACAAGCCCGGTGATTTCGAGTACGTAAAGCTCCACATGGCTTGATCTGGATCAACGCATCACCGGCGCGGGCCAGAAATACTGGCCTGCGTCACGTCAGTGACCCTGAACAAAAGGAGGAAACGGACCCATGCAGACCCGGACACCCGCAAAAAACGCGACACCGGCACCCAACTGCCTTGGCTGTGACGGATGCAAAGGCATGTGCCGCGACATCTTTGATCTCTTCTCGCTGCCGGAAGTGATCCTGCGCAGGTCCGCCGCCGTTCCATGAACCAACCCGTCAAGCAACACCTGATTGACCCTGAAATCTGCATCCGCTGCTACACCTGCGAGATGACGTGCCCGATCGGCGCGATTGAACATGACGACAACAATGTTGTTGTCGATCCTGACAAGTGCAACTTCTGCATGGATTGTATTCCGGTCTGCCCGACCGGCTCTATTGACGAGTGGCGGGTCGTTGAGACGCCGTATTCCCTTGAGCAGCAATATGGCTTTGACGAGCTGCCGGAACAGGAAGACATCGCGGTACCCGAAGATACGCCAGGTGGTGATGACGAGGCCTCCGAGCAGGCCATCGCGGACCTGCTGGCAGAGGCGCACAGCGGTGCAGGTGGTAAAGCGACCGCCCCGCGCTCAGCGGCAAAACCAACCGTGAACATGTACACCCTGACAGCGCCCGCCATGATGCGTGTTCAGGGAAATTACCGCCTGACGGATCCGGGCGGGGACAATGATGTCCGCCACATCATCCTTGATCACAGCAGTCTGCCGTTTCCCGTATTGGAGGGGCAGAGTATCGGGATCATACCACCCGGTCAGGACGCAAACGGCAAACCCCACCTGCCACGGCTCTACTCCGTCTCCAGCCCGCGTGACGGCGAACGCCCGGGCTACGGCAACATTTCCCTGACGGTAAAACGTGAGGCTGAAGGCGTCTGCTCCAACTATGTCTGCGATCTGACCAAGGGTGACGAAGTGGCCGTGACAGGCCCGTTCGGGTCGACCTTTCTGATGCCTGGTGATCCGGAAATGCACCTGCTGATGATCTGCACTGGCACGGGGTCTGCGCCGTTTCGCGGCTTCACCATGCGACGGCAGCGCGAGACACCGGACGCCGGGAACAGTCTGACTCTGTTTTTTGGCGCCCGCAGCGCGCAGGAGTTGCCCTATTTCGGACCATTGCAGAAAGTGCCGGACGCTTTCCTGCACAAGTCCTTTGCTTTCAGCCGCCCGGAGACGGGAGAGGGCCAGTATGTCCAGGACAGAATGCGCGCTGAAGCCGGCCGGATCGCGGAGCTGCTCGGCTCGGACAAAACGTGCATTTACATCTGCGGCCGCCGCGATATGGAAGACGGTGTGAATGCAGCGCTGAGTGATATCGCGGACAGCGCGGGCCTTGCGTGGTCCGGGCTGCGGGACAGGATGCGGGAGGACGGCAGGTACCATGTCGAAACCTACTGATCCGCTTGCACGCGGCACTGTGGTTCCGTTGCCGGGCGTCGCAGGGCGGCAACCGGTAGATAACGCAACACGACTGCTGGCGCGCGTTGCTGCGCGCGTGCGGGAGTTGCGAAAGAGCCTTCGGATGCCCCGTCGAGTTCTGTCTGAGATTTCCGGCGTTTCGCCACGGTACCTGGCACAGCTGGAGGCCGGAGAGGGCAACATTTCAATCGCGCTGCTGCAGCGCGTTGCGGACGCGCTGGGTGTGACCGCTGAAAGTCTGCTGGCGGGCGAGGACGCGCCGGCTGCGGATCTGCAGGACCTGATTACCCTCTACCGCCAGGCGCCTGAAGCCGTACGGCACGAAGTACGGCGGTTGCTGTCCACCGGGAACCCCGGTGCCATGCGCCGCGGGCGGATCTGTCTTGTGGGCCTGCGTGGTGCCGGCAAGACAACCCTGGGCAGGCTGGCGGCCGAAACGCTTTCGATGCCGTTTGTGGAACTGACGACTGAGATCGAGACGGCCACGGGCATGCCTATGTCCGAAATCCTGGCGCTCTACGGGCAGGAAGGGTATCGGCGGCTTGAGATGGAGGCGGTTTTGCGGGCGCTGGAACAGCACGACCGGATGATCCTCGCGGTCGCTGGTGGCGTTGTGGCCGAGGAACAGACCTATGAGCTGTTGCTGGAGCGGTTTCATACAGTCTGGCTGAGGACATCGCCGGCAGAACACATGCAGCGGGTGCGGGCTCAGGGGGATCTGCGCCCCATGGAGGGGAACCCGGAAGCTATGGCGCAGCTGCGCGCCCTGCTGGACGCGCGCGCGCCGCATTACGAGCGGGCGGAGGCACAGGTCAATACGTCGAACCGCACTGTCGCCAGCTCGCTGAATGACCTGCTCGCAGTCGTTTCATCGAACAATTTCCTGAGCGCACCGAAACCGTGACAGCCACCGGGCTGACTGACAGCGGCGCACAGGCACTGATCCTGGATACCCTGCGCCTTGTGTCCGAAGACCTGCTGTTGCGGCGCACGAACCCGTGGGAGCTGGACGAGGCGATGATGTCTATCGGCTTTGCCGTGGGCTTTTGCGAAGCGCAGGATCAGGAGGGTCTGGCATTTAGTGCCGCACGGCGCGACTGTTTCCCGGACAATGGTATCCGGCTTACGGTGTCGATACTGGACCGCATGCTGTCTGAGGGCCGTTTGGGACGGAGCGCTGGCGTTGGCTGGTATAGGTATCCCGGCGGTGGCGGTCTCGTCGTTGACCCTCTGGTCGAGGATCTGCTGCGCGAGGAGGCGCGGTTTGCGGGCGTTTGCCGCAGTGAACTGGAACCGCAGGATCTGGTGCAGCATCTGACCGCCGGAATGATCAATGTGCTCGCGCATCGCACAGATATTCAGGACCCCGGGACGCGTCAGCGCCTGAATACCGCCTGTGTCGCGGCGATCGGTTATCCGGTTTCCAAAGGTGGGTTATTTGACTCCGTTAACAACGAAGGGGCATCGGCGCTGTGTCAGGTGCTCACCGGTGCAGAGGCGCCCGGTGGAGGAGCATGGCCGGTTGCGCCTGTTCTCAGACACCTGTCAGGCAGGGGTGCTGGTTTCAGCCAAGGCTGATCAGGATCATGGTGCCCAGACCCCAAAGGGTCATCTGGTAATGCGTATTCTGTGCGCCTTCGTGACAGAACCAGTAGTAAAAGTGGTTTCCCACGACGAGGAAACCGCCCCAGACAGCCGTAAAGGCTGTCGCACCCAGCAGGGCAAGCACCTGCCCGGTTTGCGGTGCCGCGGCACCCGCCAGCCCCATCAGCAGGGATACAACACCGATCCACAGCAAGGCGCAGGCCAGCGCTTCGGCAACGACAACGATCCGGAACGCAAGCCGCTGCAGTTTCCTGTCGGTAACAGCCCGGTGGGCGACGATGGCGAACTGTTCGGGGTATTCTTTCTGCATTCTGGTCATGCTGAGCACTTCGGCCGTGTAGGTTTCGTTCAGCGCGGGATGCAGCAGGTTGTCCCGTAACCCCAGAGTGAGCCAGGACGCGATCAGCCCGGTCGCAATCAACTGAGCCAGCATCAGTGTCGTTTCCATTTCAGCTCCTCTGGTTTGAGTTGCGACGGTGCCATGAAAAAGGGCCGCGCACTGCGCGGCCCTCTGCGTGATCCGGTCGGATCAGGTCCAGGCGATCTGCTCCGGACGGATCTCGAAGGAGATGTGGTGCTCGCCACCAACCAGACCTTCTTTGGTGTGGTTGTAGAGCGAACGCCAGTAAGGCTGGATCGTCACACCTTCGTCCTGAACGATGGCTTGGCCTTTCATCATCAGCGCACGGCGCGCTTCGACATCCGGTGTTGCCAGTGCTTCGGACAGGATGGCGTCGAACTCTTCATTGGCCCAGCCAAATTCGTTCCATGCCTCACCGGAGCGATATGCAAGCGCCCAAACCTGGACGCCCAGCGGGCGGTGGTTCCAGTTGGTTGAGGAGAACGGATACTTGGACCAGTCGTTCCAGAAGGTTGATCCGGGCAGGATCGTCCGTTTGACGTTGATGCCGGCATCGCGCAGTTGGGCTGCGACAGCGTCGGTGGTGTCCTTGCGCCAGGCATCGTCGATCGAGATGAGCTCGTGCTCAAAGTCGCCCATACCGGCTTCTTCCATCAGAGCCCGTGCCGCAGCCGGGTCAACCTTGCGCTCCGGCAGGCCTGCATACTCCGGGTGCATCGGGCCAACGTGGTGGTTTTCGGCCACTTCACCGCGACCGGCGTAGCCGAGCTCGAGCAGAACCGCGTTGTCCACAGCCATGGCAAGCGCCTGACGGACGCGTTTGTCCGCATAGGGCTGCACACCGTCAACTTCGGCCAGCTGGTTGGGACGGATCACGATGGTTGCCGCTGTCACAACAGAGTTGTTCTGCCAGCCGTCCAGCGTGTCAAAGATATCGATGAAATCACCCTCGATGGAGTATGTCATATCGATTTCTTCGGCTTCGGCCGCGGCCACAAACGCGGATGGGTCGGTGCCGTAGTCAATGTATTCGACACGGTCCATATAGGCGCCGTTGCCTTCGTTCCACCACGTATGGTTGTCGTTGCGGACGAGCACGCCTTTGACACCAACTTCCAGCGATTCAGGCAGGTAAGGGCCTGTGCCGACCGGGTTGCTCAGAGCCGTTTCCGGTGTGTAGGACGCCGGTACAATCGCCGCCGGATAGTCCGCCATGCCCGGGATCAGCGAGATATCGGGTGCCGGCAGGTTCAGGCGAACGGTGTGGCTGTCCACGACTTCGATGGCACCCTCGATTGCCTTTTCAGTGTCCGCGTCGATCAGGGTCGCAAAGCGGCCGGCCATTGAGTTGCCTTCGACGCTCTTGTCACACCAGCCGGTGATGTTGCGCGCAACGTCTTCAGCGGTAAAGTCGCTGCCGTCGTTCCACTTGACGCCTTTGCGGACGTTCAGGGTGTAGACGGTCGCGTCGTCGCTGATTTCCCAGCTTTCCAGCAGTTTGCCGGTGAAGGTACCGTCATTTTCGTAGTGCACGAGGTATTCCAGCCAGCCGCGGCTGAAGTTTGCGATCTGGCTCCAGTCATAGGTGCGCGGATCCTTGAGCGCGCGGACTTCCTGCTGGATGCGGACGGTGCCGCCCATTTTGTGACCGGCCGCATGCGCGGGGGCTGCCATGCCGATCATCGAATAGGCGGTCGCGGCGGTGGCGCCGAACGCGCTGGCCAGGGCCAGGAATTCGCGGCGGTTCACAGCGCTGTCGCCGACTTTCGACGCAGACTCCACGATGGACTGCGGCATCGGCTTACCGGTGCGGGTAAAAAACGTCATGTTCTTCCTCTCTGTTGTGCGCAGATGCTTGCTGCGCGGGTGCCGGATATTGTTCCGGTCTGGTGATGCAGTTTTCCTGCTGTTGAGATGCCCCTCCCGGGGGACGCCGTGAGTTTCAAACACTCGGGCGCATGGCGTCAACCCCAACTTCGGGTCGCCCCGCGGCTGTTGATGTGTCTCTGAGACCATTGCGTCAGAAGCGTTCCGGGGTTTCGCATGCTGCCGGAGCGCGGGGTTGCGGAATATGCCCCCGACAGCCACGCCCCCAGGCAGGCCAGTTGCGCGGTTGATGACGCTATTCGGGTGATGTGTGTCGCTCCCGGACCTTGATCAGGCCAGGCCAATCTGTCTGGTCACCGGTCTCGCAGCTCTGATGTGCCCTGGCCATGGTGCCCGATCCGGGCGTTTGCTGGCAATCTCATCGCTGTCGACCGGCATGAAAAAAATCAGTTGTCGTCTGCGCAAGCGGTCAATCAATGAAAACATTTCCAGAAACTGCGCCAAGATCATGCGAAAACCGAATCTGGTGCTTGTGTCTGAAGCGCTTCGGGCTGATCAAAGATGCAGAAGTTCCGGAACACCAATTGTCCGTTGCGCGTGACACCACAGGAGAGAGATCGTGAAAGCTCTGCAGCCCGATACTGTTGCCCCGCCCGTGGCCCGCTATTCCCACGGAGTCGAAATTCCTGCGGGCAACCGATGGGTGCGCACGGCAGGACAACTGGGGATTGCCGCTGACGGGAGCGTGCCACCGGATGCAAGAAGCCAGGCAGAGATCTGTTTTGGGAACATTGCCGCCATCCTGGCAGAGGCGGATATGCATGCCGGGCACGTTTGCCATGTCACGGCTTATGTCACGGACCGCCGCCACATGGCGGGCTACATGCAGGCACGTGACGCTTTCCTGGCAGGTGTTTCCGTACTGCCTACGTCCACGTTGCTGATCGTGTCGGGGTTTACCCGTCCGGAGTTTGTTGTCGAGGTCGAGGTCTGGGCCACCGCGCCCTGACGCGGGTCGGCAGTTACGTGTCCGGATGGTCACCGCGCAGCAGCCGGCGCAGGCTCCAGATCAGTGTACCGCCAAAGAAGACAACCGCAATAATGATCGCTTCCCAGCCGCCCGGCCCCTGTGGCAGGCCGCGAAACAATACGGCAGCGAGTGTCAGCGCAAGCCCTGCTGCCGCAAAACAGGTGCGGAACATCAGGTCCCCGCGGGATGGGCCGTAGCGCTTGGTGGGGCTGGCCGGTTGTTTTTTGTCAGTGTTCATCGGCCTGCCGGTTTCTCAGTTGTCCTGATCCTCTTTCTTTTTCTTTTTGGCGGCCTGCAGCCAGCGGAAGAGGAAAAACAACGCGACAAAGGCAACGATCCAGAAGAGCAGGTCGGTCATCGCTTCTGACATGTCAGTGTTCCTTCGTGCTGCAGGGCCGGTTTTGGCCTGCCCCATTATCTAGTGGCGCGGCCGCGTTTCACAAGAATTTCCTGTCCGGCCACCGGGATGTGACTTTGCAATGTTCGCGATGGGCCGTAGAAAGTTGTAAGTGCAACAATCGGGAAGACCTCTATGCCGCCGGACAGCGCCTTTGATCTGCAGGCGTTCCTGCCCTATCTGCTGACGCAGGCTGCGGAGCGGAGCAGTCTGGAATTCCAGCAGGTTTACAAGGACCGCTATGGCCTGCTGCGCACGGAATGGCGGGTGCTGTTTCACCTCGGGCTGTACGGATCCATGACCGCGGGGGCCATCGGCACAGCCGCACAGACGCACAAGACCAAGATCAGCCGCGCTGTGCACCGGCTTGCCGAAAAGCGGTATCTGACCCGCCGGCGCGACGGGCAGGACAGACGGGTTGAGCATCTCGAACTGACACCACGCGGACGCCGTGTGTTTGACGAACTGCGTGGAATTGCTGCCGAATATGATGATGCCCTGAATGCGCAGCTGTCCCCACAGGAACTTGATGTGCTGCGCCGTGCGCTCAGAAAACTGGGCGGCACTGGCAGGGGCCCCTTTACCTGAGCAGTATTTCCGGTCACCGATGGCGCATGACTGACCAGATCAAAGGCCTTCTGATCACGCTCGCCGGTGTCCTGCTTGTGGTACCGGACGCCCTGTTTGTGCGTCTCATCACGGCAGAGCCCCTGACGATTGCGTTCTGGCGTCTGTTTCTGGCCGGCGGGGCGTCGGCATTGGGGCTGCTGTTGTGGCGGGGCGTGGCGCCGTTCCGTGCTGTGCTGGGCACTGGCATCTATGGTGTGATTTATATGGTCGGGATCGGCGGCAGTGGTGTGCTGTTCGTGCTTGCCGTCAGCCTGACGTCAGTTGCCAATGTGGTATTCATCATCGCTTCCCTGCCGGTCTTTGCGGCCGTATTCAGCCGTGTATTCCTCGCCGAGCCGATCCGTCTTAGGATGATACTGACCATCCTCGCCGTTGGTCTGGGGCTGGGCGTCATCGCCGCGGGGTCGGGTGAAACTGAAAATGCCGGGATCGCCGGTGATCTGCTGGCCCTCTGTGTTGCGGCGCTCTTTGCCGCGGGGCTCACGGCGGCGCGTCACGTTCGGCATGTCTCGATGGTGCCGGGGGCCGCGATGGGTTACGTGCTCGCCGCCCTGCTGATCCTGCCCTTTGCAGAACCCCTTTCGGTCGCATCGGAAGAGGTCCCGCTGGTGCTGGCGCATGGGGCATTCATTCTGGGCAGCTCAGTGTTGCTGGCGATCGGCCCGCGGTTCATCACATCCGCCGAGGTTGGATTGCTGGTGCTGCTCGAAAGTGTGCTGGCACCCCTGCTGGTCTGGGCCGCAGTGAACGAGTACCCGGGAAACCGGACACTTCTGGGCGGCAGCGTCGTCATCACAGCGCTGTTTGTGTCAAACGTCTGGGTGCTGGTCCGCGATCGGCTCAGAAATCGACGGTAACGCCGGGCAGGTTCAGCGCCTTCACCAGGTCCCGCAGTTCCTGACGGGCCGCAACATTCGAAATGTTCAGCTGTTTGACGCCGATGTCCTTGAGGTCCAGCAGGGTCAGACCGCGCGGGAAGAGTTCCCGGAAGACCACGCGCTCTGAGAAGCCGGGCGCGATGCGGAAACCGATCCGCTTGCTGAGGTTGTTGATCGCCCGTTCCATCTTTTCCTTGTTGACCATACGCTGCGCGCCCATCCGGTTGCGTACGACAATCCAGTCGATGGGGGTCAGGCCAGCCTGCGCACGCAGCTGCCGGGCATTCCAGACCATTTCAGAATAGACCGACGGCCCGAGAATTTCTTCGCCGGTGGCATCTGTCCGGGCGAGCAGGTCAAAGTCCACAAAACTGTCATTGAGCGGTGTGATCAGTGTGTCTGCAAGGCTGTGCGCCACCTGGCTGAGCCTTGTGTGCGACCCGGGACAGTCGATCAGAATGAAATCGTTTGTGGGTTCCAGATCCGCCACTGCTGCAGACAGGCGGTGATCATAGATATTCTCACCGGGCTTCAGGGTGGACGGCGGGATTTCGGGCAGTTCGTGCACCCGCGCACTTGCAAGCGACAGCCCGGTTTTCTGGAGGAAAGCCGCGCGGTTTTCGGTGTATCGCCCGAATGTGCGCTGCCTCAGATCCAGATCCAGGGCGCTGACCTTGTGGCCCATCCGCGCGAGCGCCGTTGCCACGTGCATGGAGACAGTGGATTTGCCCGCGCCGCCCTTTTCGTTTCCGACGACAATGATATGCGCCATATACCCGATCCTTTGCCCCGGCTGTCTGGCACAGCCTCTGTTGCGCCGCACTATATGAGCGGTGGCAGACAGATGAAAGATATCGGCCGACTGTGCAACCGCCGAAGTGACTCAAATACAGCACTGTCCGGCAGTGGTCGATTTCGGGGCACAAAGAAAAAGAGCGGCCCCATGGACCGCTCTTTCATATTCCGGATATGTCGTTCTGTCAGGCGGTCTTCCTGCGGCGCATAAAGCCCAGACCGGCAACACCTGTAACCAGCAGCAGCACACCCGCCGGAAGCGGCACTGGTGTTGTTGTGATGTTGATGTCGTAGAGTGCCGCGGTATTCTCACCCAGACCGTCAATCGAGAACGTGTAAAAACCGCCCTCAGTCCCGGTGAAAAGAACCCGATCTGCATCCGTCACCGAAGGTCCGAACAAGTTGGTCGTGCGGAACGTCTCATCGGTGCCACCCGCACCTGCGAGCGAGAACTTGACGCGTTTTCCGCCGGTATTGTTTTCGTTCCCGAGCAGCGCCTGGTTGATCAGACCGGAGGTCTCAACGAAAGACGTGGGTCCGGATTTACCGGAGTCGAAAACTTCGTAGCCGTCCAGATCGAAGGCAATTTCAAAGTCCTTCGCGGCCTTGAACGTAAAGCTGAAGCGGTCAACCGCACCGACAATCCGGCCATAAACGCCGAAGACGTCGCCAGCGCTGAGTATGCCGAGGTTAATCGGACCTGTTGAATCAACGTCAAGGTCGGTTGTGCCGACAACGGTCGCGCGGTTCTGGCCATTGCCTTCCGTGACCCCGAAGGTGAAGCCGTTTGTCAGTGTCGCAGCAGACGCACCCGTCGCCATAAGACCGGCCGCGAAAGCGACTGAGAGAAGTTTTTTTAACATGATAATAATGATCCCCTGAACAAAGTATCCCGGTGTGATCTTATCAAAGTTCCGTCTTAATTTAAACAATTTTACTCTGATGTCAGAGCCGGGTCTGGTAAAAATGACCGGATTTTCGGCAGAACCGTTCCACGGGGAAGGGAAATTTAAACCATGACGGGAACACTTCCATCGGCGCCGCGGCGCGTGCGGTGAAAACGTATGCAGTCTCAGAATCACCTATGCTGACCGTACTGGCTCTATGTGGGGGGGGGATGAAAAAAGGCTGCCCAAAGGACAGCCTTTTTGTTTGTCGCGTTTGGCAGGGAAATCAGAAACCCAGACCTGCGTATTTGTTCTTGAACTTCGACACGCGGCCACCGGTGTCCAGCAGGCGGGACGAACCGCCGGTCCATGCAGGGTGCACAGACGGGTCGATGTCCAGGGCCAGCTGGTCGCCCTCGGCGCCCCAGGTGGATTTCATCTGGACAACAGTACCATCGGTCATTTTGACGTCGATGATGTGATAATCGGGATGTGTATCTGCTTTCATCGGTCAGATCCTTATGCGCTGGCGCCCGAGCGGGGCTTGTAGTTGCTGTTCTCGGCGATACGTGCGGATTTACCGCGGCGGCTGCGCAGATAGTACAGTTTCGCGCGGCGGACACGGCCACGGCGGACAACGGT
Organism: Roseobacter phycocola; assembly: GCF_042055075.2. GTDB lineage: Bacteria > Pseudomonadota > Alphaproteobacteria > Rhodobacterales > Rhodobacteraceae > Roseobacter. The sequence continues at coordinate 3,003,671 of NZ_CP194010.1, read as the reverse complement.
GATGCTGTCGATGTTTGTGGAGTGCAGGGGGAACACACGTTCCACGCCCTCACCAAAGGAAATCTTGCGCACGGTGAAAGAGCCGGCAATGCCGCTGCCGTTGTTGCGCGCGATGCAGACGCCTTCGTAGTTCTGCACACGGGTGCGTGTGCCTTCGGTCACTTTAAACCCGACGCGGACGGTGTCGCCGGCGCGGAAGTCAGGGATGTCTTTCCCCAGAGCGGCAATCTGTTCCGCTTCAAGCTGTGCAATCAGATCCATCTGATCGTCTCCTATACTGCTCGTGGTTGGTCCACGAAGTTTTGCGCGTTTCAGAGCTTCCGGTCTGTGTTCGGGTCCGCGTGGTGCGCCCGCCGGGAGAATACAAACATCATTCCTTGATTCACGTTCCCCATAAGAAAACGGACCGGAGCCACCATTGCGATTCCGATCGGGCGCGTTCTAGGGCGAAATGGCAGGCAGATCAAGCCTGCGCATCCAAAATTGTTGCGGGGGTGGGCCCGGTCTGCAAAGCTGTAGCTCAGTGGGCAGAATGGACCACAGGATCGCCCGGGCCCACAGTATTCCGGCCCGGTTTTCAGCGCCGGCCATCAGAGGTCCGGGGGCGTCAGCCCGTCAGGCGAACCGGTTGGGCAGGGCGTTACGCAACACCGACGTTGAGATACTGCTTTCGCAATAGAGCTGCGCCATCATATCGACTGCAGGTTCAGAGGTGGCGACCGGTTCCGGGGTTTCCACAACGCGTGGTGCTGGCCTGACCGATGCGCTCCGCACGATGCGCTCGCGCTGGTGCGCGTGGTCAAAGCGGGAGTATTTTATTTCCTGCACCGTGACGTGCGTTTCGTTTCCGGCAAGTGCATTGAGCAGCTTCAGCATCGATCCTCTCCCGTCGTCTTGTGCGACTTATTATTGGAGTTGAATCTGTCAGGTTTTTGTCAAATTGTCCGTATTTCGTGGCGCAATCTGGGCCTGAGGGGCGTTTGTGTTGCCAATCCGACTCATTTTTCGGGATTGTTGCCCCTGGCTGACCAAAGATCGGGGCGCCTGACCTGTGTCAGCGACTCGGACTGGTTGCGCCGCCACTTTTCGATCTCGCCATGGTTGCCGGACAGAAGGACCGGCGGAATTTCACGCCCCTCCCAGACGGGTGGTTTCGTGTATTGCGGGTGTTCCAGCAGCCCGTTTGAGTGGCTCTCATCGACCGTGCTGAGCGCATTGCCCAGCACGCCCGGCAGCAGGCGGACGGTGGCGTCCAGCATGGCCTGCGCCGCCAGTTCGCCACCAGTCATCACGAAATCACCGAGCGAGACCTCGGTGACATCAAAATGTTCCAGCACCCGCTCGTCCACACCCTCGAACCGTCCACAAAGCATCGTGACACCGTCGCAACGGGCCAGATCGCGCGCCATTGCCTGGTCAAATGGCCTGCCGCGCGGAGACATATAGAGCACCGGCCAGCGTCCGCGCGCGTGGGACTGTGCCTGCGCCAGTGCAGGACCGACAACATCGGCGCGCAGGACCATTCCGGCACCACCGCCGGCGGGCGTGTCATCGACATTGCGGTGCTTGCCGATGCCGAATTCCCGCAGGTCGTGCGTGTGCAGCTGCCACCTGCCTTCCTGCAGGGCCTTGCCGGTGAGCGACTGGCCCAGAACGCCGGGAAAAGCATCCGGAAAGAGGGTTACAATCCGCGCCTGCCAGACACCGGCCAGCTCATCACCACCATCCATCAGAGACCGGGGCGTGAGCGTCGGGCGGATAACTTTGCGCCCGTGGCTGCGTGGCTTGTCTGTCATCAGAAAAGCCCGTCGGGCGGGTCAGCAACGATGCGCCCTGCGCTGAGATCGACGGTGGGGACCACCGCCAGCGTGAAAGGCAGCAGGACCGTTTCCGATGATCCCGGTCGCTGCACTTCGAGCAGGTCACCCGCGCCGTGATCCTGGACAACTTTCACGCGGCCCAGCAGAACGCCGCCGGTGTCGAACACATCAAGACCGATCAGATCCGTATGATAATATTCATCGTCCGGCAGTGACGGCAGCTGGTCACGGGTGGCATACAGCCGTTCGCCTTTCAGGGCGTCGGCCTCTTCTTTGGACGTGATTTCGGCGATCCGTGCGGCAAAGCCGTTTTTGATCGGACGCACGATGGCCAGGTGAAAACGCAGCGCGCCGTCTTCGGTGGTCAGGGGCCGGTAGGTTTCGATATCCTCGGGCACAGCACAGAAACTTTTTATCCGCAACTCGCCGCGGACACCATATGCGCCGCCGATGGCACCGACACAGATTTTGCTGTCACTCATTCGTCCACTCCAATGCAGAGGCCTTCGGACATGGCGCCCCCACGGTCCAGACAATTGTCTGACTGGTTGGCGCGCTCGTACATAATACCAGCGAAAAAAGTCAGGAGCACCAGGATCAGGGTGCGGACCGGTCGGAACATGTCTGGCCTGCCAGGCTGGTGGAGGTGCGCACCGCCCGCGCGCTGCGGGCGATGCCTGTTCGTTCAGGGTACTGTACCGGTGGGGACAGGGGGCCCGGCCGCTTATTCTGCGGATTCTTCCGCCGGTGCTTCTTCTGCGGGTGCAGCAGCTTCGGCAGCCTTGGCCGCTTTCTCTTCGGCGCGTTCCTGGGCTTTCTTGCCGGGTGTGCCTTTTTGCGGGTTGTTCCGCTCGGACTTCTCTTTCAGGCCGGCGGCTTCCAGCATACGGGCCACACGGTCTGTGGGCTGGGCGCCCTGAGACAGCCAGTGCTGAACGCGCTCGACGTCCATTTTCACGCGCTCTTCGCTGTCTTTGGGCAGCAGCGGGTTATAGGTGCCCAGCTTTTCGATAAAGCGGCCGTCACGCGGCATGCGGCTGTCTGCTGCAACGATACGGTAGAAGGGGCGCTTTTTGGAGCCGCCGCGGGCGAGACGAATTTTCATAGCCATGGTGTGTTTTCCTCTTGGTGTTTTTTAGGTGAGGCCGGAGCCTCTCAGGATTGGTGTTGTCGCACCAAAGGTGCGCTTGGGGTTACCGCACCAAAGGTGCGCTAGTTCTGGTGTTTTCGGTGGTGCTGAATGACTTCAGCGATGATGAAGTTCAGAAACTTCCTGGCGAATTCAGGGTCCAGATCGGCCTGGTTTGCCAATTCTTCGAGCCGCTCGATCTGCGCCGCTTCGCGGGAGGGATCGGACGGGGGAAGGTCGTGTGTGGCTTTGAGTTTCCCCACAGCCTGCGTGTGTTTGAAACGCTCGCCCAGCGTATAGACGAGGATCGCATCGAGCCGGTCAATGGAGGCGCGGTGCTCCTTGAGCACCTCTGCGGCGCGGGTTACGGCATCGGTCATTTGGTGTCTCCGGAAGGGCGTCGGTGTGCCGTCGGTACGGCGTCGGTATCACGTCGGTTTTGCGTCGGTGCGCGGCGTACGGTGGTGTAAGGATCAGTCAAGGGCCCATCCTTTCGGCCGGAACATCGGATCAGCGTAGTGACTGATCTCCATTTCGATACCATGCGCCAGCTGTGAGCCGGCAAGCGCGGCAGGTGACGGATGGCGGTAGACCGCGTCGTTGCCGTCGATGGTTTCCGCCTGCGGGTCCTTTGTGGCGCCGAGGCGTTCGGCCAGCCGGATGCTGTCGAGGTTTTTGGGGTCGATGTAGCTGACCGCCGTGTCCCAGCCGCGGTGCTCATAAAGATAGCCGCGCACCGCATGGGTTGCCTCCAGCGCGTAGCCCTTGCCGGCCATATCAGGCCAGATCACCCAGGCGATCTCGGCTTCGGGCCATTTCGCAGGCTTCCAGCCGCCGGCCATGCCGTAGGTTTTGTCGGTCTCGCGGTCGTGGATCATCCACATGCCATAGCCGCGGATCTGCCAGTGGCCGATTTCGGCCGCATAGAGCATCCAGGCCTCGTAGGCGTTCAGCGGGCCACCCATGAACCGCGCACGGTAGCTGGTGAACGTCGCCTGAAAATCCGGGTAGTCCTCGGGCTCGGGGCCGCGCAGGATCAGGCGTTTCGTCTCCAGTACGGGGATGAGTGTCGTGCTCATTGCGCCTCCTCCGGCCGGGTGGCCTGGTTGCGCGGACGGGTGCCTCCGGCGGGGATATTTCGGGCCAGAAGAAGGCGGATGGTGTGTTGGCAGATCATGCGGGGCGCCCCCCGCGGTGGTAGCGCCAGACTTCGGCTTCGTCCTGCATGCCGTCCATGATTGCGCCAAGGCGGCGGGCGGTGGCGCGGGAGCGTGTGTTTGCGGGGTCAATGTAGCTGACCAGCGTGGACCAGCCGAGCGTGCCGAAGGCATGTGCGCGGGCGGCGGTGGCGGCCTCTGTGGCCAGTCCCTGGCCTTTGGCGTCCGCCGTCAGGACAAAGCCCAGTTCGGGTTCCTGGTCGCCGGGCTCGAAACCCAGCAGCACGAAGCCCGCAATGCTGCCTGCGTGCCCGATGGTCCAGATGCCGTGACCGTGCAGCAGCCAGGTGGAAGTCATCTGTGCGAAATCGGCCCAGGCATCTTCGCGGGTCATCGGGCCGCCCAGGTGGGTGCCCCGGTCGCTGCAGGCAATCTGCGCATAGGTTTCGAAGTCGGTCACGCGCGGGGCGCGCAGGAGCAGACGTTCGGTGCGCAGTGTCGGCAGCTGGTTCTGCAGGCTGAGCGCAAAGCGTGCTGCTGCGCCATCACGCGGGGTCTCGCAGGCGAAGGTCATTGCAGGCCCTCCGGACGCGGGTGACGGTAGACAAAGACCTCTTTTTCCGGGTTCGGGATGGCGGCGTCTGTGTCCCGCGTGCAGCCCAGCCGTTCAGCGAGGCGGACCGAGGCGTCGTTGCCTTTGTCGATGTAGCTGACCATTGTCTGCCAGCCGAGGGTTTCCCAGCCGTGGGCGATGCAGGCCTCTGCCGCTTCGCGCGCAATGCCCTGGCCTTCGTCTGCGGGGTCAAAGAGGACCCAGCCGATTTCGGTTTCCGGCCAGCCCAGCGGGTACCAGTGACCGACGATCCCCAGGGGCGTGTCCGACCCTTTGCGGGTGACGGTGAACATGCCAAAGCCGCGGATCGCCCAGTGGCCGATTTCGGTGCCGAAGAAGTTCCAGGCCTGGCGGGGCGTCATCGGACCGCCGACATAGCGCGCGCGGTCCGTCTGATAGAACGCAATGAACGGGCCCGCGTCCGCGGGAACGGGCGCGCGCAGCACAAGGCGTTCTGTTGTCAGGACGGGCCAGGCGGTCATGTCAGATGGTCTCCGGCAGGTTCGCGCCATCTGTCACCGGGCGGGTGAAGGAGCGGTCATAGCGGCGGATGCAGGCGGTGCGGGTCGCGAAGTCATAGGCGCGCAGGCAGTCTGCGTCTTCCCACATCTTTGCGCGGTAATCCTCGTAGGCGGCAAGCGACGGGAAGGAGAAGTGGCAGTAGGCGATGTCGTTCGGGCCTTCATGCGGCAGATGATAGCCGTGATGGATGCCGCCCAGCTGCGGCACCTTCCACACCCAGAAGCGGGCGTAGGCCTCGAAATCCGCGAGCTTTGCGGGATCGATTTCGTATCTGACCGTGCAGGAAATCATGACGCTTATTTCTTTTTCCCGAAGCCGGAGAGACCAGGAGGCAGGGGCATGCCGCCACCCATACCACCCATGCCACCGGGCAGCTTGCCGCCCATCTGTTTCGCGGCGGCCTCCAGCGCTTTGGGGTCCATGCCGGCGGCCATTTCCTCGGGGCTGGGGCCACCCTTGCCGAACATGCCCTTCATGGCCTGTTTCAGCATGCCGCCTTTGCCCATTTTGCCCATCTTCTTCATCATGTCGCCCATCTGGCGCTGCATCTTGAGAAGCTTGTTCAGCTCGGAGACTTCCATGCCGGCACCTTTGGCGATGCGCTTTTTGCGGCTGGCCTGAAGGATCTGCGGGTTGGCACGTTCTTTCTTGGTCATCGACTGAATGAGCGCGATCTGGCGTTTGATGATGCTGTCGTCGATCCCGGCGGCTTCGACCTGTTTGGCCATTTTGTTCATGCCGGGCATCATGCCCATCATGCCCTGCATGCCGCCCATCTTCTGCATCTGTTCCAGCTGCATACGCAGGTCGTTCATGGTGAAGTGGCCCTTCATCATGCGTTTGACCATCTTCTCGGACTGTTCCAGTTCGAGCGTTTCCTGCGCTTTTTCCACGAGCGCCACGATGTCGCCCATGCCGAGGATCCGGCCGGCAATCCGGTCCGGCTCGAAGGTCTCGATGGCGTCCATTTTCTCGCCCAGACCCACAAAGCGGATGGGCTTGCCGGTCACAGCCCGCATCGACAGGGCCGCACCGCCGCGCCCGTCCCCGTCCATCCGGGTCAGCACGACGCCCGAGACGCCGATCTTGTCGTCGAATTCGGTGGCCACGTTGACCGCGTCCTGTCCGGTCAGCCCGTCAACCACCAGCAGCGTTTCACGCGGGTTGGCCACATCGCGCACGGCGGCGGCCTGAGCAATCAGTTCCTGGTCGATGTGCAGACGGCCCGCTGTATCGAGCATATAGACGTCATAGCCGCCCAGACCCGCCTGCGTTTTCGCGCGTTTCGCGATGGCGACGGGGTCTTCGCCTTTGACGATGGGCAGGGTGTCGACGCCGATCTGGGTGCCGAGGATCGCAAGCTGTTCCATCGCCGCAGGGCGGTTCACGTCGAGCGAGGCCATGAGCACCCGCTTGCCCTCTTTTTCCTTCAGGCGTTTGGCGAGTTTGGCGGTTGTGGTGGTTTTACCGGAACCCTGCAGACCAACCATCAGGATCGGTGCGGGCGGGTTGTCGATTTTCAGCGCGCCTGGGTCTTCGGCGCCTTTCAGCACGTCAATCAGGGCATCATGTACGATCTTGACGACCTGCTGGCCGGGCGTGATCGATTTGGTGACGGCCTGTCCGGTGGCCTTTTCCTGGACGGCTTTGACGAAATCGCGGGCGACGGGCAGGGAGACATCCGCCTCCAGCAGGGCCACGCGCACCTCACGCAGGGCGGTGGCGACATCCTCGTCGGACAGAGCACCCTGTTTGGTCAGGCGGTCAAAGACGCCACCAAGGCGTTCGGACAGGTTTTCAAACATGGGCCGTGGCCCCTTTCATTGTCGGTTGCGGGATATCCCTGATGTAGGGACGCCGCAGTAAGTTCACAAATGCCCCCGCCCACTGTTCTGTCGTGGGGGTCAAAGCCAACGGACTTTGCCCCCACGGGCGAAACTCGCTGGTGGGGGGCGATCCCGGAAGGGTCCGGGACCGGAAGTCTGACGCTTCCGGAATTGTTGGGGTCGTCTAGGCCTGTTGCCGCACAGAGTCAAGCCATGCGTTGACCCGGGACACGGTCTCGTCCGCGCCATTTCCACTGCGATAACTGCGGGTCAGGCCGTGACGGTTTTCCAGGTTGTCGGGGCCGATCACCAGGGCAACACGGTGGCTGTTGGGATCGTCGTGACCGCCCTTGTGCGTCTGCACCATGGCACGGGTGATGCGGGCGAGCGGATGGCTTTCGGTGTGATAGCCCGTCAGGCGTTTTCGGCGCACAATGCAGTGTCCGTCGCGGCGGTCAAAAACCACCTGCACGCGTTCTGTTGCAAACCAGAGGGCGGGGCCCAGCAGGCCAGCGATGATCATCATCACAAGCCAGGCGGTTCCTTTGTCGCCGCTGTTCCAGGCGTCCAGCGCAACCCACATCATAAAGACACACAGGCCAGCGAGCCCCAGCGAGAGCATCCAGGGCCGGTATTCGAGCACGAGGCGGTCAGGCGTGTCGGTCACGATTTTCACGGCCCTACCGTGGCGCAGCAATGTGACGATTTCAGGGAGCGGCACGAAAAAAGGGTGCACGACCGGCGTACACCCTTTGAACTTGCACATATCGGGAGGTTGCAGGCTCAGGCCGCGAGGCTTTCGATCTTTTCCTCTGCTGCCGCGATGGCGGCGGGGGCATCGGCCATCTGGCGGTCGGCCGCGACGATTTCGACGTCGGTGATGCCGATGAAGCCCATGATGTGGCGCATATAGCCCGAGGCAAAGTCGATGTCAGAGCCGACGGGTGTCCCGCCTGTGGCGAGCGCGATCACGGCGCGTTTGCCTTCGAGCAGACCGACGGGGCCGTTTTCTGTATACTTAAAGGTCACGCCGGCGCGGGCGATCTGATCGACCCATGCTTTGAGCGCCGCGGGAACGCCGAAGTTGTACACCGGCACACCGATCACGAGGACATCGGCCTCTTTGAGTTCCGCGACCAGGCTGTCGGACAGAGCCAGCGCCTGCTGCTGGGCTTCGGTACGCTGTTCGGCGGGTGTGAAGTTTGCATTCACCCAGGTCTCATTGATTTGGGGAATGGCCTCGCTGAGGTCGCGGTGCGTGACCGTGCCACCCAGACGATCCGAGATTTTCGCAGTCAGCTGGCGTGTTGTAGAGCCGTTCAGGCGGGCGGAGGCATCAATCTGAAGAATGTTCTGTGTCATGTCAGGTATCCTTGTTGGGGTGCGGTTGCATCTCTGCCGTCAAATATGGGTGAAACAAATTTGCACTCAACAGGACTTTTCGAACATCTGATGTGCATTTTTGAACTCAATGTGAGATTTCGACAGCGACCATCGTTCAGATTCACAGGGATATGCCGTTCATTTCAAAAGATTCTTGCAATTCCGCACATCTTTCCCGACCTTCAGGTGAATTCAGGCTGAGGTGCCATTCAGGGGGACACGGGTGGACAACTGGGACGAAATCAGAACCGCATTTCAGGTTGCGCGCATGGGCACGGTCAGCGGGGCAGCGGATGTGCTGGGCGTGCACCACGCCACTGTGATCCGGCACATCGACGCGCTTGAGGGGCGGCTGGGCGTCAAACTGTTCCAGCGCCATGCCCGGGGGTACACCGCCACAGAGGCCGGTCAGGATCTGCTGCGGGTCGCGCAGGCCACCGACGATCAGTTCAGCCAGCTTGCGGGCCGTATCAAGGGGCGCGGCAATGATGTGTCGGGTGATCTGGTGGTTACCTCGCTGATCAGTATTGCGCCCCGCATGGCGCCGCTGCTCGCGGATTTTCAGCGGCAGCACCCGGAGGTCATCGTGCGGTACCTGACCGGCGCGCGGCTTTTCCGGCTGGAATACGGAGAGGCGCATGTCGCGATCCGGGCGGGCACGGTGCCCGATCAGCCCGACAATGTCGTGCAGCCCTTCCACGAGCAGAAAATGGGGCTCTATGCGAGCCGCGGCTATATCGAAACCCATGGTAAACCGGACGGGGTGCAGAGCTTCGGGCGTCACCGGTTCGTCGCGCAGGATGCAGATGACAGCCGGGCCCCTTTTGAGCAATGGCTGCGGCAGAATGCGCCTGCATCTTCGCTCACCTTCCGCAGTACGGATACCCGCGCGATGGAAGCGGCCATTAAAGCCGGCGCCGGGATCGGGTTCATGCCGGTTTTTGACGCCCAGCAGGATGAGGATCTGGTCGAGGTACACCCGCGCGAAGACGGCTGGGCCGGGCCACTGTGGCTGGTCACCCATGTGGATCTGCACCGGACAACGAAGGTGCAGGCATTTCTGACGTTCCTGAAAGAGCAGTCGCGGGACTGGAAAGTATGACGCTTTGACACCTGTGCTGCGCGGCCATGCGGCCATGCTGGCTTTTTCTGCGCTGGTGGCGGGGTCGTTCTCGCTGGGCGCGCAGGCGGCCAATGATATCGAACCGGCAGCACTGAACGCAGTGCGCTTTGTGATTGCGGCACTGGTGATCGGTGCCGCCCTGCTGGCCACACGCGGACTGCCGCGCGGGACGGTCCGCGCGCCATGGCGGTATATCGTGCTGGGCGCGCTGCTGGCCATTTATTTCGTGCTGATGTTTGAGGGGCTCAAAACCGCGCCGCCTGTGAGTGCAGCGGCCGTCTTTACGCTGACGCCGGTCGTCGCCGGTTTTTTCGGATGGCTGCTGCTGCGTCAGGTCACGACACCGCGCATGGCGCTGGCGCTCAGCATCGGAGCCGTCGGGGCGCTCTGGGTCATCTTCCGGGCGGATTTTGCGGCTTTCCGGGCGTTCGAGGTGGGGCGCGGCGAGCTGATCTATTTCGCAGGCTGTGTGAGCCATGCGTTTTATACGCCCATGGTGCGCCGTCTGAACCGGGGTGAATCGCCCGTGGTGTCTACCTTTGGCACGCTTGTGGCGGGCGCTGTGCTGTTGCTGGTCTGGGGGTGGGGTGACCTGCGGGCGACGCCCTGGGGTGATCTGCCGGGCATCGTCTGGGTTACGATACTCTATACGGCCGTTTTTGCCTCGGCGGCGACCTTTGTCCTGCTGCAGTATGCCAGTCTGCGCCTGCCCAGTGCCAAGGTCATGGCCTACACCTATCTGACGCCCACCTGGGTGATCATCTGGGAAGTGGCGCAGGGCAAGAGCCCGCCGCCGCCGCTGGTGGCAGCCGGTGTGGCTCTGACAGTGCTGGCGTTGCTTTTGTTGCTGCGTGACGAGCATGGGTAGCGTTTACCCTGTGTTGAGTTCGGTTTTCAGGAACCGCTCAAAGGCATCGAGGTTCACCGGTTCAAACTGACCGAAGCCCTGCATCCAGACCGAAGCATCCCGAAGCGCATCAGGCTCCAGTTTACACCATTTGACGCGCCCGCGTTTCTCCTGACTGATCAGACCGGCATTAGTAAGCACAACGAGGTGTTTTGAGATCGCGGCGAGCGACATCTCAAAGGGTTCGGCCACATCGGTGACCGCCATATCATCCTCGAGCAGCATGTTCAGGATTTCCCGCCGTGTCGGGTCGGCCAGCGCTGCAAAAACCTGATCAAGGTTCTGTTTCATAGGGCGCAGTCTTACCCGGCTTTGCAGGGCGGTGCAAAGGCGCTCAGAGCATCGGGTGCCCGCGCCCCTGCGAGGGCAGTTCGATGGTGTGGCGGGCGATTTCTGCTTCGCTCATCCCGATGTCACGCCCCAGACGGGCATTCACGCTGCGGATGTGCGGAATTCGGGGTCGCCGTTTCAGTCCATGGGCGATCCAGCGGCGCAACGCAGCGCGTATGTGTGTTTTTCCGGCACGCCTGTCCCGGTCGCGGACTCCCGCGTTCTCTGACCAAAACGTCATGTTTCTCACCTTTTTAGGTTATCTGCGGGCAATATGCCCGGGCGTTGAGCTGAAAACAAAGACAATTGCTTGACGGGATATGTGCAGAAAATGCACATATATGATATGCAACGTACCCTGCCTCCCCTGAACGCCCTGCGGGCCTTTGATGCCGCTGGCCGGCACCAGAGCTTTTCACGGGCCGCAGAGGAGCTGTCCGTCAGTCATTCCGCGATCAGCAGGCATGTGCGCGGGCTGGAGGCGCGCCTGGGGGTGCCGCTCTTCCGGGATCTGCCGCGCGGGCTTGAACTGACCCGCGAGGGGCGGATCTATCTGGAACGGATCGTGCCGGCGCTGGAGGCGATTGCGGAGGCCACCGAAGATCTGACCCACCGGCCGCAGGGGCAGGTGACAGTCAACAGCGAACCGGTGATCGCCGAACGCCTGATCATGCCACGTCTCGGAGCTTTCCGCGCGCGGTACCCGGACGTGGATGTGCGGCTGGAGGCGTCAAGCCGTCTGGCTGATCTGGACCGATTTGAAGCGGATATTGCCGTGCGGTTCGCGCACACCGGCGTGCTGGACACGCCCGGCGACCTGCTGAGCAATGCGGCGGTCTATCCTTACGCAACGCCGGACCTTGCCGCATCGGTTACAGCGCCGGCTGACCTGCTCAACCTGCCGCGTCTGCGTGACCGGTCCATCGGCATCTGGGAGGCCTGGTTCAGGGCGGCAGGGGTGGACACCGACGGTGGGACGGATGACGGCTGGCGGCCCTCGTCTCCGCTGTCGTATGTTGCGGCACTGAACGGGCAGGGGGTTTACCTGAGTTCGGCGGAATGCGTGTCGTCGGACGTTGCAGCGGGGCGTCTCGTGCAGTGCTTTGACATCGGTATTCAGGACGGCGCTTTTTACCTTGTGTACGGCAACCGCAGCATGCGCCGGCCGGCCGTCCGGGAGGTGCGCGCCTGGTTGCTGGAAGAGACGCGCGCTTTCCGTTCCGGGACCGTTGCCGGGGAAAATCAACCAAACGGTTGAATAAAGGGCGGACGGCAAAATCCGCTGTTCGGAGGCTGCGGCACTCTGCCCCGGTTTTGTTGTGGGCAAAAATTTACATTTTAAAACAGTGCCTTGATCAATGTGATCGGGATGCCCGACCCCTGTTGACTCGCGCGGTGGTGCGCAATAGCAAAGCGGCAGTTCCAACAGGGGGCTTTTCGCGTGTCAGAACCCGGGCCAGATCAGCATCTCAAGCAGCTGGAAGCACGGATCGCGGCGGCGAAAAAGGCGCAGGAGCCGGGCGCCCGGATGGACGAACATTATTCTCAGGCACAGCTGGCCTGGCGGATGGTGATAGAGCTTGTTGTCGGTCTCGGGATCGGCTTTGGCATCGGATACGGGCTGGACAGCCTGTTCGGGACACTCCCGATCTTCCTGGTGCTGTTTACATTGCTGGGTCTGGCGGCGGGCATCAAAACGATGCTGCGGTCCGCGCAGGAAATCCAGGAAAAGAAACTGGCCGAAGAGGCCGAGACGAAAGACGAGGGAGCCTGAGATGGCGGATAAAGCGGAAGAAGGCGGTCTGGTATTCCACCCCATGGACCAGTTCATCGTAAAGCCGCTCTTTGGCAGCGATGTGACCTGGTACACACCGACCAACACGGCGCTGTGGATGGGCTTTTCGGTCATCGCCATCATCCTTCTGCTGGTTATCGGCAGCTCGAAGCGTGCGGTTGTGCCATCGCGCTCGCAGTCGGTTGCGGAACTCGCTTACGGCTTCATCTATAAGATGGTCGAGGACATCTGCGGCAAAGAGGGGCTGAAGTTCTTCCCCTACATCATGACGCTGTTCATGTTCATTGTCTGCGCGAACTTCCTTGGTCTGATCCCCACATCCTTTACACCCACATCGCACTTCGCCGTCACCGTGGTGCTGGCGCTGGCGGTGTTCATCACCGTGACGATTGTGGGTTTCGTGAAAAACGGCGCGGGTTTCCTGAGCCTCTTCTGGGTGTCCTCTGCACCGCTGGCGCTGCGGCCCGTGCTGGCGATCATCGAGCTGATCTCGTACTTTGTGCGCCCGGTCAGCCACTCCATCCGTCTTGCCGGTAACGTCATGGCGGGCCACGCGGTGATCAAGGTTTTCGCAGGCTTTGCGGCACTGACAGCGGTCAGCCCGGTCGCCGTCCTCGGCATCACAGCGATGTACGGTCTGGAGGTCCTCGTGTCCTTCATCCAGGCCTACGTCTTCACCATTCTGACGTGCGTGTACCTCAAGGACGCACTTCACCCGCATCACTGATTTCGGACGGCACGTCCGTTCAAACTTTCAACTTCCAATCGTAAGGAGAATTCACATGGAAGGCGAACTCGCACACATCGGCGCAGGTCTGGCAGCAATCGGTTCCGGCGCGGCCGCAATCGGGGTTGGCAACGTTGCCGGCAACTACCTCGCAGGCGCTCTGCGCAACCCGTCGGCTGCAGCCAGCCAGACAGCAACACTCTTCATCGGCATCGCGTTCGCCGAGGCTCTGGGCATCTTCGCCTTCCTCGTCGCCCTGCTGCTGATGTTTGCCGTCTGAGAACTTAAGAGACGATATTCCTTACGGTCGGGCGGCGCGTTTCAGATGCGCTGCCCGATGTAACGGCCGTTTCTTCAGGAGACCAAAATGGCAACCGAAACAACAGGCGCTGAGGCCGCTGCCGCACCCGGCATGCCGCAACTCGATTTCTCCACCTGGGGGAACCAGATCTTCTGGCTGGTGCTGACCCTTGTGGTGATCTATTTCGTGTTGTCCCGCGTGGCCCTTCCCCGCATCGCCGCCGTGCTGGCCGAGCGTCAGGGCACGATTACAAACGACATTGCCGCTGCCGAGGACCTGAAGGCGAAAGCCCAGGACGCCGAAGCGGCCTATGAAAAGGCGCTGGTTGACGCGCGTGCCGAAGCGCACCGCATTGTCGCCGAAGCCAAAGCAGAAATTCAGTCCGACCTCGACGCGGCAATTGCCAAAGCGGACGAAGAGATCGCGGCCCGCAGTGCGGAATCCGAAAAGGCGATCGCTGAAATCCGTGCCGGCGCACTGGACGCGGTCAAAGAGGTCGCAGCGGACACCGCCGCAGAGCTGGTTACAACGCTGGGTGGTAAAGCGGACGGCAAAGCCATCAGCGCAGCTGTTGGCGACAGGCTGAAAGGATAAGATCATGCGGATTATCACCAGCCTGACATCGCTCGGTTTCGCCCTGGCCGCTGCCACACCGGCACTTGCGGCAGGCGACAAACCGTTCTTCTCTCTCAAGAACACCGACTTCGTGGTGCTTCTTGGTCTGATCGTCTTTGTTGCGATCCTCGTGTACTTCAAAGTGCCCGGGATGATCGGCAAGATGCTGGACGGCCGTGCCGAAGGTATCCGGTCCGAGCTGGACGAGGCACGTGCCCTGCGTGAGGAAGCGCAGAGCCTGCTGGCCAGCTACGAGCGCAAGCAGCGCGAAGTGCAGGAACAGGCAGACCGTATCGTCGAGGCGGCCAAGGAAGACGCCCGCATTGCTGCAGAGCAGGCGCGGGAAGATCTGGCCGTGTCCCTGGAGCGGCGCATGGCAGCTGCCGAAGATCAGATCGCAACGGCGCAATCGTCGGCCATCAAGGATGTGCGTGACCAGTCTGTGACTGTCGCGGTGGCGGTGGCGCGCGAGGTCATCGCCAAGCAGATGACCGCGACCGAAGCCAACAGCCTGATCGACGGGGCGATTTCCGAAGTAGAGGCCCGTCTGCACTGACCTGCAGATCTGGCGTATTATTCTCTGAGGACCTCGGCCCATGCGCCGGGGTTTTCTTTTTGGTTCGGGTGCTCAGGCGTTGCGCCGGCTGGAGGCTGCCGGTTTCTGTTCCTGTTCGTGATCAAGCCGCTGGCGCGCGACTTCTTCCAGGGCATCCGACCGGTGCTGATCGCGCAGCGCTTTTTCCACAAAGGACAGGTGGGTCTCCACAGCGGCCCGGGCGCCTTCGGGATCACGCGCCTGCAGCGCGGTGTTGATGGCACGGTGCTGTTCCAGCAACAGGCCGCGCGTGGTCTGCTGGCGGAACATGACCTGGCGGTTGTAAAACACGCCCTCGCGCAGAAGCTCATACATCGACCGCATCATATGCAGCATGACCACGTTGTGACTGGCCTCGATGATCGCCATGTGGAACTTGGCATCAAGCTGCGCTTCTTCTTCTGCGTCGCGGCCACCGTGCGCGGCTTCCATTCTGTCAAAGACGGTCTGCACCACGGCCAGGTCCGTCGCAGACCCGAGCCGGGCGGCCCGTTCTGCCGCGAGCCCTTCCATGTCCCGTCGGAAAGACAGGTAATCGAAAACCGCCGCCTCATGACGGGAAAAGAGCTGCACAAGCGCAGGTGAAAACGCCGAGCCAAGCACGTCCGCGACATAGACGCCTGCACCTGCACGGGTGCTCAGCAGCCCCTGTTCCTGCAGGATACTGACCGCATCGCGCAGGCTGGGCCGGGATACGTTCAGCCGCTCCGCCAGTTCTCTTTCTGCGGGCAGCCGTTCGCCCGGGCGCAGGATGCCGCGCAGGATCAGCAGTTCGATCTGACGGACCACTGCGGTTGAGAGTTTTTCGGACTGGACGGGGCGAAAAGGCATAACGTCTCCTGATTGGTCATATTATATGACCAAAGCGGGAGGGCGGCAATTGGTTTCAGATGTCAGCCCAAGAGTGCGGCTTCGGCGACCTCAAAGGCGAGAAGGAGTGCAGAGACAGCGACAGCAGCCCCCGCAAGACGAACCTGGAAGGGTTGGATGCGCAGGGCCAGCAGTGCCGCAGCGGCTGCGATAAGCGCCTGTGTGGCGCCGAAGCCCGCGATATAGCCGGCAAGTCCAGCCGCCGTAACCGCGCCGGCACCGGCCACAAGCGTTGCACTGAAGACGGCCCCCTGCAGCAGTCCGAAGCCTGCAAAGACCGCCGCCACCGTGGTCCTGGAGGGACGGCGTGCGGAGGCGATCAGGCAACCGGTGACCAGCACAGCGAGCCCGATCAGAATCCCGCGCAGCGGCAGAGCATCACCCAGCAGCGGAATGGTGAAACAGGCAAAGATCATGGCCGCCAGCCAGGCCAGAATGCCGGTAATCATACGCCCGGCGAGCGCCGCGGCGGCGCCTGTCAGGAGTACAAACCCCAGGTGCACGGGATCGGGCAGCGGGTGGTTGAGACCCAGCAGCACACCACGGTTGAATTCCGCCGCCGAGAGCAGCTGGGCGGTGGTTCCGGCGAGTGCCGGTGTGGCGGCAGAGAGGAGCAGTACAGGTAGCAGAGCGCGCATTAATCAGTCCGGTGGCAGGCGTTAACGATATGGGACGCAGGATCGCCGGGTTTGTCAATTACCGAACACGGAATAGCGGGCCATTCGTCAATATCTTGTGGATAAGTGCCTGTGAAACGCAGCCTGTGGTGTGTTTCGGTTGACACCGGCGGTGGGCAGACCTCAGTCTGAGGGCTCCACAGGAATCACACCGGGACTCTGGTTTGCGCTTTTCCAAACTCAGACTGACAGGCTTCAAAAGCTTTGTTGATCCGACCGACCTGATCATCGCGGATGGTCTGACGGGCGTCGTCGGTCCCAACGGCTGTGGGAAGTCCAACCTGCTGGAGGCGCTGCGCTGGGTCATGGGGGAAAACCGCCCCACAGCGATGCGTGGCGGCGGCATGGAGGATGTGATCTTTGCCGGGGCCGCAACCCGCCCGGCCCGCAACTTTGCCGAAGTTGCGCTGCATATCGACAATTCGGAGCGCCTGGCGCCTGCGGGTTTCAACGATTCAGACACGCTGGAGATCGTGCGCCGGATCACGCGGGACGTGGGCAGCGCCTATAAGGTTGGTCCCAAGGATGTGCGGGCGCGCGACGTGCAGATGCTGTTTGCGGATGCGTCGACCGGCGCGCACAGCCCGGCGCTGGTGCGTCAGGGGCAGATTGCGGAACTGATCAATGCCCGGCCCAAGAACCGTCGTCGCATTCTGGAGGAAGCGGCTGGTATTTCGGGCCTCTACCAGCGGCGGCACGAGGCCGAGCTGAAGCTGAAAGGGGCTGAGACGAACCTCGCGCGGGTCGATGATGTGATCGAACAGCTTGCCAGCCAGCTGGGTCAGCTGGCGCGTCAGGCGCGCCAGGCCGCACGGTACCGCGAGATCGGCAATGAACTGCGCCGGGCCGAGGGCATGTTGCTCTATCGCCGCTGGCGCGAGGCCGATGAGGCGCGGTCTGCCGCCGAGGAGGCGCTGCGCGCGCAGGTCACGGCGGCTGCCCGCGCGGAAAGTGCTGTGCGTGAGGCGGCGAAGGCGCGCGAGACGGCTGAGGCTGCTCTGCCGCCGCTGCGCGAGGAAGAGGCCATTGCGGCGGCCGTCCTGCAACGACTGGCAGTGCAGCGCGATACCCTGAGCGACCAGGAGGCGCGGGCCGAGGCGCAGATCGAAACACTGACCGGCCGTATTGCGCAGCTGGCGCGTGACATCGAACGTGAGGGCGGTCTGAACCGCGACGCGGGGGAAACCATTGAGCGGCTGGAATGGGAGGCAACCGAGCTTGCCAAAGCCGCCGAGGGGCATGACGAACGTCTGGCTGAGGCCTCTGAGGTGGCGCGTGAAGCGGCGGCGGTGCTGCAGACACGCGAAGGCGAAATGTCCCAGCAGACCGAGGATATGGCGCGTCTGGCGGCACGTCACCAGTCGGCGCAGCGTCTGCTGGAGGACAGCCGTAAAACGGAGAGCCGCGCCAGCACTGAAGCCGCGCGCGCCCGTGAGGCGGTTGCCACCAGTGAGGCCGCGCTTGAGAAGGCGGGTGCAGAGTTCGCCGCGGCCCAGGCCGCAGAGGCGCAGGCGGTCAAAACGGCGGCGGATGCGGACACAGCCCTGCAGGAGGCCGAAGAGGCACGGGCCGAAACCCAGGGCCGGGAAGCGGATGCGCGGGCGCACCGGTCGGAGGCCGAAGGGGAGGCCAACGCGCTGCGCGCAGAAGCGGGAGCGCTGGCGAAGCTTGTTGCGCGGGACACGGCCGAAGGGGGGCAGATCCTCGATCAGCTCCAGGTGAAAACCGGTTACGAAAAGGCGCTGGGGGCTGCCCTGGCGGATGACCTGCGCGCGCCCGAGGTTGCAGCGGACGGCCCGTCGGGCTGGGCCGTGTTGCCGGCGTACGATCGGCACCAGCCGCTGCCGCAGGGTGTGCAACCGCTGTCGCTGTTTGTGACGGTGCCGGATGTGCTGTCGCGGCGCATGGGGCAGATCGGTCTGGTGGATGCAGATGAAGGCCCGCGCCTGCAGAAGGACCTGGCCCCCGGACAGCGTCTGGTGTCTGCGGAGGGTGATCTTTGGCGCTGGGACGGGTTCCGCGCCTGGGCCGAGGATGCCCCGTCGGCTGCCGCGCTGCGGTTGCAGCAGCTCAACCGTCTGGAAGAGCTGAAGCAGGGGCTGGAGACAGCGACCCAGAAAGCCGAGGGTGCACTTGCGGCCCATGAGCTGCTGACGCGTCAGCTGGGCGAACTGACCCGGGCCGATCAGATGGCACGTGAAGCGCGGCGGTCGGCAGACCGGCTGGTGGCTGAGGCGGGTCGTGCGCTGAGCAAGGCGGAAGCCGACAGAAACCTGGCGCAGGGTCGTCTGGAATCGCTGGGTCTTGCGGTGACACGCCATGAAGAAGAGGCGATGGCCGCCCGCACCCGTCTGCGCGAAGCGGAACGCGCGCTGGAAGAGCTGGGCGATCTGACGGAGGCGCGCGAGCAGGTTGAGGCGGTCCGGGTGGCTGTTGAGGCCGCACGGATCACCATGATGTCCCGCCGGTCGGCACATGACGAGCTGCGCCGCGAAGGGGAGGCCCGTACCCGCCGTGCGCAGGAAGTGACCAAGGAAATCAGCGGCTGGCGTCACCGTCTGGAGACCGCAGAGAAACGCAGCGCGGAGCTGGTGGAGCGCAAAGGGCAGGCGGAAGCGGAGCTGAAGGAGGCCAGTGCGGCCCCCGGAGAGCTGGCAGCGAAACGCGAAGAGCTGTCCGACGCCATCGCCACCGCAGAGGCCCGCAAGGCCGAAAGCAGCGACCGTCTGTCAGCCGCGGAAGGTGTGCTGCGCGAGGCGGCCATGTCAGAGCGTGATGCCGAGCGTCTGGCCTCTGAGGCGCGCGAGGCGCGTGCGCGGGCCGAAGCCCGCAGCGATGCCGCCCGCGAAACTGTTGCAGCCGCCGCAGAGCGCATCGCGGATGAGGCGCAGGTCACGCCGAGCCAGCTTCTGGGGCAGCTTGAGGTCACGCCAGACGATATGCCTGATGCGCAGGCGCTGGAGGCGGATGTGAACCGCCTGAAACGGCAGCGCGATGCGCTGGGCGCTGTGAATCTACGGGCGGAGGAAGATGCCAAGGAAGTCCAGACCGAGCACGACACACTGACCGGCGAAAAGGCCGACCTCGAAGAAGCGATCCGCACCCTGCGCGGGGGGATTGCGAGCCTCAACAAAGAGGGGCGCGAACGGCTGCTGACCGCGTTTGAGCAGGTGAACACCAATTTCTCGATGCTTTTCACGCATCTGTTCGGGGGCGGCGAGGCCAACCTGGTGATGGTCGAGAGCGACGACCCGCTGGAGGCCGGTCTTGAAATCATGTGCCAGCCGCCGGGCAAGAAACTGTCGACGCTGAGCCTGCTTTCGGGCGGTGAACAGACCCTGACGGCGATGGCGCTGATCTTTGCGGTGTTCCTCGCGAACCCGGCGCCGATCTGTGTGCTGGACGAGGTGGACGCCCCGCTGGATGATGCCAACGTGACGCGTTTCTGCGACCTGCTGGACGAGATGTGCCGCCAGACGGATACGCGCTTCCTGATCATCACGCACCACGCGGTGACGATGGCGCGGATGGACCGGCTGTTTGGCGTCACGATGGCGGAACAGGGTGTGAGCCAGCTTGTGTCTGTGGACCTCAAGAAGGCTGAAACGCTGGTCGCTTAAGGGCTGCGGCCTGTGTTCACCGTATTGTGTCCGCGAAACCCCGGCAGGTGTGCGAGGGTCAGGGCATGCGATTTGCTTTGCCCCTTTACATGATTATGCTGACAGGCCTGCCTGCTGCCGCCCAGGACTGGGCCCTGCGCACCACGGACCGGGCGCTGGACGCAGCTGAGACCCAGGCGCTGACAGAAGGTCAGACACTCACGTTCTATGATGACGGGCGGTCAACATATTCCGCTGGTGGGGCTTATTCCTATACCTATGCCAGCGGTCAGACTGCCTTTGGTGCCTACAGGATCGAGGATGACGGAACGGTCTGTATCGCCTTCCGTAACGGGTTCGGGCGATGTGACAGGTATGTCGAGAACGCGGGCCGCATTGTGCTGCTGACGGAAAAGGGGGAGCGTTATCCCATCCGGCCTGCAGAAAAAAAATGACCCCACCGGGTATCCGGCAGGGTCAGAGGGAATTCAAACCTGAATGTATGTGTCGCGCAGAAAATTAGTAAATGCGCGGTAAAAAAAGGTTAACGCCGCGTGCTTCAGAGCCGGTTCAGCAGGGCCTGTGTGGGCCAGGCATCGGCGGGCAGACCCAGGCGCACCTGTTCGGCGCGTACTGCGGCCCGGGTCCCGGCCCCGAGAATCCCGTCGATTTTGCCAACGTCGTACCCACGGTTCTGCAGTTTGCGCTGCAGCTCCTTCATCGCGTCGGGTGAAAGACCTTTTTCCGGACTGCGGGGGTCAAAGGCGGGCGCGCCTTCAAAGCGGGTGGCAAAATAGGCGGCGGTCAGCACATAGGTAAAACTCTGGTTCCAGTCGAAATAGACGCTGAAATTCGGGTAGGCCAGAAAGGCAGGCCCTTCGCGGCCCTGGGGCAGCAGCAGAGAGGCGTTCAGACCGCGGGGCAGGCTGCCGTTGCGTGCCCGCACGCCCGATTTTTCCCAGGCGGCCACAGATTGCGCACTGGCGATACCGCTTTTCGACCAGTCCATCTCATCCGGCACGCGCACTTCCTGCAGCCAGGGTTCATTCGGGCGCCATCCGAAGCCGCTCAGCATGGCAGCCCCTGACATCAGTGCGTCCGGTGCGGAGGTTTTCAGCGAGACACGGCCGTCACCATCGGCGTCCGTGCCATGTTCCAGGATGTCTGAGGGCAGCATCTGAACCATGCCGATCTCGCCCGCCCAGGCCCCGGTTGTCCTGGCCGGATCGAACCCGCCCTGTTCAAAGAGTTCGAGGGCGGCGAACACCTGAGGCCGAAACAGGTCCGGCCTGCGGCAGTCATGGGCCAGAGTGACCAGCGCGTTGGCAGTGTTGAAGTTTCCCTGAAAGCCGCCGTAGTCCGTCTCGAACGCCCAGAACGCCAGCAGCACACCCCGGTTGATGCCATAGCGTTGCTCGATCCGGTCAAACACGGCGTCAAATTCGCGCCCTTTGGCGACACCCTTTTTGCGCCGGGCATCCGAGATCAGATTACGGGCGAAATCGACAAAGGGTTTCTGGAAAACACCCTGTGCGCGGTCGGCGCGCAGCACGCTCTGGCTTTGCCGGATACCTGCGAAAAAGCGCTGTGCGGTCTGCGGACTGTGGCCGCGCGCCACCGCCTCGGTCTTCAGGTCGTCAACAAAAGTACTGAACGTCCCGCCGCAGGCCAGGGCCGCAGGTCCCGTGGTCAGCAGCGCGAGCAGAGCGGCAGTGGTCAGGCGGATCATGTTCTTCTCCCGGGTCAGGTCAGCAGGGCCAGGCCGATGCAGAGAGCCACAAATAGCCCCCATGTTTTCCACAGCATGCCGATTGCCGCGTCGATGTCCACCGAGCGCAGTGTGCGGCGCCCTGCCTCGTTCACGTAGGGAAACTCACGCATTTCACCGTCATAAGCCCGGGGACCGGAGAGCGCGATGCCCAGGGCGCGGGACATGGCCGCTTCGGGCCAGCCCGCATTGGGGGACCGGTGCAGACAGGCATCCGCCCGGATGCCCCGCAGATCAGTGATACCGGCGACCCCCGCGATCAGCAGCGCCGTCAGCCGCGCGGGGATGAGATTGAGCAGGTCATCCGTTCTGGCGGCGGCGCGGCCGAAGTCTGCATAGCGCGGTGTCCTGTAGCCGATCATGCTGTCGGCGGTGTTGATCAGTTTGTAGACGATCAGCCCGGGCAGCCCCGCGATCAGAAACCAGAAGGCGGGGGCGATGACGCCGTCTGAGAGGTTCTCTGCGGCGCTTTCAATGGCGGAACGGGCGACGGCGGTATCGTCCATCGCGTCCGTGTCCCGGCTGACGATCATGGCGACCTGCCGGCGGCCTTCTTCGAGCGAGGCACCGAGGCCCTTTGCGACAGCACGGACATGATCCACGAGCGAGCGCTGGGCGAGCAGGATTGCTGCAGCGAGGACCTCGATCACAGGTCCGCCCGCTGACAGCAGCACACCAGTCAGACCGCCGGTTATGACCAGACAGCAGACTGCGAGCGCACCCTTTGCCTGCAGGGAAGTTCCGCTGTTCAGCCGGGTGTCCAGCCACCCGACCAGCCGGCCCATCAGAACCGCAGGATGCGGGATACGCCGCCACACCGGTTCCGGCTCGCCAAAAAGCGCGTCCAGCAGCAGCGCGAAAACGAGCAGGGCCGCGGTGCTCATGCGCGCAGAGCGGCTTCGACGCGGGGCCAGTGGATGGTTGCGGGCAGGCCCAGGCGTATCCAGGTGTCCGACCAGGGGAAGATACGGCTCCAGATATGGTGTCCGGCCAGACGGTGCTGCAGTGCTGCGGCATCCGGGACCCTGTACAGCCGGAAGAGGCTGGTGCCGCCGATGCATTCTGCGCCGTCTGCGGCCATCAGCGCGTCAAGGCGTGCACTGTCTGCGGTCAGCCTGTGACGCGTGGCCGTGGCCCAGTCGTTGTCCTGCAGTGCTGCTGCGCCGGTATGCAGGGCGGGTCCGGAGACGGCCCAGGGGCCGATCCTGTCCCGCAGGTCCGCGATGATCTCCGGGCGCGCTATGGCAAAGCCAAGGCGCATGCCGGCCAGCCCCCAGAACTTGCCGAAACTCTTCAGAATGACGTGGCCGGGTGTGGCGGCGAGGTCGATGTGCGATGCGTCCGGGCAGATATCGCAGAAGCTTTCGTCGATGACTGTCAGGGCTGGGTCACGCGCAGGAAAATTGTCCCGCTGCCACAGACGGCCGTCAGGGTTGTTAGGATGAACCAGAACCTGAACTGCGGCCTCTGTACCTTCGGTTTCTACCGGCCTGCCTGCCGCGCGGAAGGCGGCGGCGTGTTCGTTGTAGGTGGGTGCCGGGATCACCACAGTGCCATCCGGGCTGAGCGCCGGCATGGCTGCGATCAGGGCAGAAGCCCCGGGTGCGGCGAGAATGTCGGCCCCATCAGGCACCTGCCAGAACCGGCGCGCGGCGTCTGTCAGTGCCGTCTGTGCGCCGTGATCGGGCAGAGCAGACCAGGCATCAGCCGGCAAGGGCGGCACGGGAAAGGGATGTGGATTGATCCCCGTCGACAGATCAATCCATCCGATTCGGGATCCCCCATACCGGGTGATGGCTGCATCCAGCCCGCCACCATGATCACGTTTTTTTGCTGTCACTGTCCGACAATTCCCGATGCACCGGCGCTTATCCGCGCGTCCACTTCAGACAGAAAGCGGAAACCAGCCGTTTATTCAAGAGATGGTGATCGCACCGGGGTGCGCGGGCGAAAGTTAACCGTTTGTTAATCTTTCAGGCAGACCAGTGGAGTAACAGCTGACAATTCAGCAACCCCGGAGGGGTCACCGGATGAAAGTCCTTATCGTTGAAAAAGACAAAGGCCTTGCAGGGATATGGTCGTCCTACCTGCAGCGCTGCGGCATGTCTGTACACCATGCAACGGGCCAGACGGAAGCGACAGAATACCTGTCGGACACGGATGTTGAGGTGATTATCCTGAACCTCGTGCTGGGAGAGGATTCCGCGCTCGCTGTTGCCGATTACGCAAGCTATCGGCAGCCCTGGGCACGGGTGATTTTCGTCACCAACACCAGCTTTTTCTCGGACGGTTCCATCTTTTCCCTGGCACCGAATGTCTGTGCATTTGTGCCCACACGCACACCGCCATCAGACCTTGCCGCAATGGTCGAACACCACGCGCCGCGCGCCGAGCCGCAGGGCCCCGCGCGACGCTGAACCTGTTAACCGCGCCCGTGAGGCTCATGCAGATCTGACACCGGATTGACCGGTATGATTCTGTGCGGATTGATGCTGTCGTGGCTGTAGTGATAGTGGCGCACAATGTGGTCCATATTCACGGTCTCCGCGATGCCCGGCATCTGGTAGAGCTCGCGCAGGTAACCGCTGAGCGCCGGATAATCGATGATGCGGCGCCGGTTGCATTTGAAATGCAGATGGTAGACCGGGTCAAACCGTACCAGCGTCGTGAACAGCCGCCAGTCGGCTTCGGTCAGCCGCTCGCCCATCAGATACCGGTTGCCGGTGAGCCGGTCGTCGAGCCAGTCCAGCGTATCAAAGAGCGGGTGCACGGCGGCGTCATAGGCTTCCTGCGTCGTGGCAAAGCCGCATTTGTAAACGCCATTGTTCAGCGTGTCATATATCCGGTCATTGACCGGCGCGATCGCGTCGCGCAGCTCCTCCGGCCAGTAATCCTCGGTGTTCCCGGTGATCTGGTCGAAGGCGGAATTGAACATCCGGATGATTTCGGAGCTTTCGTTCGAAACGATGGTGCCGCGCTCTTTGTCCCAGAGCACAGGAACCGTGACCCGGCCGGAGAAGGCCGGTTCGGCACGGGTGTAAATGTCGCGCATGAAAGCTGAGCCGAACAGCGCGTCCCCCGTGGCGCCGTGGGTGTCCTTCTCAAAGGTCCAGCCATCGCTGAGCATGTCCGGATGCACGGCCGAGACACCGATGTGATCCTCCAGCCCTTTGAGCCGGCGAAAGATCAGCGCGCGGTGTGCCCAGGGGCAGGCATAGCTGACATAGAGATGATACCGCCCCGAATCGGCGGCGAATCCCCCGACCCCTGATGGGCCGGCAGAACCGTCTGCCGTCACCCAGTTCCGGAACTTCGCCTCGGAGCGTTCAAATTTTCCACGCGTCGATTTGGTGTCATACCACTGATCGTGCCAGACGCCGTCCACCAGCAGGCCCATGTCAAACTCCCTTGTTTCATGAGCCAGAGTTAAGGTTATGCCCTGCCGCGACAACCGCCGAAGAGCGCGCAGACGCCCTGCAACAGCGCACAAACCTATGGTTGTATTACAAAAACTTAACTTGATTTTTAGAGAGAACAGGGCAGGTTTCGCCCGAGGGGCACAGCGGAGTAACACGTATGGAAACGGTATTTTCCAGGGAAATCCAGGCTGGCCTTGATAAAGCCCGCAAAGATGCCCGCAAGAAATCATCGCGCCTGAGAGTAGACGCAGGCGGCGAAAAAACGCGCGTTCTCAGAATGTGGAAAACCGGCTTTGCGACCGAGGCGGATGCCCCGGCACTGCGCGGTTTTGTTGATCTCTACGACGGCAGCATTCACATGTTTCAGTGCCTGATCGTTGCGGCCGAAGAAGTGCCGGGTGAGATGCTTTATGAATTCAAACGCGCCACGGCCGTGGCCGACCGGGCAGCACTGGATTTTGAACTGCCAGAGGACGCGCCGGTTGCGCTGATCACGGACGCAACGCGCTGACTACTGAAGATCGCTGAACGCTTCCGTGAGACGCCGGCAGGCTTCCTCGATGCGTATGCGCGACGTGGCCAGGTTGAACCGCAGAAATGTCTCGCCGCCGGCGCCGAATGCCGGCCCCGCGCTTGGCGCAATCCGCGCGTCTTCGCGGACCCTGCGCGAGATTTCCTCGTAGCTCATACCTGTGCCTGAAAAATCAACCCAGCCCAGATAAGTCGACTGCAGCGGCACCGACTGCACACCGGGGATCGCATTGACGGCAGCGTCAAAAGTGGCGGTATTGCCCTGAAGGTATTCGATCTGCGCGTCGGCCCATTCGGCACCTTCGGGCGAATAAGCGGCCGTTATCATCTGAACGCCAAGGGCTGAAGGCTTATAATCCAGCGAATTCAGGCGCTGCACCATGCGCTGGCGCAATGCGGCATCCGGAATGATCATATTGCCGGTACGCTGACCTGCGATGTTGAAGGTTTTCGAGGCGGCACAGGCCACGATCAGGCGGTCTGTGTGTTCCGGTGCGGCAACATGCATCGGGACGAATTCATGGCCCGGATAGACCAGATCGTGGTGGATTTCGTCTGAGACCAGAACGAGATCATTCCGGGCGGCAAAATCGGCAATGGCGCGCAGTTCTTCGCGCGTCCAGACCCGGCCGGACGGGTTCTGTGGTGAGCACCACAGCAGGACCTTTTCGCGCCCGGTCAGACGCGATTGCGCATCCTCCAGATCAAGCACATAGGTGTCGCCGTCACGCACCAGCGGGCATTCAGTGACCACGCGGCCCGCCTTTTCCGTTTTGACCCGGAATTCATGATAGACGGGGCTGAAGGTGACCACATGATCGCCCGGTTCGCTCCAGACATCGTTCACGAGGGCAATGGCGTTACCGAGGCCCTGCGAGGTCAGAATCCAGTCGGTCTCAACGTCCCAGCCATGCCGGTTTTTCATCCACCAGCAAATGGCGTTGAGGTAATCGTCGTGCGTGTTCATGTAGCCGAAAACGCCATGTTCCAGATCGCGGCGCAGGGCGTCGAGCACGCAGGGAGCAGTAGGCCAGTCGCTGTCAGCCGTCCACATGGCAAGCCCGTCATCGGGCGACACACCATAGAGCTTTTCCATCAGGTCCCATTTGCTGGAGTGGGTGCCGCGGCGTTCGACAAGTGTATGGAAACGTGGATCTGTGCTCAGAGTGCTGCTCATTTGGTGCTCCTGTTCAGGCTCGTTTTTGATAGCGGGAAACTGTCGCTGTGCAAGTCCATCTTGTTGCAGGGGGCTGCATGTTGGCATACATCAGCCTCATGAAACGGAATATTCTGCTGCACCCTGATCCGCGCCTGAAAAAGACAGCCACGCCCGTGGACGATCTGTCTGATGAACTGCGCACGCTCGCTGACGATATGCTGCAGACAATGTATGAGGCGCCGGGCATCGGCCTCGCGGCCCCGCAGGTCGGTGTGCTGCAGCGGCTGATCGTGCTGGACTGTGTGAAGGGCGAGACGGAAAAGCCGCGCCCGCTGATCATGTTCAACCCTGAGATCATCGCGTCCTCTGACGACACAAGCGTCTATGAGGAAGGCTGTCTGTCGATCCCCGATCAGTTTGCCGACGTGACCCGCCCGGCGGAAGTTGACGTGCGCTGGATCGACCGGGATGGGAATGAGCAGACAGAGACCTTCACCGGGCTCTGGGCAACCTGCGCGCAGCACGAGATTGATCACCTCGATGGCAAGCTGTTCATTGACTATCTCAAACCGCTCAAGCGGCAGATGATCACCCGCAAGATGGTCAAGCTGAAGCGGGAACTGGCGCGTTCATGAGCCTGCTGCCGATCCTCCGCTGGCCTGACCCGCGGCTTGCGGAGATCTGCGACCCGGTGGCGGAGACTACGCCGGACCTGTGCCGGCTTGCGGAAGATATGCTGGATACAATGTACGCAGCGCCGGGTAGGGGCCTGGCAGCTCCGCAGGTGGGGCAGATGGTACGTCTTTTCGTGATGGACACGGCCTGGAAAGAGGGGCCGCATGCGCCGCAGGTGTTTTTCAATCCGTCGGTGGCTGAGGTCAGTGATACCCTGGCCACGCAGACCGAGGGATGTCTTTCGATCCCCGGCGTCAGTGCGGAAGTAACCCGCCCGGATCGTGTGCGCCTGTCCTGGACGGACCGGTCAGGGGCTGCCTGCAGCGGCTGGTTCGAGGGATTTGATGCGGCCTGCGTGCAGCATGAAATGGATCACCTTGAGGGTCGGGTCACACTCGATCATCTCAGCGACGGCGCGCGCGCCCGCGTGCTGGCTGAATACGCGGAGGCAACATCATGACAGTCCGCCCGTTTCTGAAATGGCCCGACAAACGGCTGCGCACCGCGGCAGAGCCTGTCGCGGAAATAACCGATGAGATCCGCACCCTGTGGGAGGATATGATCGAGACGATGGATGCAATGCCCGGCGTAGGGCTGGCCGCCCCGCAGATTGGTGTCATGCTGCAGGTGGCGGTGGTGGATGCATCCGACGACCGGAAACGGCGTATCCGGCTGGCAAATCCGTCGATTGTTGATGCCTCTGCCGTGATGAACGAACACCAGGAAGCCAGCCCCAACCTGCCGGGGGTCTATGCCACGGTGAAACGACCGCGCGGGGTTTCGGTGCGCTACATGGATGAGACGGGCACCTGGACGCGCGGAGATTTTGTCGGCCTGGAGGCCACGAGCGTGCAGCACCAGATCGACCACCTGCAGGGGCGGATGTATTTTGACCGGCTCAGCAAGGTCAAACGCGACATGCTGCTGCGCCGGGCGCGCAAGCAGAAAGGCTGACGGGGGATCTGATGCGCGTTGTATTCATGGGCACGCCGGATTTTTCTGCGCCGGTGCTGGAGGCTCTGGTGACGGCAGGTCACGACGTTGCCTGTGTGTATTGCCAGCCTCCGCGTCCCGCGGGGCGGGGCAAGAAAGAGCGCCCCAGCCCGGTTGAGGCCCGCGCCCGCGCACTGGGTCTGGACGTGCGGCACCCTGTGTCGCTCAAAACCGCCGAAGCGCAGGCTGAGTTTGCGGCACTGAATGCGGATGTGGCGGTGGTGGTGGCTTACGGGCTGATCCTGCCTCAGGCGATCCTGGATGCGCCGGCGCGCGGGTGTCTGAATATTCATGCGAGCCTCCTGCCGCGCTGGCGGGGTGCAGCGCCGATCCACCGCGCCATCATGGCGGGAGATGCCGAAACAGGTGTCTGCATTATGCAGATGGATGCGGGTCTCGATACCGGCCCTGTTCTGCTGCGTGAGGCAACAGCCATCGGTGCAGAAGAAACGACAGCGCAGCTGCATGACCGGCTCAGTGACATGGGTGCTACGCTGATATGCCGGGCGCTTGCGTCTTTGGGTGATCTGACCCCGGAACCGCAGCCGGAGGCGGGGGTGACCTATGCCGCCAAGATCGACAAGGCCGAGGCGCGCATAGACTGGACCCGGCCCGCAGTTGAAGTGGACCGGCTGATCCGCGGGCTTTCGCCCTTTCCCGGCGCCTGGACGGAGCATGACGGCACGAGGATCAAAATGCTGGCCTCACGTCTGCATGAGGGGGGCGGCGAAGCAGGAACTGTGCTGCACGATCCGCTGCGTGTAACCTGCGGGGACGGCGCGGTTGAACTGATCCGTCTGCAGCGCGCAGGCAAAGGCGCGCAGGACGCCGGTGAATTCCTGCGGGGCTGGCCGCTGGCCCCTGGCACGCAGCTCTGAAAGGAGGAGAGACAATGTTTCCAACTCTGATCGGGACCGTCGTGATTGCGGGCATCGTGGGATATCTGTCCGAACGCTCGGGTTTTACCCATAACGGGTATCTGCAAAGCATCGTGATCTGCGTGGGCGGTGCCTTCGTGTTCTATTTTGTCACGCTTATGTTCGGGGTTGGTTTCCGCAGCCCAGGGGTGAACGCCATCGCAGCCTCCGTCGGCGCGCTGGTGATCGTGCCTTTCCACTGGCGTAAATAGACTACTCTGCTGGGCGCGCAGCCAGGGTATCCGCCTCCGGGCGCGGCGTGCGGATACACAGACGCAGCAGCGGCGGCACCGTCAGCAGTGTCAGGAAGGCGGACATCGACAGGCCGCCAACCACAACAGCCCCAAGACCCTGGTAGAGCTCCGACCCTTCGCCTTCGAAGAGCACGAGCGGCAGCATGCCGAACACCGACGTCATCGTGGACATGAAAATCGGGCGGATACGGTTGCTGGTCGCAGCTTCGATCGCCTCGACCGGCGGCAGACCTTCTTCGCGCAGGTGCCAGAGGGTCTGGTGCACAATCAGAATGGCGTTGTTGACCACAATGCCCACCAGAATGATGAAGCCCAGCAGGGTCAGCATATCGAGGGGCTGCGTCTGGTACATGTTCAGCACAGCAAGGCCACCCACGCCGCCCGCCGCCGCGACAGGCACCGAGATCAGGATCACCAGTGGCAGTACAAAGCTCTCAAACAGGATGGCCATCACAAGAAACACGATGATCATGGCCACCGCGAGATTGATCTGAATGGCATCCCAGGTCTGGCTGAGCTGGTCGGCGGTGCCGGAAACGCTCAGCCGCACACCGTCCGGCAGACCACGCTCTTCGAGCGCAGCGATGACTTCGGTCTCCAGCAATTCCACGGCAGCTTCCAGCGCCAGCGCATCTGACGGGCGCACTTCGAGTGTTACGGTCCGCAGCCGGTCGCGGTGGCGGATCTCGGTTGGCCCTGCGGTGACAACCACATCCGCCAGAGCAGAAACCGGGACGATCCCGCCGGAGGGTGTGACCACCGGATAATTGCCAATGTCCTGTGTGCGCTGCGCGGTCTGCAGCCCCGGATCGCCTTTGAGCATCAGGTTGAGGCGTTCGGCCCCAACCGTGATTTCCGCCACCCGCAGCCCGTCATTGAAGGCATCGACCGTCAGCGCCAGATCAGAGGCCGTCAGACCGGCGTCCGCCAGCCGCAGCCTGTCGGGCACGAGCCGCACTTCGGGGGCGCCAAGCTCCAGCCCCGGGATCGGGCGGAACTGGTGCCCTTCGGAGCGCGGCAGCAGCCCGGCGATTGTGCCGGCGGCCTGTCCCGCGACGCTCAGGATCTGGTTCAGGTCCTGACCGGAGATATTCAGCTCGATGGTGCGCCCACCGCCCACACCCCGCCCGAAAAGCGACGGCTGGGTCATAAACCCGAAGGTGCCGGGTTCTGCGAAAATGGGGCCGGAGAGAATGGGGATCAGCTCGCCCGCGCGGCTGCCATCAACGGCGGCTGCCCCGACAAAGCTGGTGCCGCTGAGGGCCACAAAGAAGAAGTTCTCAATCGTCGGCGTCCCGTCTTCGAGCTGAGGCGCGGGAGCCGCTTCCCAGAGCGGGCGCGCGGTGCTCTCAATGCGCTGAGCGATGGTTTCTGTGGTTTCCAGGTTATAGCCGGGCGGCGGAATGATCACGCCAAAGACCAGGTTCCGGTTGCCTTCGGGCAGGTATTCCAGACGCGGCAGGAACACGATGCTGGCCACGGCAGCGCCACCCGCAATCACCGACACCACCACCAGACCCAGCGCGCGGAACCGGACGGTCATCCGGACGTAGCCCATGACGAGGCGATGGAATGCACCGGCCACATGATCCACGCCCCACAGGCGCATGGTTTTCTGCTCGCCCTGTGTCATCAGGCGGCTGGACAGCGCGGGGATAACCGTCACGGCCACCACCAGCGACAGCAGAACTGATACTGAAATTGCCACCGCAATATCGCGGAAAAGCTGACCTGCTTCGAGCTGCATGATCAGAATGGGCACAAAGACCAGAACCGTCGTCAGAGCCGACACCAGGATCGCGCCCCAGACCTGGCGCGCCCCGTGATAGGCCGCCTCGCGCCGCGATTTGCCCTGTTCACGCAGCCGGTAGATGTTTTCCAGCACGACGATGGCCGCATCCACGATCATACCCACGGCAAAGGCAATACCAGCCAGCGAAATCACGTTCAGGGTTCGCCCGGTTGCCGCCATAGCCACAAAGGTCGCCACGATGCTGACGGGGATGGCCATGGAGACCACAAGCGTCGCCCTCAGACTGCGCAGGAACAGCAACAGCACCAGTGCCGCGAGGACGCCGCCGACCCAGATGTTCTGCGTCACCAGGCTGATCGCGCCGTTGATATAGACGGTTTCGTCATAGACCTGGCGCATCTTCAGACCTGCGTCAGAGACCGGGCCTTCGTCCAGCTCTGCCAGAACCTCGCGCACTGCATCCATCGTCTCGATCACGTTAGCGCCGGGTTCGCGCACAATGTTAAAAGCAAGGCCTGGTGC
This sequence comes from Roseobacter phycocola, assembly GCF_042055075.2. Taxonomy (GTDB): domain Bacteria; phylum Pseudomonadota; class Alphaproteobacteria; order Rhodobacterales; family Rhodobacteraceae; genus Roseobacter. The sequence continues at coordinate 2,971,691 of NZ_CP194010.1, read as the reverse complement.
CCCGCGGAACCGCAGCCGCGCGTTCGGGTCCTGATAGGCGAACCCCACATCCGCCACGTCGCCCACGCGCACGCGACCCGACCCGCCGGACCCGATTTCCGAGCGCAGCACGACCTCTTCGATGGCGGCGACGGTGTTCAGATTGCCCTCGGCGCGAACGATGTAACGGCGTTTGCCCTCCTCGACGTCGCCGGCGGACAGCGAGATATTCTCATTGCGCAGGATACGGACCACTTCGGGCACGGTCAGATCGAACCGTGACAGCCGCCGCGGATCCACCACGACCTGCAGTTCGCGGGTCACGCCGCCAAAGACATTTACCGCTGAAACCCCCTCGATCCGCTCAATACGGTCCTGGATGATGTCTTCGACGAAATCGCCGTATGTAGGCATTTCGCGGGTATTTCCGTCCTGTGCGGTCAACAGCACCCAGGCAATCGGGCTGTCATCGGCGCCTGATGTGTCCAGTGACGGCTCGCCTGCTTCGTCGGGGTAATCGCCCACCCGGTCCAGCCGGTTGGAGACCAGCAGCAGCGACTGGCTCATGTCGGTGCCGATCCCGAATTCCAGGGTGATCTCGGCCTCACCGGTCTGCGCACGGGACGTCATCACGTCGAGCCCCTCAAGACCGCGCAGGGCTTCTTCCTGCGGGTTGACGATCTCGCGTTCGATCTCCGAGGGCGCCGCACCCGGCCAGTTTGTCGTGATCACCACCACGGGTTTGCGCACATCCGGTGCCAGCTGAATCGGGATGCGCGTCACGGCAATCAGACCAAAGAGCACGGCCATGATCACCGCTGCGATCACGGCGACGGGTCGGTCGATGGCAAAGCGGATGATGTCCATCAGTCTCTACCCCTGATCCGCGCCACCCATGGGCGCAATGTCCTGACCGGGCCGCAGCCGTTCATTGCCGCGCGTAACGACAACATCGCCTTCGTTCAGGCCGCTCAGAACCTCGAACCTGTCGCCCAGAGCGACGCCGATCTCGACCGGGCGGGGCTGGGCTTTGCCATCAGCATTCACAAACACGGTCCAGCCGCCCCGCGCCTGCACCAGTGCGTCCTTGGGTACCGAAAGTACATCGCGCGGCTTGCTGACCGGCACGGACACCGTGATCGACTGGCCGATGGCGGTGTCATTCATCTCCAGCAGCTTCGGCGAGCTGAACCGCACAGGCCGTGTCCGTGTGGCCTGATCCTCGACAGGCAGCAACACGCGGACCTGCATATCAAGCTCCACGCCGGTATCGGTCTGCCCGCGCACCGCGAGACCGGGTGACAGCGTGCCGATGTAACGGGCGGGCACGGAGGCTTCGACCTCAAACGAACTGGTGTCCAGCAGCGTGACGACAGTGGCCCCTGAGCTGATGAATTCGCCCGGATTTGTGTTCACTTCCAGCACGATGCCGGCAAAGGGAGCCGTGATTTTCGCGCGCTCCAGCTGGTATTGGGCTTCGGCGCGGGCGGCTTCGGCTGTGTTGACCCGCGCCTCTGCTTCGGCCAGCAGACCGCGGGCTTCAAAGAAATCGCTCTGTGCGTCGTCAAACCGGCTGGAGGAAAAGGAAGTGGTGTCGCGCAGCCCTTCGATCCGGGCCAGCGATTTGGTCGCGCGGTCGACGCGGGCGCGTGCGGTTTCGATGCCCGCCATGGCCTCGGCGAGGCGCGCTTCGGCCTGGCGGGCCAGAATTTCCGACAGTTCCGTGTCCAGCTCGACGATAACGCCTCCGGCGGGCACACTCATGCCCTCAAGCACGTTTACCTTTTCGACGGTCCCCGAAATTCTGCTCGCGACAGACCCTTCGCGTGACGTGACGACCTCGGCGAAAAGCGGAACAGTTTCAGCGATCTGGCGGTAGCTGACTGTCTCGACCCCGACAGCGGCAGCCCGCCCCTGTGCCGCGGCGGATGTGCCTGTGAACACAGCCATAAGCAGAAAAAGCGAAAACCAGCCGCGGCCCATACGTGCAAAACGGTTCATCAATCAGCTCTGTAAATTTATTCCGGTCTGCGTCTGAAATAGGGCTTTTGAACTGAAATGAAACAGGAAAACGCCACTGCGGCGGGCTTGTGCGTCTGCGAACAGTGGCGATGACGCAAAAGCGGGCAGGGCGCCAGCCGCCGGGCCGGTCAGGTGATCAGCTTTCGGGCGGCGCGCCACCGGCATCCGTTTTGCGGCGGATGTAGGCCCGAAGCCGGTCAAGTGCCTCACCATCGACATCAGGTCCGGGGCTGTCGGCAAGAATGCTCTGCCACTTTTCCGTGGCCCGGGCGGTCGTCTCAACCGCACCGTTTTCCTGCCACGTCCCGAAATTGGAAAGATCACCGATCAGCGGCTCGTAAAAGGCGGTTTGATATCGTTCCATCGTATGGGCCGCGCCGAAAAAGTGCCCCCCCGGGGCGACTTCGGCCAGTGCGTCGAGCGCGATATCGCTCTCGGCACAGGCAGTTTGTGTGCACAGTTCCGCAACCATCTGCAGAACCTCGACGTCGGTGATCAGCTTTTCGTAGGAAACCGTCAGACCGCCTTCCAGCCAGCCTGCGGCATGTATCACCACTGTGGCCCCGGCCGTCAGGCACCCCCAGAGGCCGAACTGTGTCTCGCTGGCGGCCTGGACGTCGCCGAGGTTCGCCGCTGATCCTGTCGCACAGCGCCAGGGCAGTCCGGTCAGGCGCGCCATCTGGCCCGCAGCTACGCTGGCTTTGAAATGTTCTGGTGTGCCGAACGCGGGCGCGCCCGACTTCATGTCCACATTCGACGTGAAGGTCCCATAGCAGACCGGCGCGCCGGGGCGGACCAGCTGGGTCAGGCCGATGGCGGCAAGCGCTTCGGCGTGGCTGAGCGTGATGGCGCCTGCGACGGTGACGGGGGCCATCGCGCCCATCAGCGTAAAGGGCGTCACAATGCTGACCTGGCCTGCGCGCGCAAAATCGATCAGGCCACGCGCCATCGGAATGTCGATCTGGCGCGGCGAATTGGTGTTGATCACTGTGTAACAGTGGCTGTCTGCCGCGAATGCGTCGTCCGACAAGCCTCTGAAATCCTGCAGCATTTCAAAGCTTTGCTCGGACTGCGGTGTGCCGCGCGCATAGATGAACGGCACCTTGTCTGAATGCTGCAGCATCGTTTCCATGGTCATATAGTGGCGCAGGTGCATCGGCACGTCCTGCGGTTCCACCAGCGGCGGGGCCATGTGCAGCACGTCGAAATGCTGTGTCAGGCGGATCAGTTCGCGGAAATCTGCACCGGTGCCCGGACGACGCCCGCGCAGGCGGTCTGTGGCATGGGGCGCACCGGCCCCGGGCTGGAAGACCAGCGCGCCGTCTTCCAGAACGAGATCACGGTGACGCGCACCGCCACGGACAGTGATGGAACGCGGGGCGGTCGCAAGCCCGGCGGCGATGATGTCGCGCCCGATGAACACCATTTCAGAGGTTTCATCGATCCGCGCGCCGGCTTTGGCGAACAGATTTCGGGCTGCGGGCAGCAGTACGCGGATGCCGAGGGTCTCCAGCACCTCAAGAGCTGCCTCGTGCACTGCGGCCACCCGGTCGTCTGTCCAGACCCGGGCGGGTGGGAACGGGTTGCGCAGGTTCCGGTAGTTGGTTTTGCGTTCTGCATTGCCCCGGCGGGCGGCACCCCGGCGTGTCCGCCGGCGGCCGGTGTTTTCCGCGGAGCTCACGCGCGCATCGCCTGGCCCCCGGGATCATAGGGTGAGGGTGCGATGACCCGCGCCGCGCGTTCGACACCGACAACATGCACCGAAAGCTCTGTTCCAGGTGCGGCGCGCTCACTGTTCACCAGCGCCATGGCAATCGATTTCTCAACCGTGTGGCCATAAGCCCCCGATGTGACAAACCCGACTTTGTCGCCGTCTGCCCAGACGGGCTCGTAACCGCTGGCATCTGCATCGCCCGCGTCAATTTCCAGCGTGACCTGTACTTTGGCGGGGCCGTTGCCATCCCGTTCCGCGACGGCTGCAGACTTTCCGACAAACTCCTTGTCCCAGTCGATCCAGCGGTCCATGCCGGTCATGCCGGGCGTGTAGCCTTGCGTGAATTCGGCGTTCCAGATGCCGAAGCTCTTTTCAATGCGCAGGCTGAGCAATGCGTTGAAGCCCACCTCACGGATACCTTCCTCTGCACCAGCCTCCAGCAGGATTTTCCGCAGGGTTGCATGGTCCCCGGCACGGCAATGGATTTCATATCCCAGCTCACCGGTGACAGACAGCCTCCCCACGTGGCAGCGCAGCAGGCCGATGTCAAAGGTGCCGCAGCCCATGAACGGCAGGTCACCCACCGGGCCGTCAGTCAGCTTTTCAATGACGCGGCGCGATGCCGGGCCTGACAGGGAAAAGCCCATAGTGTCATCGCCCAGATCGCGGACGCTGACGCCTTCCTGCATGTGATCGTCAAACCAACGCATGTGCCAGGCACGCAGGTAGTAGCTGCCCATGATCCACCAGGTTCCATCGCCCCAGTTGAAAACGGTCAGATCGCCTTTAAGCCGCCCGTCCTCAGCCAGCATCGGCGCAAGCCGTGCGCGGCCCGGCCCAGGCAGTTTCGACGCCATGATCCGGTCGAGCCATTGTTCAGCGTTGGGGCCGGTCACCTCGAAACGTGAAAAGCCGGAAATATCCAGCAGGCCGACCCCGTTGCGCACCGCCTGACATTCCTCTGCTACAATCGGAAAGGCATTGGAGCGTTTGAGCGAAGGCGTTTCCTCAAAACCGCTTTCGGCGAAATAGAGCGGCACTTCAAGATCCCAGCTTTGCCCCCACTGACAGCCCGCGGCGCTCATATCCGCGTGCGCCCCGGCGGTTTTCAGGGGGCGCCCGGCGGGCAGCTGTTCGTTGGGGTAGGTCATCACAAACCGGCGGGTATAGAACTGGCCGGTGGTCTGTTTGATGTATTGTTTGTTCTCGGCCCAGACGCCGTAACGGGCGACATCCATGCCGTATACGTCTGCTTCCGGTGTGCCGTGGATCATCCATTCGGCGAGCGACTTGCCCACACCGCCGCCTTGCAGGAAACCGGCCATCACCGCGCAGGCCGACCAGTAACCGCGCTTGCCCGGGACGGGCCCGACCAGCGGGTTGCCGTCCGGCGAGAAGGTGAAGGCGCCGTTGACCCATGTCTTGACGCCCACTTCCTGCAGGCAGGGGTAGCGTTCGAAGCCCAGCGTCAGCTCATGCTCGATCCGGTCGGGGTCTTCCTGCTGCAGTTCGAACCCGTACTCCCAGGGCGCGCCATCCATCATCCAGTGCTGGTGGTTAATCTCATAGATGCCCAGCAGTACGCCTTTCTGGTCCTGCCGCAGATAGGTGAACCCTTCGAGATCCACGGTCATCGGCACTTCGAAATCGATCTCTTCCAGCTGTGGGATCGTATCCGAGATCAGATAGTGGTGGTTGAGCGGTGAGACGGGCAGTTCGACGCCCGCCATACGCCCGACCTGCTTGGCCCAGAGACCGGCGGCATTGACCACATGCTCGCAGGTCACAGTGCCCTTTTCGGTCACAACTTCCCAGCCCTGCAGGGTCTGGTTCAGCTCCAGCACCCGGTTGTGTTCAATAACTTCGGCCCCACGCTTTTTGGCGGCCCCGGCATAGGCATGAACAGTGCCTGTGGTGTCGATATAGCCCTCACGGTCGGCCCACATCCCGCCCAGCAGACCCTCACCCGACATGATGGGGTTCAGCGCGACCGCTTCCTCGACGGATACAAGGCGGCAATCCTCGATCCCGATCGACTGGAAGGTGCGGTAGGCTGACTGCAGCCATTCCCAGCGGTCCGGCGTGCCTGCCATGGTCAGACCGCCCGTCATATGCAGCCCGATGTTCTGCCCGCTTTCCTCTTCGATCTCACTCAGCAGGTCGATGGTATAGGCCTGAAGGGCTGCGATGTTGGGGTCGGCATTCAGCGCGTGAATGCCACCGGCGGCGTGCCAGCTGGAACCGGCTGTCAGAACCGACCGTTCAATCAGACAGACATCGGTCCAGCCGAATTTGGCCAGGTGATACAGAACAGAGGCGCCAACGACGCCGCCCCCGATAACAACAACTCTGTAGTGCGTTTTCATGCCGGGCCTCCATGCTGGCGTCGCGGATCACTGGACATATGTGTCCAGTAACTTTCTGGACGCTAGGCGCAAAGGCCCGGCGGCGTCAAGCGTTCTGAAACGCCGCCTGCATTTACCGGCTCAGGCTCTGTGCCAGACGCATCATACGGATGGCTTCAGCGCGGTATCCGAAGGGGTCATCGCCGCGCGTGGCAAGGGCCGTGTCGATGGCATCCTGCATCGTCCAGGAGCCCGTATAGGACGAGTCGCGCAGCAGCTGACCGAACCCGGCAATGGCTGCGGCAAAACCATTGTCACCGGCAGGTGGCGTCTGTTGCAGGATCGGTTGTTCGATCAGGCGGCTGGTGGCCTCGCCGGGGGCTTTGTAGCGCAGGCGCAGGTGCCCGAGTTCCCCGCTTTGCGTGGTCGTTTCTGCCGGAGCATATCTGAGCGGATCGCTCAGGCGCGCGGGTGAGCCAACCGGGGTCACCTCATAAAGCGCTGTGACGCTGTGGCCTGCGCCGATTTCACCGGCGTCCACGGCATCATTGTTGAAATCCTCGCGGAGCAGCGCGCGGGTCTCGTACCCGATCAGGCGGTATTCCGCGATCTGCGCCGGGTTGAACTCGACCTGAATTTTCACATCATCCGCGATCGGGAACAGTGCTCCGGTCAGCTGATCAGACAGTACTTTCTGCGCCTCTGCCAGCGTGTCGATATAGGCCGCCGTGCCGTTACCGTTCTGCGCCAGGGCCTGCATCGTTGCATCGTCCAGATTGCCGCGCCCGAAGCCCAGCACGGACAGATAGGTGCCGCTGTCCCGCTTGTCCGCGATAAATCGTTCCAGCGCGTCCGGATCGGACAGGCCAACGTTGAAATCACCGTCTGTCGCAAGAATAACGCGGCTGACCTCGCCTTCGGCGGTCATCGCTTCTGCGGTGCGATAGGCCTGGATCAGACCGGCCTCGCCACCGGTAGAGCCACCGGCCTGGAGGCTTTCAAGTGCGGCAAGAATACTGTCCCGTTCGGATGCGGGTGTCGGTGCCAGGATTTCGCCCGCGCTGCCGGCATAGGTCACAATGGACACTTCGTCGGTTGGTCTCAGCTGGCCGAGCATCAGCCGGAAGGACTGGACCAGCAGTGGCAGCTTGTCTGCCTGGTTCATCGAACCGGATGTGTCGATCAGAAAAACGAGGTTCAGCGGTGGCCGGTCTTCCAACGCGGGCATCGCGCCCTGCAGGCCGATCTGCACCAGACGCGTGTCCGCATTCCACGGTGTGGGGCTGACGGTCACGGTCGGGCGGAACGGCGCATCGCCTGTGGGGCGGGCGTAATCATAGGTGAAATAATTTACCATTTCCTCGATCCGCACCGCCTGCGGGTCGGGCAGAACCCCGTTCGTCAGGCTGTCGCGCACCAGGCTGTATGAAAAGGTGTCCACGTCGACCGAGAATGTCGAGACCGGCGATTCTGCGGTGATCTGCAGCGGGCTGGCCTCTTCATTGGCATAGGCCTCGGTATCCGCCTCCGGCACAGGGGCGGGCAGCGGGCGGATCATCGGCAGGCTCTGATCTGCGGCGAGCGACTGCCCGGCGGCTTTAGCGACAGAGCGTTGCAGCACCATAGGTTCAGCCGCAAAGTCCATGGTTTCTTCGACGATGACAGGCGCCTCAACGACGGGTTCGGCCAATATTGCGGTTTCCGGCGTGCCACCGGGCGGTGTCAGCAGGTCCCGGTCCACCGGCAGCACCAGGAACAGCCCTGCGGCCACCAGAGCCGTTGTCGCGGTCAGACCGCCGCGCGTTGTCATCACATTCAGCATCTTTTTCACTCCGTTCAGCAGACCCCAGCGGGTCCTAACAGAGTTTTGACGCGCGGCATCGCGTGATCCTTGGAGACCGGCGAAATTTTTTGAGGCAAGTGCCAGGTCAGATGCGCGGCGTGCCGGATCGGGGGCCGGTGTTGCGGCCTGCAGGGCCTGTTTCAGATCGTCGAGTTCGTCGGTCATTGATCCACCTCTTCCGCAGCACGCAGCGCGCGCAGACGTTTGCGGGCCTCAGAAACACGCCAGCTGACAGTACCCTCGCTGACACCCAGAACGCGCGCCGCTTCCGCGTGTTTCATGTCGTCCAGTACCAGTGCAAGCGTGTCGCGCAGGTCATCCGGCAATGCGCGCATCGCTTCGGTCAGCCAGTCGATGCGGTTGCCGGTTTCGGCCGCACCCGCGCGTCGCTCCAGCTCCCAGTCGCCCCACCCATGTGATGCCCGTTCCAGGCTTGCCTGTCGGCGGCGGCGGTCGTGGGCGGCGTTCACGGTGACCCGGTAGAGCCAGGTGGTGAACCGGGATCTCGCGGAAAAACTGTTCAGCCGCGCGGGCAGGGCTGCGCAGATATCCTGGGTGACGTCCTCGGCTTCCGCGCGCGCGCCCGTCAGGCGGAACGCCAGCCGGAATATCCGGTCATAGTGACGCTCCAGCAGCGCGCGGAACGCGTCCGCGTCGCCTGCTGCAGCCGCAGCTGCAAGGGTTTCATCACTGGTTTTCATCCGCATCACGTTGGTTAGACGCAGCTGGGGCGTCAATCCCTGGCGGGAAGGCGATTTTTTTTGACCTGAACCCTCAAAAAAATGCGGCGGCGTCCCCGACGGGAGTGTTCCCAATGCTGATCTCAGTAAGCGCCCTGACTGTTCAGCAGGCTCAGCGGCGTGCGCAGCAGAATGCGGAAGTCCAGCCAGAGCGACCAGTTCTCGATGTAGTAAAGATCGTGCTCGAACCGGGCTTCCAGCTTTTCGGCAGCGTCTATCTCGCCGCGCCAGCCGTTGATCTGGGCCCAGCCGGTAATCCCCGGCGGCAGGCGGTGACGCGCGGAATAACCATCCACGATCTGGGAGAACTTTTCCTGCTGGCTCGACAGGGCATCCACCGCATGGGGGCGGGGGCCGACAAGGGACAGATCACCCCGCAGCACATTGAACAGCTGTGGCAGTTCGTCGATCGAAGTGCGGCGGATAAAACGCCCGACTTTTGTGACCCGCGGATCATTGCGCGTAACCACCTGTTTTGCCGCGACATCCGTCATCTCGGTGTACATCGAGCGGAACTTCAGCACCTCAATGGTACTGTGATTGAACCCGTGGCGCGGCTGTCGGAACAGCACAGGACCGCGGCTTTCGAGCCGGATGGCCAGCGCCGTAAAGAGCATCAGCGGCCAGAGAATTGCGAGCGCGCACAAGGCAAAGAATACATCGAACACACGTTTGGTCAGCCTGCAGCGCGGTGCGAAACTGCGGCTGATACGCCCCAGAAATGGTGCGCGGCCGGGTTGGCCGAACGAATAATCCCTGCTGTAGGTGGACAGCCCGACCTCGACCGGCAGGACCCGGAATTCATCGAGCAGCCAGCGGATTCGCGCCTCTGCCGCGAAGGGCAGCGCGATAATCACAAGGTCCACATTCGAGGACCGGACAAATGCCAGCAGGTCGCTGTACCCGCCGATTTTCGGAACGCCGAGAACCTGGGTTGGCGACCGGATGTCGTCGCGGTCGTCGAAGATGCCGTAAAGGCGGATGTCGTTACCTGCGCGTTCGTTCAGCCCCCGGATCAGACGTTCGGCCTCTTCCCCGCCTCCGGCGATAATGGCCCGGCGCGCCACCAGCCCCATATCAATCACCCAGCGCATCACAACCTGTGCGGCGACCCGGGTCGGCAGAAGAACGGCCGCCAGACTGATCACCAGTGCGCGCGCGCCCGCCGCAGGATCAGGGAATGGCGCGAGCAGCACCAGACCCGTTGCCGGCAGAATCAGGCAAAGGATACTGCGGGCCGCAAAAGCCACACGGTCGGCCATGATACCACTGCGATAGACATTGGCAGCGACCATGGAGGCCAAAAAGAACACACTTGCCACCATGGCCACCCCAGCTGCGGCAAAAGGGCTGAACAGCTGTGCAGGCACAGCCGCATACTGCGCAAACCAGAAGGCCAGTGTGAACACCGGGAGCTCAACGCACAGTGCAACGCAGATCAGCCAGAAAGGTTCAAGCGCACCACGGCGCAACCCCAGGGCCACCGTCCGTGCGGCCTCGTTCAGCTGTCTTGAATGTTCGACCATAAGTGCCGCAGTTCCGCGCGTTCAGAAAGCAGTGACGGCGCGATCGCCCCGTCCGCTGCACCCTAGCCGGGGGTGGTTAACACTTGCTGATCACCGGCGCGAAATCCTGAAAATATCTCATGTGATCCGGGCAAATGCTGCGCTGATCTGCGCGGCAAAGGCGCCGACCCGCCGGGGCTGGGCGCGGCCTGGTGGAAACAGCATCTGCAGCGGGCCGGACGGGGGCAATGCGTCCTCCATCAGGGAAACAAGGCGTCTGGCACGGATGTCGTGCATCACGTCCAGCTCTGATTTCAGAACAATGCCATGCCCTTCGAGCGCCCAGGTGCGTATCAGGGATCCGTCATTTGCCACTCTGTTGCCGCGCACTGTAATGCGCCGGGCCGACGGACCTTTGCCAAAACGCCACACGTTGTCAGGCGTCGCGCCGAACCGCATGATCAGACAATTGTGCTGCGACAGGTCTTCGGGTTTTTCGGGCGAACCATGCCTGTCCAGATAGGCGGGCGCGGCACAGACCAGACGGCGGAAGTGTCCCAGCGTCCGCACGCGAAGGGATGTGTCTGGGATCTCGCCGAACCGCAGCGCCAGATCGAAGCCTTCTCCGACCAGGTCGACGTAGGCATCCGAAACCGAAAGATCGACGGAAACGGATGGGTTTTCCGCTGTGAACTGCGCAATGACGCGGGAAACGATGCCGTGGCCGAGATCAATCGGTGCGCTGATCCGCACCGGCCCTGACAATGTTGCCGCGCCGAACCGGATACGCGCATCCAGATCTGACACCTCGCTCAGGACCCCGCGTGCGCCATCAACCAGCATCTGTCCCTCCGGCGTCAGACTGATGGACCGGGTGGTCCGGTTGAACAGCACGACGCCGTAGTGCGTCTCCAGCGCGGCGAGCCGGTCCGACACGGTGGTCGTTGAAATGCCTTTGTCGCGCGCCGCCGCCACAAGGCTGCCTTTTTCAGCGATGGTCAGAAAGAGCGCGAGATTGTCCAGCAACATTATACGCAGAATCCGGATTATCATTTCCGATATGACCTGTTTATCCGCTCAATCCGGCTGGGTAAATACCGGTAACCGCAAACGCTCATCAGGAGGCCGTCATGGCGAAACTCACAATTTTTGCAAACATCAAGGCAAACCCGGACAAGGTGGATCTTGTGCGTCAGGAACTGCTGCGCCTGATCGACATCACGCGCGCCGAACCGGGCTGCATCAATTACGATCTGCACCAGGACAACGAGAACCCCGCGCATTTCATGTTCTACGAAAACTGGGAAAGCCGGGAGCTCTGGCAGACCCACATGAATGCACCGCACCTTGCAGCCTACATGGCCGCCACCGAGGGTGCCGTGGAATCGTTCACGCTGAACGAAATGTCCGTCATCGGATGAACAGGCCGCAGAGGATCCGAGACATGAAAGCAGTTGGATACACAGCCACCGGTCCGATCGACCGGGATGATGCGCTGATCGATTTTGAGGCGGATAAACCGGTGGCAACCGGGCGCGATCTGCTGGTGCAGGTGCGGGCGGTGTCGGTCAACCCGGTCGATACAAAAGTGCGCCGGCGCCGCGCACCGGCCGGGGATACCCCGGATATTCTGGGCTGGGACGCAGTAGGCGATGTCGTTGCCGTGGGTGACGCCGTCACCGGGTTCAGCCCGGGCGATACTGTCTGGTATGCGGGCGCCATCGACAGGCCTGGCACCAATGCCGAGTTCCACCTCGTGGACGAACGCATTGCCGGGCACGCGCCGCGCACGGTTGCGCCTGCCGCCGCTGCGGCCATGCCTCTGACGACACTGACCGCTCACGAGATGCTGTTTGACCGCCTGCGGGTCAACGATCCTGTGCCGGGCGGTGCCGGGACCCTGCTGGTCATCGGCGGTGCAGGCGGTGTTGGCTCAATCGCGATACAGCTGGCTCGCGCGCTCACTGACCTGACGGTGATCGCGACCGCATCGCGCCCGGACACCCAGGCCTGGGTGCGCGAGCTTGGCGCGCATCATGTTGTTTCCCATGCGGAGCCGCTTGGCCCGCAAATCACCGCGCTGGGTGCCGGCAGCCCGGATTTTGTGTTCTCGACCACGCATTCGGACCTTTATGCACAGGAACTGGCCGGTCTGATGACCCCACAGGGGCGGTTCGGCCTGATCGATGATCCCGAGAGCTTTGACATCACGCCGTTCAAGCCGGGTTCTGTGTCGGTGCACTGGGAATTCATGTTCACCCGGCCCGTTTCGCAGACCGCAGACATGGAACGCCAGGGCGCGATCCTGAACGAGGTCGCAGGCCTGATCGACAGTGGCGCGATCCGCTCGACCGCGACAGAAACCGTGGGGACGGTCAATGCGGCCAACCTGATCCGCGCCCACCGCACCATCGAAAGCGGCCGGGCACGGGGCAAGCTGGTGCTCGAAGGGTTCTGAGGGGCCTTTGGTTTCAACCGGTCTGCCCGGCCAGAAACCGTACGAAAAGCACCGTGAGTGTTTCTCTGCGGGACTGGTCGGGCCAGACCGCGTGAAAACCCAGCGCGCGCAGCGACCAGCCGGGCAGCACATGCACCAGGTCACCACGCTCAAACCCCCGCCGGGCCAGGTTTTCCGGAATGGTCGTCACGCCCAGCCCGCGTGCGGCGAATTCATAGAGCGCATCTGCCGTATTGACCGCCAGATGCGATTTCCCGGTGACGGTCACGCTCTGGCCGTCGCCGTTTGTCAGGGTGGTCTGGTCGGGGCGGATGGAAAACCGGATCCAGTCCCAGTTCTCCAGCTCTGACGGGTGTTCGGGCTGTCCCATGGCCGCGACATATTCTGCACCGGCCACCAGCAGCCGGTCCGCATACCCGATGTTGCGGGTCATGAAATCGCTGTCCTGCAGCCACCCCGCCCGGATACCCACATCGAACCCATCACGGATCAGATCACGCGGCGTGTCTGAGAAGTCGAACAGCATGCGGATGCCCGGATAGGTCGCCGCGAACCGGGCGAAATCCGCCATCAGACCGGTCTGGGTCACGAAAGCGGGTGCCGTTACACGCAGTTCTCCCTGGGGTTCGGCACCGGCATTGCTGATGGCATCCAGACCATCTTCGGCCGCAGCCAGCATGTCCTGTGTGCGGGTATGCAGGACCCGCCCTTCGTGGGTCAGCGACAGCTGCCGCGTCGTCCGGTAGAGCAGGGTGACCCCCAGATCCCGTTCCAGCGCCGAAACGATCTCGCTGACCCGCGAAGGCGCCATCCCGAGATCGCCGGCTGCTGCGCGGAAGGTGCCAAGCTCAACTACCCGGGAAAAGATTGCCATGGCGCGCAATTTATCAATCATTGTTCGTCTCAGCAGAATAGTGATGTCCGGACAGATCTACTTATGCAGATGCTTTCAGGTCAATAGATTTGAGGCCATAGGGGCGCTGGTAAAGGGAAAACAGAATTCAGAAATGCGCCATGAGGCGTTCAATTGTTCTGAAATCAAACGCAATGGCTTTGGCCCGGTGCCGGAGCTCTGTGCACGCCCCTTTGCCACATGCCCCGCCGACTGACACAAACGAAAGGACGCAATATGACCCAGACTTTCAACCGCCGGGACCTGATGAAAGGTGCCGCTCTGACCGCAGGTGCAATCGCCCTGATCCGTGGCGGCGTAACGCCACAGCCAGCTATGGCGCAGGACGGGTTGCCGGCGGGCACCGTGGTAAGCTTCCGTAAGGGCGGCGTGGCTTTTCACACCTACGTTTCCCCGCCTCAGGCGGTGAGTGTGACGGCCCATGTCATCGAACTCGGGGACCAGCTTCTGGTGGTCGACGCCACTATGCTGCCACCGACGGCGGCCGAACTGGGCGCACTGATCGCCTCGACGGGCAAGCCCGTGCACACCGCTTATGTCAGTCACGAGCATCCCGACCACTGGGGTGGCGTCGCGGCACTCGACACTGTCAGCTACCGCACCCTGCCGGAAATCCGTGACAGCATGCGCGCTGAGGCAACAGGCGGAAATTTCCCGGAGCCTGTCTCGCTGCTGAACGGCGCAGACCTGGCGCTGGGCACAACAGAGATCGGTGGCGTACCCGTCGAATTCCGGGCCTATGACAACGCAGAGGCCCCGAAAACAATCGTGGCGGTGCTGCGCGAACAAAAGGTCGCTGTGGTGCAGGACCTGGTCTACAACGGTGTCTATTTTGCGCCTGGCGTTGACCGGCAGAACTGGATCGCAACGCTGGAACAGCTCCGCGACGATCCGGCGTTTGAAACGCTGCTGGTCGGACATGGTCTGCCCACCAGCCGTGGCGAGCTGGACACGGCCATCGGCTATCTGCGCACCTTTGACGCGGCCTGGCAGGCCGGTGGCACACCCGAAGCGGTCAAAGACGCCATGATGGCGGCCTATCCCGGATACGAAGGCACCTTCCTTCTGGGGCTGATCCCGGAATACTGGGACAAATAAACGCCGGGCGCTCCGGCAGAGACCGGGGCACCCCATTGCTGACAACTCACGAAAAGGACACCGCAAAGATGGGCAGGGCACTGGACAACGTTCGGGGGATTTATCTGGAGGGTATTGCCGGCGGTGACGCCCGCGCGGCGGTGTACCGCTATACCGGTCACCGCTACACTCAGCATTCGACCGGCGTGGCGGACGGCCGCGAAGGGTTTCTTGCTTTCTTCGAGCCGTTTGTCGAACGCAACCCCAGCCGTGACATCACAATAAAGCGCGCGTTTCAGGACGGACGCTGGGTGTTCTGCAGCGCATATCAGTCGCTGAATGACGGTGCAGCGCAATGGGTGACAATGGACCTGTTCTACACTGACGCGGACGGGCTCATTCTCGAACACTGGGACACGATTGCGCCCTATGTGGAAAACACGGTTTCCGGCCACGACATGGTCGCGGGACCTCAGACACCGGACCCTGCCGCAGATACAGAACAGAACAAGGAAACCGTGCTCGAGTTCACCAAACAGGTGCGCCAGACCGGGGATGTGGGGCAGCTGGACAGGTTTGTCGCCCCGGACCTGCTTCAGCATGCTCCGGGTATCCCCGATGGCCGCGACGGGCTGGCCGCCTGGCTGTTGTCAGATGCAGCGGGGTCCTATGAGATGCTGTTCCGGCTCATCGGCGCGGGCGATCTGGTCGTCACCTATGGCAAGCGGCATGCGCGCGGACGCGATATCGCTGTGTTTGATCTTTACCGTATCCGCGATGGAAAGATCGCCGAACACTGGATGAACGAAGAAGAAATCGGGCCGCGCGACACCTGGGGAAATTCAGGCAAATTCTGACCCGCCATTCCGGGTGCCATGCTGAGCCTTTGGGGCAAGACCTGGTGCTGCTGGAGAGAATTGAACTCTCGACCTCTCCCTTACCAAGGGAGTGCTCTACCTCTGAGCTACAGCAGCGCCGGTGTGGCGCGTGATTAGACGCAATCGGGCATTGGTGCAAGCCTAATCTGGACCCTCCGCGAGCCCTGCTGTAGACAGGCGCCATGGCAGAGAAAACCCCTTCAAAAGCCGCCGCAAAACCAGCGGATGCGCGCGAAGACCGCCTCAAGGCGGCGCTCAAGGCGAATCTTGCACGACGCAAGGCGCAGACCCGCGCGCGTGCGGCCGGTCAGGGGTCAGAGGCAGGCACACCGGGAAACACCGGGCAGGAAAAGGACGCATAGGCGCATGGATTCGATTCTGGTCAGGGGCAACGGCCCCCTTCACGGGCAAATTCCGATTGCAGGTGCCAAAAACGCCTGTCTGACGCTGATGCCGGCGACGCTGCTGTCTGACGAGCCGCTGACGCTGATCAACGCGCCGCGTCTGAGCGACATCCGCACCATGACCCAGCTGCTGCAGTCGCTGGGGGCAGAGGTGACCTCGCTGCAGGGCGGTCAGGTGCTGGCCCTCTCCAGCCACGACATCCACAACAAAACCGCCGATTATGACATCGTGCGCAAAATGCGCGCTTCTATCCTGGTGCTGGGCCCGCTGCTGGCGCGCTACGGCGAGGCGGTTGTGTCTCTGCCGGGCGGTTGCGCCATTGGTGCGCGCCCGGTTGACCTGCACCTGCGCGCGCTTGAGGCGATGGGTGCCACACTGGAACTGCGCGACGGCTATGTGCATGCCAGCGCGCCAGGTGGCCTTAAGGGCGGCACAGTGGATTTTGATTTTGCCTCGGTGGGTGCCACTGAAAACGCGCTTATGGCCGCAACGCTTGCCAAAGGCACAACCGTGATCCGCAACGCCGCGCGCGAGCCGGAGATTGTCGACCTTGCGCGGTGCCTGCGGGCCATGGGCGCACAGATCGACGGCGATGGCTCGTCTGAAATCACGATCCAGGGCGTTGATCGCCTGGGCGGCGCCACCCACACCGTGGTCACCGACCGGATCGAGCTGGGTACCTATATGCTGGCCCCGGCGATCTGTGGCGGCGAGGTCGAACTGCTGGGCGGCCGCATTGAGCTGCTGGAGGCCTTCTGCGAGAAACTCGACGCCGCCGGGATCACCGTGACGGAAACCGAAAAAGGGCTCTCCGTTACGCGCGGCAACGGCGACATCCGCGCCGTGAACGTCACAACCGAACCCTTCCCCGGTTTTCCCACCGACCTGCAGGCACAGATGATGGCGCTGCTCTGCACGGCGAACGGGACCTCCGTGCTCGAGGAAAAAATCTTTGAAAACCGCTTTATGCACGCACCCGAACTGATGCGCATGGGCGCACAGATTGACGTCCAGGGTGGCACCGCCACCGTGACCGGCGTGCCCAAACTCAAAGGCGCACCGGTGATGGCCACAGACCTGCGAGCCTCCGTCTCCCTGATCCTCGCAGGCCTCGCCGCCGAAGGGGAGACCAAAGTGGCGCGCGTCTATCACCTCGACCGCGGCTACGAACACGTCGTGGGCAAACTCTCGGGCGTGGGCGCGAACATCGAACGGATCTCCGATACATGACAGACGCACGCTTTGAAGACGGCCGCGAGGCCCCGCTGAACCTCGGCGCGCTGGATGCCGATGACCTGCAGGTCATCTCCTCGCTCTGCCAGGACGCGGTATTCCCGGCCACGGAAATGACCTGGGACCGCCGCGCCAACCGCTTCGGCCTGCTGCTCAACCGCTTCCGCTGGGAAGAGGGCGCCGCACACAGCGTTGCCCCGGAAAGGGTCCAGACCGTGCTGGCCATCGACACGGTGCAGAGCGTTGCCACCAGTGGTATCGACCGCCGCGACGCTGACACCATCCTCTCGCTGCTCTCGGTCACCTTTGAGGAAACCGACGCGCCGGCAGGTCACGTCCTGCTGACCCTGGCGGGTGACGGCGCCATAAGGCTCACCGTCGAAGCGCTTGAGGTCTCCCTCAAAGACGTGACCCGGCCCTACAGGGCCCCTTCACAGAAAACCCCCGGCCACCCGGACTGACGCCCGATTCTTCTGGCCATAAATATCCCCGCCGGAGGCATGAAATCCTCCCGGCTTTCGCAAAAGGTACGACATGCCCGTTTTTCTGAACGCAGATGACACCGGCTTCGAAGAAGACTTTGCAAAACTGCTCTCCGCCAAACGCGAGGACAGCCCGGATGTGGATGATACCGTCGCCGCCATCATCGCCGATGTGCGCGCCCGGGGCGATGCCGCCCTGCTGGACCTCACCGCGAAATTCGACCGTCTGACCCTGACACCTGACACGCTGCGGATCAGCACGGAAGACATCGCCGCCGCCACCGTCGACGTGCCCGAAGCCGAACGCACAGCGCTGGCCCAGGCGGCCGACCGTATCCGCGCCTATCACGAACGCCAGCTGCCCGCAGATGCCGAGTGGCAGGACGACGCAGGAGCGACGCTGGGCTGGCGCTGGACACCGGTGAGCGCTGCTGGCCTCTATGTGCCCGGCGGGCTGGCCTCGTATCCCTCCTCGGTGCTGATGAACGCCATCCCGGCCAAGGTCGCAGGCGTGCCGCGCCTCGCGATGGTGGTCCCGGCCCCCGACGGTGTCCTCAACCCGCTGGTGCTCGCCGCCGCCGAACTGGCAGGCGTGGACGAGATCTACCGCGTGGGCGGTGCCCAGGCCGTGGCAGCGCTGGCCTACGGCACGGACACCATCGCACCCGTGGATAAAATCACCGGCCCTGGCAATGCCTTCGTGGCGGCCGCCAAACGGCGCGTCTTCGGCAAAGTGGGCATCGACATGATCGCGGGCCCCTCGGAAATCCTGGTGATCGCGGACGCCGACAATGACCCCGACTGGATCGCGCTCGACCTGCTCAGCCAGGCGGAACACGACGAAAGCGCCCAGTCCATCCTGATCACCACGGATGCCGCCTTTGGCAACGCCGTCGCCGCCGCCGTTGAAAAGCGCCTTGAAACGCTGGAACGTCGGGTCATTGCAGGGCCCTCCTGGCGCGACTTCGGTGCGATCATCACGGTGCCTGACCTGGCCACCGCCGCTGCTCTTTCGGACCGTATCGCGCCCGAACACCTGGAGCTCTGCGTGGCCGACCCCGACGCACTGTCGGCCCGGATCACCCACGCCGGCGCGATCTTCCTGGGCCAGTGGACGCCCGAGGCCATCGGCGATTATGTGGGCGGGCCGAACCACGTGCTGCCCACGGCACGCTCCGCGCGGTTCTCATCGGGCCTCTCGGTGCTCGACTTCATGAAACGCACGACACTCGCACGCATGACGCCCGAGGCCCTGCGCGCCATTGGTCCTGCGGCGGAAACCCTGGCGCAGTCCGAATCGCTGGAGGCGCACGGCCTCTCCGTCACGGCACGTCTGAAACGCCTGAATGACTGAGCAGGGCGGCTGACGGTTGCGCCGGGGCAGGGCGGACGCCGCAGCGTTTCGGCTCTGAATCGTACCGCCTGGTCGTCGACGCTCGCTGCGCCCGAACACGAAAAACGATATTTGGTGCTTCAACGCCAACCCGAAACGCTTTAAGCAACAGCGTCACGTATCGTATCAGAAGTTCCGCCATGTCCCGTATTTCACAGATTGAGCTGGACGACTCCGGTCTCCCGCCCCCCACGCCCGAAATTGAACAGGAGCGGAAGGTCGCGGTCTTTGACCTGCTGGAAGACAATACATTCGTGCTGCCCCAGCGGGACGGCCGTATGGTCCCGGACGGCCCCTACCGCGTGGGCCTTGCGATCCGCGACAAACGCCTCGTGTTCGATGTGAACACCGAAGCCGATGAAAAGGCTGCGGAATTCCACCTCTCGCTCGGGCCGTTCCGCCAGGTGGTCAAGGATTACTTCCAGATCTGCGAGAGCTATTTTGAGGCCGTGAAAAAGCTGCCGCCCAGCCAGATCGAGACGATCGACATGGCGCGCCGGGGCATTCACAACGAAGGCAGCCGTGTCCTGCAGGAACGTCTGGAAGGCAAGGCCGAGGTGGATACCGACACGGCCCGCCGTCTCTTTACGCTGATCTGCGTGCTGCACTTCGGGGGCTGAATGACGGAAACGATGCCACAATCGGTTCTGTTCTGTTGCGATCACAACGCAGTCCGATCCCCCATGGCCGAAGGCATCATGAAAAAGCTCTATGGCACCGGCACTTACGTCCAGTCTGCCGGTGTCACGAATGATATGGAAATCGACGGATTCTCCATCGCCGTCTGCCAGGAGATGGACGTGGAACTGTCCCGCCACCGCTCGCGCAGCTTTGACGAGATGGAAAACTGGGGCGACGATCTGGGCTCCTTTGATCTGGTAATCGCGCTCAGCCCGGCAAGCCAGCGGCGCGCGCTGGAACTCACGCGCTACTACAGCCTCGATGTGGAATACTGGCCGATCCTCGACCCCACCGGCCTTGGCGAGACGCGGGATGCGAAGCTGGTCAGCTACCGCCAGGCCCGCGACCAGATCAAAGAACGGCTGATCGGCCGCTTTGGCCCCCCGACAGAGATGATATGAGGCGCGCATGGCAGATGTGATCCGGCGCTATTTTGAGGCGTTCAACGCGGGCGACACAGATGGCATGCTGGCCTGTCTGACCGATGACGTGGCGCATCACGTTAACGAAGGCGGCGTGCGCCACGGCAAAGAGGCTTTTGCAGAATTCTGCGCCCATATGGCCCGCTGCTACCGCGAAAACCTGACGGACATGGTGATCTTTTCCAACCCCGAAGGCACGCGGGGGGCTGCAGAGTTCACGGTCAACGGCACCTATATGGGCGATGACGAAGGTCTGCCCGAAGCCACGGGCCAGGCTTACGTGCTGCCCGCAGGTTCCTTTTTTGATCTGCGCGACGGGCTGATTTCCCGGGTGACCACCCGCTATAATCTGTCGGACTGGATCCGGCAGGTGTCCTGAGCCGTGGCGCTCGACTACCGGCTTCTGGTGGGCGCTGATCTGGCCTCGGCTATTGATGATGTGGCGGCCCTGCGTATCGCGGTCTTTGCGGAATGGCCTTACCTTTACGACGGCGACATGGGGTTCGAGCGGGACTATCTCGCACCCTATCTGTCCAGTGATGCTGCGACCGTCATGGGTGCTTTTGACGGGGACAGGCTGGTGGGCGCTTCCACCGCCTTGCCGCTGACGCAGCACTCTGATGACTTCAGCGCTGCCTTCACAGGCACCGGTTTTGACCTGTCTGACCTCTATTACTGCGCGGAAAGCGTCCTTTTGCCGGAGTACCGTCACCAGGGGGCCGGGCATCGGTTTTTCGATGAGCGCGAGTCCCGCGCGCGGGCGCTGGGATTTTCATGGAGTTGCTTCTGTGCTGTGACACGGCCCGATGCGCATCCCGCGCGCCCGGCGCATTACCGTCCGCTGGACGGTTTCTGGCGCGCCCGCGGGTACCGCCCCGTTCCTGGAGCCATCGCGCATTTTTCGTGGAAAGATACCGGCGACGCGGATGAAACCGAAAAACCACTTCAGTTCTGGATCAGATCACTCTGACGCCACTTCAGGTGCTGCTGCAGAGCAGTTCCGCCTGATCGGCAAAACGGCTCCAGTGTTCCCAGAACCGTTCATTGTCGGGCGAATCCGACACTTTCATGGCCTGAACCCGGTCCGGATCACCGAAAAAGGCAGCACCCCGCCGTTTCTCTGACGGGGTAAGCGTCCGGTTCGCCACCGCCTGCACACAACCGCACCGCGCGGGGCTGGCCGCCCGTCTGTCGTCCTTCAGGCAGGCGTTTGAGATCAGTCCGGAGGCGAATTGCGGCGCCCCGCCACTGGCAGGGATGAACACCGCACGCTGCTGGCTCACGGGCGAGCTTGTGGTGCCGGGGGCACTGCAGGCAGCAAGCAGAAGGGACAGGCAGAACGCAGCAGCGGTTCGGGTCAAAGCAAAGCTCCGGGTCAGGTGTCTGATCAGCAGCTTTTCTTATGACCCATGATACGGATTTCCGCAATCACGCCGCAGCACGTGCGCGCTCAGAAGCGCCAGCGCGCACCGACAAAGATCACATCCTGATCCTGCAGGTCCGCGCCGGTACCATCGAGGCTGAAGGTGCGGTAGCTGGCGTAAAACTCGGTGTTGATGCTGTCGACCTTCTGGACAACGGCGATGCCGACGGATTCAGATTCCGACCCGGTCACGGCAAAATCCTCGCCCGAATAGTAATCAACGGACAGACGCGTCTCGCCCGCTTCGATCCAGTCGCGCTTCAGACCGGCCTTGACGTAGTAATAGCTGTCGTCGCCTTCCTGCTGGCGGCCGCTGGCCACCGCCAGGTTGAGACCTGTCGCCTTGTGCAGAACCGCAAAGGAGCCCAGCAGCAGTTCCTCGTCAGAATCGCGGATCGAATACCCCAGGCGTCCGGCCACGTGGTAGGCACCGTAGTCTTTGTCGTACTTCAGCCCGATGTCGTAGAATTCATCGTCATTGCCGCTCGTCAGCACTTCTTCGCCGGCTGAAACGATCAGCCAGAAACCGTTGTACTGCGGGGTCTCGTAGTGAATGCGGAACCGGCGCCCGCCGTCAAAAGCGTTGAACCCATCGCCGATGGTCGTGCCCGATCCGCCGCCCGAGGCCAGCTGGAATTCCTGGTTGCCGGCCTGGTCCTGCAGACTGGAATAGGCAATGACCGACGTGCCGGAGAAATCCGCTTCGGCAAGACCATCGGTTGCGATGCTGCCCTGACCGAAGGACAGGGTGCCCCAGGACGGTGACCGGTAGATCACCTCAAATTTGCGCAGTTCCGTACGGCGGTAGGACTGGTCGAAACTGTCATCGGCGTCACTGATCGAGCTGGAACCGGTGAACCCGAGCGCTGTCTCAAAATGGAACCGGAATTCCCCGCCATTGCCCGTGCTTTGCTTGTAGATCAGACCGATCCGGCTGTTGGAATTGTCGTTGTCGGTAAAGCTGGTGTTGGACCCTGCGCCATTGTCGACGTTGATGAACCCAAGGTTCAGATGGCCGTAAAAATCCAGTTCCTGGGCGGCGGTTGCCGCGGGAAGTGCCAGACAGAAAAGCCCGGCGGGAAGAACGGCAGTGCGGATAAGGGCAGGGTGAGTCATGGGGTGCCTTTCGGGGGAGAGCATGTGCATACACCTTACGCGTGTATTGCGGGATGGCAAACTCACAATGCCAGGAGCCCGGTGCGCGAACGCACAGGGCTGTGGTCACTAATTATAGACTGAATGGTTCCAAAGTTCCCCAGGCGAGTGTCACCCGCCGAGATGAACCTCATGCTCTTCGGTGCCGTCGCCGGTGTCGTTCAGCTTCGAATACTGAATTTTCACCTTCTCGAACTCCAGCTCGATACGTTCATACAGGGTGCTGTCTGTGCCTTCGGCCTGTTCGTTGCCAAAACCACAGGCGGTGATCACCACATTTTCCATTGTAATAACAAGGTAGTCGAGGTGCGCCTCACCACTGTCCTTGCGGACTGCCAGCGTCATTTCGGCGAACCGCTTCCCCTTCCACACGGCCTCGGCCAGATAAGGCGACGCGGCATCCACGGCCTTATGCACCACCAGCGGGTCAATATCTGCGCGCGCACGGGCACGGCCCCGCCCGACGGGACTGGCCGCCATCTGCCGGACATCAAACTGTATCCCCCAGACGTCGATTTCATCCTCATGTTCGGCCCGCTGGCTCTCGCCGGGTATTTCCTCGATCTTCAGGTATCCTGTCAGTGGCATAATACTCTCCCTGTTAACTACTACCTGTACGGGAGGTTAGCGGGATCACAGCGCGCTTACTGTGATCTGGATCACAGAACGCCGAACAGGCGCAACCCGAGAGTCACAAGCCCGAACAGAATGCTGCCAAATCCGCCAACCAGTCGGATTGTTTTAACGGCATCGCTGTCAAAAGCTGCTGCGCCTGATTTTGTCAGCGTGCTGTAAAGTCGGGCGATATCCGACACGCGGCCGAAAATCCGGGTTGTCTCATCAGCTCCGGGCAGGGGCGGGGCACCACTTGGCAGCGGCAGGGTCGCGTCATTGATCAGTTGTGGAATATCGGTTGCAAAATCCTCCCGCAGCGGTCCCTGACTGATGGCCGTCAGAACATGTTCTGCCTCGGCCAGCAACTCGCGACCCTCGTCAGGCAATTCCTGGATACTCTGCTGCGCAAGCTGCGCCCTGTTCGCTGCGACCTCCGGGTGATTGGCCCTTATGCCACGAACGCCTTCTTCAACGGCTTCCAGCAATGCAAGATTGTCTTCGCTCTCTGGCAGCTCTCTGGTCTCGTGAAGCTGGCGGCGCAAACTGACCGCCATGGATGTGAAATCCATTTCAATCCGCTGCGGGTCATTCCCATAGGTGTTGATCGTCCGCCCCAGGACCCGCACTTCCCGAGAGGTTTCGTTGATACCATTGTTTCCCTGCACCGCGTCGTCCAGGGCATCTCTGACCCTGGACAAAAGTGTCCCTATCAGCGGTGGGTTCTGCAACTCTGTCGGGTCGACGCGAAACAGTCCCGTTTCGGGGTCGAGGCTGATGGTTTCGGCGCGCGGTGCCTGTTCAGAAAGATATTGCGCCTTGATGTTTTCTATCCGCCCGGCGACCACAGCCTGCCCGGCCTCCCACTCTTCTTCTGTGATCTCTGTCGCGATCCGAAAGATCAGATCCCAATCCATCGGGGTGCCGTTCAGGATGCCTTCGTACCATTCGATCCAGAAGGACCAGTCGGCCTCATTTGCGGCCCATTGCGCCTTGAGCGCCTCCCATCCGGCTTTCGGCGTCGCCGGTTGGGCGACGCCCGTCCAGAGTGGTGCCCAGGTATTTGGCGACGTTGCGTCGACCTGGGCGCTGGGGAGGGTGGCGCGGGCGGCGTTGGCGGTGTCGTTGGAGGCGGCGCGAGTGGCGTTGACGGCGGCGCGGGCGGCGTTGGCGGTGGCGCTGGAGGCGGCACGAGCGGCGGCGAATAATAGGGCGGAGTCGAGGGTGGTTGCGTCGATGGCAGCCTTGGCGGCGCGGGCGGCGTTGGCGGCGGAGAAGGCAGCGCGGGCGGCGTTGGCGGATGATAGGGCGTAGGTTTTGGATTGGGCGGCGCGGGCGCTGTCCTCGGAGCGGACGACGGCTTTGGCGGCTTGGTCACCTAGTCCACTCATCTCTGCGGGTGGACAAGTGGCCGCAGCCGCAGAGATGAGCATTGCACGGGATATTGCAAAAGCAAGCCCACTTGTGGTCGCAAGTTCCCATGTCCCGGCGGCTGGCAAAGCATGCAAAGCACAGCGTACCGCAAACCAGACCTGCGTCTGAAGATCCTGAGTCTCCAGCCAGGCGTGCGCGCTGTCCTCGTCGGTTATTTCAATCCGCTCAGCCATCCGGACACCTGAAGCTCAAAAATACCTCACACCCCACCGCCCCAGAAGGCCAGCAGCTCAAGCCACTGGCGGTACCAGACCACGCTCCAGGCGAGGCCGAGGTTCCACAGCACCATGAGCGCCCCGGCGATTGCGCCAAAGACAAGTGCCAGGCACCCGGTCCAGAGCGCGCCCAGTACCAGGGGCGTGCTCACGCGCGGCCAGGTTTTGCCGGCCCGTGCGGCATCAATGCGCGCGCAGAGATTTTCGCGCCAGCGCATCGGTGTCAGCGCCTGCAGGCTGAGCGCTGTAATGCCTACATGCACGATGCTGGGCAGCAGTGTGGAAAAGAGCATCAGGTAGAGCCACCAGTAGCGGCTGATGTTCCAGGTCGAGTCCAGCAGGATTTCGAGGTCGATGAACGGTGTGCCCGACAGCCAGTCCAGCGCCACAGTGGTGCAGATGAGGGTGCTGCCCGCGGCCATAAAGGTAAGAAGGGCAACCGCAATGTCAGCAAGCGCCCAGAAAAATGCGTTCCCCTGCTGGCCGCGCTGCACAAAGGCGAGTGTCACGGCGAAGCTGATGACGTCAAAGACCGCATTCACCACCGGGGCGACGATCAGCACCAGAATTCCGATACGGATTGCGTTGCTCCATTCACCGGTTTCTCCGATCGGCACAAAGATCACGGTCGCGATCGTGGCGGCAACCGGAATGCACAGCGCCAGCGCGCCGGCTGTGTCAGCGCTGTTGCGGCTGCGGAACGCATCCACGGCAATCAGGTAAACAAGGGCGGATACCAGCGCGATGACGGTGGCCGCGAAAAAGGCGGCGGGCCCGGGCAGTAAACTCTGCAGTGCCAGGCCCAGTGGTCCGGTCAGCGCGAGCATCGTGGCCACGGCCATTGCGGGCACACCGGCCAGAAACCCGGAGAAGGCCCAGAGTGCGGCAAAGCTGACGGCCAGAATGGCGGAGGTGGTGAACCATGGGAAATCCATATAGATCAGGATTGTGCCCCCTACGCCAAAGGCGATCAGATCCAGATATCCGGCCACGCTTTTCAGGGTGCCGCGCATATGCCGTTCGCCGATGGTGATGTAGTGCGGTCCGCCAGCGATCAGGGCAATTACTGCCAGCGCCAGTGGTCCGGTCCACCAGGGGGATGCGGTGCTGATGACGATGGTCTGTCCGAGGATGACATTCTGGCCTGTCGTGCCCCAGAAAAGCAGCATAGTGAACAGGGGATAGATCACGGCCAGCAGCAGCGCCCGGTCCAACAGCCCGAACGTCAGCGCATGGCGCAGAAGTGCCGCAGCCGGCAGTGTCCCGTCGCCGGGTGGTTCTGTGCGGATCCAGCGGTACGCCCGTGACAGCAGATAGCTGAGCGCGCGGCTGCGGGCGTCGCGGAAACTGCCGCTGCGCAGCGAATCCTTCAGCCCGCGGGACTGTGCGCTGCCCCCCATGCGCAGCATCGCGGCAATAACAGCGCAGGCAAAGACCAGACCCAGCAGCGCCAGCACCAGAGCCGCGCCACCCGGGCCCGCAAGAATGACCGGCACGGCCAGCGCGACCAACACCAGCGCTACGGCCGCAGGCAGCAGCTCAGCTCTCATGCCCGCGCCTTCGTCGGGCAGCTGATTTCAACCGCAGAACCATTGCACCAACTCACCTTGACCGTCCCCGCAATCCACTCCATATCCCCACCATGACACCGCTTTCGCATATCCGCAATTTCTCGATTGTCGCCCACATCGATCACGGGAAATCCACGCTCGCTGACAGACTGATCCAGTCCACCAACACCGTGGCCGACCGGGACATGAAAGAGCAGATGCTCGACAGCATGGATATCGAACGCGAACGCGGTATCACCATCAAGGCCAACACGGTCCGCATCGACTATACCGCGCTCGACGGAGAGACCTATGTCATCAACCTGATCGACACGCCGGGCCACGTGGACTTCGCCTATGAGGTCTCCCGCTCCATGCGCGCCGTCGAAGGCTCGCTGCTGGTGGTCGACAGCACGCAGGGCGTCGAGGCGCAGACCCTCGCCAACGTCTACCACGCCATCGAGGCCGACCACGAAATCGTACCCGTCCTGAACAAGATCGACCTGCCCGCCTCCGACTGCGACCGCGTGGCCGAACAGATCGAGGACGTCATCGGCATCGACGCCACCGAAGCCATCCAGGTCTCCGCCAAAACCGGCCAGGGCATCACCGAAACGCTCGAAGCCATCGTGCACAAACTGCCCGCCCCCACCGGCAACCCCGACGCGCCCCTCAAGGCGATGCTGGTGGACAGCTGGTACGACAGCTACCTCGGCGTCATCGTGCTCGTGCGCATCATGGACGGCCAGCTGCGCAAGGGCGAACGCATCCGCATGCTCTCCAACAACTCCACCCACCACGTGGACCGCATCGGCGTCTTCCGCCCGGAA
The DNA here is from genome assembly GCF_042055075.2 of Roseobacter phycocola. GTDB lineage: Bacteria > Pseudomonadota > Alphaproteobacteria > Rhodobacterales > Rhodobacteraceae > Roseobacter. The sequence continues at coordinate 2,944,382 of NZ_CP194010.1, read as the reverse complement.
ATGACCACCATCGACGCGCTGGGCCCGGGCGAAATCGGCTTCCTGACCGCCTCGATCAAACAGGTGCGCGACACCCGCGTCGGCGACACCATCACCCACGAAAAGAAAGGCACCGAAGACGCACTGCCGGGCTTCAAACCCTCGCAACCGGTGGTCTTCTGTGGCCTCTTCCCCGTCGATTCCGCCGAATTCGAGGACCTGCGCGACGCCATCGAGAAACTGGCGCTCAACGACGCCTCCTTCTCCTATGAAATGGAAACCTCCGCCGCACTTGGCTTTGGCTTCCGCTGCGGCTTCCTCGGCCTGCTGCACCTCGAAGTGATCCGCGACCGGATCGAACGCGAATACAACATCGAACTGATCACCACCGCGCCTTCGGTCATCTACCACGTTTACCACAAAGACGGCACGATGCTCGAACTGCACAACCCCGCGGACATGCCTGACCTCACGCTCGTCAGCCACCTGGAGGAGCCGCGCATCAAGGCCACCATCCTCGTGCCCGACGACTACCTCGGTGACGTGCTCAAACTCTGCCAGGACCGCCGTGGCATCCAGCTGGACCTCACCTATGCAGGCTCGCGCGCCATGGTCGTCTATGACCTGCCGCTCAACGAGGTCGTGTTTGACTTCTACGACCGGCTGAAATCGGTCACCAAGGGCTATGCCTCCTTTGACTACCAGATGATCGGCTACCGCGAGGACAAGCTCGTGAAGATGTCGATCCTCGTGAACGACGAACCCGTCGACGCGCTCTCCACCATGGTCCACCGTGACCGCGCCGAACAGCGGGGCCGCGCCATGGTTGAAAAGCTCAAAGACCTGATCCCGCGCCACATGTTCAAAATCCCGATCCAGGCCGCGATTGGCGGCAAGGTCATCGCGCGGGAAACGCTCTCAGCCATGCGCAAGGACGTGACGGCCAAATGTTATGGCGGGGATGCCACCCGGAAGCGCAAACTGCTGGACAAGCAGAAGGCTGGTAAGAAAAAGATGCGGCAGTTCGGGAAAGTGGATATCCCGCAAGAAGCGTTTATTTCCGCGTTAAAAATGGACGGCTGACAGCCGTCCATTTTTAACGACGCGTGCGGAAAAGGCGTTTTTGCGCAGCAAAAGCGCTGACCGGCACCCGGTTGCAGTTTGGGGTGGACCAGTTCAATTCGTCCATCCCGGGCTGAGGAAGGCCAGTGGGTGGAAGCGTTTTGCGCAGCAATGCCCGTACCCACACAGTGGGGTGGGGTACCGCAGGTTCAATTGTCCGGAAAAAGAAGGGGCGACATTGGTTGAAGCGAAACATCTAGGCGCATTCGATTCCTTGAATGCGTCATCCCCGCCTGAGCTGTTGCACTGGCTATCTGATTGGATCGAAGTTGTATCTGCATCGCAAACCGATCTTCCGTTTGCCGCATTTATTTCCGATTTTTCAAATTTTTCTGCGACATTACGACCAGAAGATGAAAAGACACTGTCCACAATTTTAGCCTCTGATTTGATGTTGATAGTGGTCAATGTAGTTGCGGCGGAACTTCTCCTTGAGATCAGCGTTTCGCGCCAGACGATTGTTGCCGATAGTGTAAGGAGTAGGATACAAGCCTTATCCTCAATTTTTCTGTATATAAGAGAAACACTGGAAAACTCGGTCAATCTTTGCCGAACAGGAAATGACTTGTCTGCAAGAGTTCTTGCGCGCTCCGTTCTTGAGGCCTGTGACTTGGCAATAGTACTAGCTGCTGATGCATCCCTCTGTGACGAGTGGATTGAGGCCCAAGATGACTCGCGTGAGTTTTGGCATAAGAACCTCTCAGGCAGAAAGCTGAGTAAGCTTAGAGACCAGCAATTGCGGATCGAACTTAAAGAGGTACCAGACGAATTGCGCCAATATTCTGGGTATCGGCGCACCGAGGCCGAAGTATTTTCAATGGCCGTGCATCCAGCATATCAAGCGGGTGTAATGACGATTTTTCAAACGTTGGAAACCGTGCCTTTTGATACAGGAGGCTCTGAACAGCATGTCGGAGATTGGATCGCTGTGCGTACGCTGTCGAGTCTGGTTAATGGTCTCGGGCCAATGATAGCTTCCGTTCTGCATCGTAGTGTTAGCGAACTTGGCCTTTTCAGGTCAGCAAGCGACGGAGAAACAGGAAAAAACTGCGAACTTGTTTCCGCACTTGTTAATGGAGCGGCAGTTACGCAGTTATTGAGTGCTTCGGGACTAAACTCACAAGTTCTTAGAGACTATGTGTCGAATGCAATTTTAGATAATTGATTTCATTTGTAGATCGGACGTGACATTCGTCATGGAGTTCATTGCAAATCCATTGGATTGTGCAGCGCCCGAACCGCCCCCACGGGGCGGGCGCTTCGCTTCCACCCCTCGGTTCGTGCGCCGCGACGCTCAACCGCCAGTCTGACAGCCAAAGCGCCTTTCACCCGGCGTCGCGCTGACGCGCGCCGCGCTCGTCACTTCAGACAGTCCCCCGGACTGTTTGATCCGGCTGACGCCGGACCGCTCCTCGCCCCACCACGGGGCGGGCGCTTCCAGGCTGATGCGCAGCATCGGCGTCGGACGATAGAGCGGAAGCACAGCATCTGCGGAATCGTCGCTTCCCGCCCCTCGGTTCGGGCGGCGCGTAGCACAAACGGAATGCAGGCTTTCCCGGCGAATTTCTCGCGAAATCCGCGTTCGACGCTCTGAACAGTCCCCCGGACTGTTCAGTCTGGCGGTGCCAGACCGCGTCTCACCCCCAACTAACACCGTCTTACCTGACAGTGCGCTGCGCACCGACGTAATACCGACGTTAAACCGACGTGATACCGACGCCCCACCGACACCTCTGAATGTGGCCCTGGCACAGTCTCTACCCGGGGCCCCATCGCGGTGATTCTGCCTCTCCAGCCCGTCTCGGGCCCTGCGGGTCACCGGAAAATCACCCTCGCGAAAACGCCGCTTTCCACAGCTTTTCCGCGCTGCGGCAAGTACGCCGGAACGCAGGCAAAAACCGGGTTATCCCCCGCTTATCCACAGGTTGAAATCCCATATATTTCAACAGCTTATCCACAAGAAATTTCGCTCCAACGTGATTTTTTTATTGCCAGAATGGGGGGTGATGGCGCATCGTTGTCTCACCGCTTCAGAGGTCTTCGGAACAAAGAGGCGGACGCAAAGGCCCCGGTGGCCGGGAGCGTTCAGAGACGGATCAATGATGCAGCTCTGGGCAGGAACGGTGATCGGAAGCAGGTCGGATCGTGTGGACCCTAAAGGGTCGTGACGAACGGGCAGCGGGCGCCGGAGCAGGCCGAAAAACTTCGATGCCGCAAGGTGTTAGGTTGGAAGGCAGCGCTGGCAGGGATGATGCGGGGAGCTGCTTGCAGCAATGCAGGTGGTTCCGGCGACGGGTGGTAACGCCGGGTCGCAAGCTGGGCCTGCTGTCGCCCTCTGGGGGGATGATAAGGTTCAAGAAGGCGTCAGGATGTGCCCTCGGGCACGGGTCTGGATTTCGGTCCGATCCCCTGGCGCCTTTCGCCTTTTGCGGCACGCCCCTCCTGATCCAGATCAAGGCAGCACAGGCTGGCACATGCCATGTTTTCCTTATCCAAAAAGGAGACATGCAATGGACATGGAGAAACAGAAAAGCATCCTCCTGTCCCGCCGGCGCGAGCTGGTCGGGCATCTGGTGGAGGTAGAGCATGCGCTCGACGAAACCCCGACCCGCGACTTCGAGGATTTTGCAACAGAACGGCAGGGCGACGAAGTGCTCGAAGCGCTGGGCCACGCCGAACTGGAGGAAGTCGCGCGCATTGATGCGGCTCTTGGCCGCGTAGCAGTGGGCACATACGGGACGTGCCTCAGATGCGGGGAAATGATCTCAGACGCACGCCTCGACGTGCTGCCGGAGACAGCGCTTTGCAGGAACTGTGCGGCGCGCAACGGCTGAGTTGCGCCACCCCGTCAGCTTCAGAATGCTTCGTCGAGCTTTTCGCCTGCGTTCTGTACGTCGCGGCCGATGCCTTTGGTTGTTTCGCAGGCAGCCAGGCTCAGTACACAGGTCAGAAGAAGTGCGGCTCTCAGCATCTGTTGGGTCCTTTCAAAGTGCGCATCTGCCGCAGATTCTACACGGTTGTCACCGGCTGTTCACGCGAAAAATGACACTGCGCAGCAAGGCTCAGCTGCCGGCGTCCCGAAAGGCTTCTTCGAACGCGCTGGTTTGGTTGGTTGCACTTCCGGGCGCTTCGCAGGCTGCGAGGGCCAGGAGTGCTATCACTGCTGCCACTGGTTTCATGGTGGTAATTCCTTTCAATGCTCAGGTGCTGTCCAGGAGTATTTATGACCCCGATGTACACATGCACGTCACATTGAAGGGATGGGTCCGTGATCAGGCCGTTGCGCGGTAGAAAAGATACCGTTCCGGATCAATGGTGTCCGGGCCGCGCACCTGTTCAAAACCCACCAGCGGCTGCTGGCTGACCACCAGACCGCCTGTCTGCATCAGGGGCGCAATCAGCGGTGACAGCCTGCCGCCTTCTTCCACGTCGCGCGCCTTGTCACCATAACCGAAGTCATAATGAGCAAGGGCCATTTTCGCGCCACGGCTGCCAAGTTCCGTCAGCATGTCCTCTGCTTCGCCCTGCAGAAAATCTTCGGCGGGGGGGATGCAGGACGGATGCGGTTTGAGCACCCGGTCTATGACCCAGATCCGCCGGTCCGGCAGGTTTTCGCGCAGATGATCATAAGTCCGGCCGTTGCCGAGCCCCAGTTCCAGCACGTCGCCCTGCAGGCCCGCGATCTCCTGTGCCGCCCAGTTTATACCGTCAATCTGCGCAGTCAGCCTGCGCCGCATGGATTCAAGCCTGCTCATCCGGGGTCTCCTGTTGCAGAGGTGTTTCTGGTCGCGCACCGCCGTCCTGCATTTCGCCGATCCATTTCTCAGAGAACTGCCAGACCTCTTCGGTGTGCACAAGGTGGTGTGTCAGCAGTCCCAGCGGTTCAGACGGGTCTGTCAGGCCGGTGCGCCGGTCCGAAAGCGTGCGGGCGGTCAGATCGATGAGCGTTTGCGCGGATACCAGACCGCGGTCGCCCTTCCAGTTGATCGGATCAATGTGGGTGTTGACCTGTGTCAGCCCGTGCGCAGGCGTCTTCTCTTCGCGTGGCAGGAACGTCGATATGCCTCCGTACCCTGAACGCACCAGATCAGCACAGAAACCACCATCGAAGCGGTTCCAGGGGGGTACGAAAACGGGCAGCAGGCGTGTCCCGAAAAGTTCGTGCAGACGGCCAATGGCTGCCTGTAACTCGATGATGGCACCATGGCGGGGCTGGCCGAATTCGGCTTTCTTCACGCCTTCCGGGCTGTGGCTGACGTGCTGCCAGCCATGCACAAGTGGGATGAGGTTGTGACTGTTGCGGACCGCCCGGACAAGGGTTTCATCTGCCGGGCGTGGGATTACGGCAATGTGGACCGGCAACGCCGTTTTTGCAGACAGCGCGTCAAGCCGGTCGAGCGCGGGAGTATGTGCAACCGCATCGTCGTCACGCCACCATACCGGCAGGTCCACTCCGTCAGCCCGGCAACGCGCGAGCTCCTGTCTCAGCGGGCTCCAGTCGTCAGGCATCGCGGTATCTCCGGATGGTTTCGGCAATGCGCACGGTTTCAGCGGCACCGTCAAATATGTCACCGGGCAGGGGCCGTTCGGCCGCGCTGATCACATTCCTGATGGCGTCCCCGAGTGCCTGAGCCGACAGGTCCCTGTTTCGCAGCAGGTCAATGTTACTTTGCCGGGACAGACCCTGTGCCCGCAGCGTCTGTTCGGTTTCGCCGTCGGCGTCAAATGGCACAAAGATCGCCGGTACGCCCGTCTGGAGCACATCGAGTGCTGTGTTGTAGCCGCAGAGTGACACAGAAGCGGCCGCGCCCGACAAAAGCCCGCGAAAGTTCTTGCTTGCCGGGCCAACAGTCACATTCCGGCCCGCGCGTCTGGTCAGCTGAGCGATCCGTGCTGGCGCCTTCTGTCCGGCGACCAGCAGGTGCCAGCTGTGTTCGGCCATGCCGCGCGCGCAGTCGACAGCGGTTTCGAAAAGGTTGTCGGCCACGGCACCGCCGCCGGTACTCACAACAATGCCTGACCGCTGAGCGGAGGGTGACCTTGCAGTGTTCTGCCGGGCAACATACCCGGTATAACGCAGTTTGCCGGCGAAACCGGGCGTAACGGGCCAGCTTTCATCAAGGGTTGTGACGGTGGCGTCGGCGTGTACCAGAACCGCGTCGTAGTATGCCCCGATCAGATCCTCGGCCATCTGAGCTTTGGCCGGCTTTGATGGTGGGGCCAGGATATCGCGCACGGACGACAGGATCACCGGTTTTGGGTTCAGTTTCTGTGCGGTTTCAAGCGCGGCAAAAAACTCATCTTTCAGAACACGCCTGCCAAAAGGGAAAAGTTCGGTGATCAGAATGTCGGGATGAAACCCTTTCAGTGCTTCGGTCAGTGCATTTCTGCGGTCTCGAAAGGTCTGTTCTCCGGCAACCTGTCCGTCGCGGCCCAGAAGCCGGGTGAAGTTGGTGCCGTCCGAACGCAGCGGCGGGAGTTGCAGAACATCTGTAACACCATCGTCCAGGTGTGGTGCGGGCATCCCGCCGGAAACGAGGCGGGTGGTGTGACCCGCGTCCGAAAAGGCCCGTGCCAGCGTCAGCGCACGCGCCAGATGACCGGTGCCGAGCAGGTGGGTAACCAGGATCATCACGCGCATGGCGAGCCCTCCTCGAGGCGGACCGGCTGGGCATCAGCAGTCCAGCCACAGGGGTCCGGGCGCAGGATATAAAGGCGGTCGCGCTTGATCCTGAAGGGGGCTGGCCCGCTGAAATTCCAGCCCGTTGCCTGTGCCAGCAGGACCCGCATGACCCCGATATGACACACCGCGACGGTATCGCGTTGCAGGCCTTCGGCCCAGGGGACCAGACGCGCGCGCAGATCGGCGGGGCTTTCCCCACCGGGCGGGCGATAGTCCCAGCCCCAGTCCTCAATATCCCTGAACCCGCTTGCCGGTTCCTCCCGCAGATCACGCCCCTGCTGGCCTTCCCAGTCGCCCCAGTTCATTTCAATCAGGGCGTCGTCGCTGCGCGGAGAACGCCCGCTGATCAGCCTGGCGGTCTGCGCCGCCCGCTGCAAAGGGCTGGCGCAGAGATCGGCATTGTCCCAGGGCGGGGGCAGACGGCGGCTGGCCAGTGCCGTCGCGGCATCCTCATCAAGCGGAATGTCGCTGCGCCCCTGTATGCGGCCGGCGCGGTTCCAGGCGGTATGCCCGTGACGTATGATGGCAAGCCGGATCAATCTCCTGCCTCTCCGAGCAGGGGTGCCAGCGTCTGAGCCGCACTGTCGATCAGGTGGTTTTTTGTGATAAACGTGCGGGCCGCTGAACTGCGCCGCCGGCGTTCCGCGTCGTTGGCAAGCAGGTGATCGACCATGGCTGCCAGTGGTGCGACGCCCGCCGAAGGATCAGGATAAGGCCCCGGCGCCAGAACATCGCGCACGCCGGGCCTGTCCTGGGCTACCACTGGCAGACCTGCGGCCTGCGCTTCGAGATAGGCCATGCCGAACGCCTCATTGACCCCGGGCCAGTACAGCAGACTGGACTGGCCGAAAAGCGCATCAAGGCCAGCAGTGTCCAGCGCGCCCGCAAAGGTCACGCGGTCACCGAAAGGTGCCATGAGTGAAACGACGCTGTCCCGCGCGGGCCCGTCGCCCGCTATGGTCAGGTGCCAGTTTTCAGTGGTGAGCTGCGCCAGCGTTTCCGCCACCAGTTCGTATGATGCCAGTTTGTCGCCGGGCCGCATCATGGCGACACAGAGCATTGACCCTGTGAGTGTGGACACAGGCGGCAGGGTTTCGAGCGGCAGAAAGGGGCGCAGATGGATCAGCCGCTGGCTTGCCGGTGCGTCGCGCCGCAGCGTCAGCGCGTCCCTTTCGGTCAGGTAGCAGATCGCATCCGCCGCATCGCAGGCCGCCTCTGCCGCTCTGGCAAAGCCGTCCCATGGGCCGCCGAGCCTCTTGCGCGCCCGGGTGGCCTCGATCAGAATATACGGGATACCCAGTGCCTTCGAGACGGCAGGCCCCAGCAGATCGGGAGCTTTGTAATAGTTGTGATAGGTGACCCAGGCCCGCCAGCCCGCCGCCCGACCCGCCGCAATTACGTTGGCTGTTTCCTCATCTGCGGCGCGATAGATATCGGCCTGATGGTCAGGATCGCCCTTGCCGTCCCTTGTCTGCAGTTCGGAAGTAAGCTCCGGTTCCGCTCCGGCGCGCTCTATGGCCAGCATCAGGGCCCGTGCCATGGCGCGATCTCCTGAGGGCACAGAATGGGTCGGGGGCTTCATGGGGGCGTAAAAGGCAACCCGCCTCATGCCGCCGCGCCCATTGTTTCGCGCAGACGCTGAACCAGCCGCGCGATGCCCGGATCCATCCCAAAATCATGGACCAGCCGCTCATATGCGGCCCGGGCCAGCGCCGGACCCGATGCCGGATCGGCGGCAAATCCGGTGATCGCCTGCGCAATGCTTTCCGGTGCGTCGTCCGTCAGGATGCCATGCACACCGGTGTCGATGAATTCCGGTATTGCCGAGACGGGTGTGGACAGGATCGGCAGCTTCTGGCTGGCCGCTTCCATCAGGACGTTGGGCAATCCGTCGCGGTCGCCGTCTCCGGCAACGCGGCTGGGCAGTACGAAAAGGTCCGCGGCACGCATGGCGGCAATGACCTCTGGCTGATCCTGGGCACCTTTCCAGGTGATCCGGCCCGCGACACCACGGTCCTGCGCGCGCTGCTGCATTGCGTCCCGCAGTTCTCCGCCGCCGATATGCGTGAAATGCCAGTCCAGGTCGCCGGGCAGTAGAGCCAGCGCATCAATCAGCCGGTCGAATCCCTTTTTCTCCACCAGCCTGCCGACAGACATCAACGCCAGCGGCGCGTTCGTTTCGCGCAGCGGGCGCTCCGGCGGTGCCGGGAAACGCGCGAGATCAAGCCCGTGGTACACCAGATCAACACGGGCGGGTGTATCTGCCAGGTTCTGCAGGTGTTCAGCGCCGAATCCGGTGCAGGTGGCCCCGAATGCCGCGCCAAAACTCTCAGGCGACAGTTTCTCGCGGAGCTCCCATTCAGGGGAGGTCCAGATATCTTTGGCGTGTGCGGAAAAGGACCAGGGCAGGCCTCTGATGATTGCGGCATAGCGGGCAACCGATGACGGCGTATGCAGAAAATGCGCGTAGAGAGCGCGGGTGTCCCCTGGCAGTTCGCGGGCCATCACGCAGGCCTGACCGAAACGCCGCAGGCGGTTTGGTGTGCGGTCGCGGACATAATCCGCGCGGATCATCCGCCAGGCGGCACCAAATCCAGGACGCCTCACAGCGCTCAGCAATCCGCGCAGCACGCGCCAGGGTTCATCCCGCAGGTATTCCGGCAGATAGCGCACAGACGCCTGCAGACGGTCGTGCAAAGGGTGTGTCTTTTTGTCGGTCGGGTGACGCAGGGACCAGATTTCGAAATGCAGGCCTGCTTCTTCCAGCGCCACGAGCTCCTGCGCGATGAATGTCTCGGACAACCGCGGCCATCCTTTGACGACCACCGCGAGTGGCGCACCTGTGGTCTGGGTCATTTCTGCGCCACCAGCGCCCCGGCCCGGCGTACGACGACCTCGAGCCCGTCGAGCAGTCCGTCTGCACCCGCCTGTGATGGTTTGCCCTGCGATGGCAGGCCCCGGATCGCGCGCACCATTGCCTCCGGCGTCATGCCGTCGCGCGTTTCGTCAAGCATCCGGACGAGGCCAAGCTCTTCGGCGCGGGAGGCCCGGATCCACTGCTCCAGACGCGGCACGGTTCGCGGCACAATCACGGCGCGCTGATCAAAAGAGAGCACTTCACAGAAAGTGTTGTATCCCCCCATACACACGACGCCCTGCGCCCCGGCAAAAAGTGTTTCAATCCGGGCGTCAAAGCCAACAGCGGTCACACGACCATTCAGTGCCGCGACGCGGGCGTCAAAAGCCTCCCGCACCTCACCTGACAGGAAGGGTCCATAGACCAGAATGGCATCAGGTTTGAGTGTCGGATCGGATTCGTAAGCGGACAGCACGAGGTTGACCATCGCCTGCCCGTCGCCACCACCACCCGGGGTGATCAGGACATAAGGATCTTCCGGTGTTTCCGCCGCGTCAGTGATCTCGCGCCGCAGATAGCCTGTCCAGTGGATACGCTCGCGGGTTGCCGGGGACAGCCCCAGGCCTTCAGTCGGGTCATAGACAGACTTCGGACCATACACCCAGATCTCGTCATAAAACTGTTCGGCGGCTTCGATGGCCCCCTTGCGTTCCCACTCAGCCCGCAGAACCTGCGCTTCGTCCAGCACATCGCGCAGGCCCAGGACGCACCGGGTGGTACCACGGGCGGCAAGCCATTCCAGCGTCGGCAGCAGCTCGCCGCGAAAACCGGTAGGCTCTTTGTCGACGATCAGCAGGTCAGGGTCATATTGTTCCACGGCGGTCTGGATCAGACCGGAACGCAGCGCTGTGGTTTCGTCAATGTCGAGACCGAGCGTCTGGCTTACATATGTGCCGTCATGCATTTTCGAGACACCCGGCAGGCGTACGTGATCCACGCGCTCCGGGAAGGTAAAACGTCCGGCGATCGGAGATCCGGTCAGGATAATCGCAGAGGTCCCTTCGTCAGACGCCGTCAGCGCCGAGGCCAGCGCGCGCGAGCGTCTCAGATGTCCCAGGCCGAAAGTGTCATGACTGTAGAACATGATACGCGAAGCACGCGCACCGTCCTGCGCAGCCACCGGTGCGGCGGACCGGTCCTGCACGTTCATTTCCCGCTCCGGTCGGCAGGGGCTGCGCGCCGGTCAGCTGTTTCAGTGTTTTTCAGGCACATGGCCGTTCCCCGGGTCTTTCGATCACGGCCTGCGCCGTACTCCCATGGCTTCCTGGCATAATTCGGGCGCAGGTGCAAAACACGACTTAGTTGTATTCCGCCGGACTGATGTCCAATTGCAAAGCCCCGCTGCCTCGCCTACCGTCCTGAATGATAACAGTTTCCGGAAAGCTGAGCTTATGCGTCTGATCCTGCTCGCCCTGTCCATGATAATGTTGCTGAACCTGGGCCTTCCCGGTTTGGGCACAGCACAGGCCCAGGGCATCGGTTCTCTCTTTTCTGCCGCGAGCGGAGACAGCGGGTCGGATGCGGACAGTGCGCGCGTGTCCGAGATCATGCGGCAGGCTGCCGAAGCCGGGGTCGGCGTGGTTGTGATCGGGCCGGATGGTGAGATCGTGATGACGTCTGCGCCGGAACAAACGGCGGAAACTGTTGAAAGCACTGAAGGTTCAGGCCTGATGAAGGCGCAGGACACCGTTGTGCGCTTCCGGACCGCACTGGTCGAGCGCATTCTGGACCTGCCCAACGCGTTTAACGAAGTGGTCTACATTCTGCGCGCAACCAGCCCGACGGGCGAAATCCGCGTTTTTGCCGAAGTAGTTATGTATTCGCTGCTCCTCTTCGGCGCGGGCGTTCTTGTTGAACGCTACATTTACGGCCCCAAGATTGCGAAGAGCTGGGTGGTCGCACGGACGCGCGAGAATCCGCAGGGGTATTCGGAAAAGATGCCCTGGCTGGTGTTCCGTTTCGTGCTGGGTGTGGTCGGCATTCTCGTCTCTATGGCGGTTGCCTATATTCTCGGCGCTCTGATCTGGGGTCCGATCAAGGATCCTGCCATTCAGTTCACGGCCAGTATCGTGAATGCCGCCTATTTCATGAGCCGCTTTGCCGCCGTGCTCTGGCGCATGATTCTGTCGCCCTACATGGAGCAGTACCGGATCCCCGTGCTCAGCACCCGGGACGCCAAAAGCCTTCACCGCTGGCTTTTCATGCTCGCGGCCTTTGACATCTGTGCGATCCTCTTTGGGGTCTGGATCGGTGAACTGGGGCTGAACTACGACGTCTACGCCTTCCTGTCCTCCCTGTTGTCGGCGGCTGTGGTGTTGCTAAACATTTTGATGGTTCTGGTGAACCGGCGGGCGATCAGTCGCGCGATCCGGCAGGGCAAACCGGTGGGAGAACTCAGCTGGCTGGTCCGGACGCTTTCGACTGTCTGGGCCCCCGCCGTGATCTTTTACGTGCTCTTTGCCTGGGCGGAGCTGACCTATGATCTGGTGCTCGGCAACCCGTCTTCGATCCCGCTGATCGGAGGGGCGTATATGATCCTGCTGTCGATCATCGTAGTCTATGGCGTGATCAACTTTGCCATCGAACGCAGTTTTGCCCGCGCCCGTGCGCTCCGGGCACTGAATGAGGCAAAAGCCGCGGCCGAAGATGAACCGGACGAAGAGCGGCTGGCAGAGCTGGCGGAAATGCAGGACATCCGCCCGCGTGCCGAACTGACAACATTCGAGGGGCTGGCGCGCCGCGTCGCAGGCATTCTGGCATTTGTCGCTGGCGTCTATGCCTTCTTCTACATCTGGGACAACGATTCCGCACAGATGGTTGAAACCGCTGCGACTCAGCTGCTGGACATCATGGTCATCCTGTTTATCGGATACATCGTGTACCACGTCTTCCGCATCTGGATCGACAACAAGATCCGCGAAGAACAGGGCGACATGGAAGAGGGTGAACTGGGGGATGAAGGGGGCGGCAGCAGTGCCAGCCGCCTGGCGACCCTGCTGCCGCTGTTCCGGAACTTTATCCTGATCGTGCTGCTGGTCACCATTTTCCTCATTGTTCTGCTCGAACTTGGCGTTAACGTCGGGCCGCTCTTTGCAGGTGCCGGTGTTGTGGGTGTCGCCGTGGGTTTCGGCAGTCAGGCGCTGGTGCGGGATATTTTCTCGGGCGGTTTCTTTCTGTTCGATGATGCGTTCCGCAAGGGTGAATATCTGGACATCGGCGGCGTGAAAGGCACGGTCGAAAAGATCTCTGTGCGCTCGTTCCAGCTGCGCCACCATCTTGGCGCGCTGCACACCATTCCCTTTGGCGAAATCCAGGTGATGACGAACTATTCACGCGACTGGGTTATCATGAAGCTGCCGCTGCGCGTGACCTATGACACGGATGTCGAGAAGGTCCGCAAGCTGATCAAGAAACTTGGGGTCGCTCTGCTGGATGATCCGGTCATCGGCGATAATTTCATTCAGCCCCTCAAGTCGCAGGGCGTGATCGAAATGCAGGACTCTGCGATGATCATCCGGGTCAAGTTCATGACCAAGCCGGGGGATCAGTGGCTGGTGCGCAAGAAGGTCTACGAAGAGATCAGGGCATTGTTCGAGCGTGAAGGCATCCGGTTTGCACACCGCGAGGTGACAGTCCGTCTGGCAGGCGACAAGGACCCCGAGGAGATGTCCGACGAAGACCGCAAAGCTGTCACGGCCGCAGCGCAGGCTGCCATCGAGGAAGAATTGCTCGATGGTGAAGATGCGGGCGGGGACGACCGCTAAGCACCGCGTATCGGCAGATGTTCAGGTTGAGAGCGTCACACCGTCCGGTGACCACTCCGGGTGTGGCCCGGGCATCCGAATGCCCGGACCCGGGGGATAATTACAACGTTTTGCTGAACGTCACCTTGTCGTCCCCATCCATCCAGTAGTCAGGGATGGTCGCGACATGATCATAACCGCAGGCCGCATAGAATGCCCGTGCACCCGCAAAATCCGGCGTGCCGGAGGTGTCAACGATCAAAAGCCTTTGCGCCAACCCGCGCAGGTCGGTTTCGGCGTCAGCAACCAGCGCAGCACCAAGGCCCTGCCCCTGGCTGGCTGTCCGCACGCCAAGCGCCAGCATGTTCCAGGTGCCCTCTGTCAGCGGCTCAGGCCGGCACCAGCAGAGCCCGCAGGCGGCGCCCTGTGCTACCGCAACCCGCCAGAATCCGGCATCTTCACTGTCGAGGCAGGGTTGCAGCAGATCAGGCAGCATCTCCGGTGGAAAGAGACCGGTGTCTTTGGCGATCTTCTGAAGGTCAGGGATGTCGGCACGGGTCGCAGCCCGCAGTTCAGGTCTGGTCATATCTTGCTCCTCAGCGATTGTCTTGTTGTGCGTTGACCGCACGCAGCCCGGTGCGCGTGACGCGATAGGGCAGCCCGTTGGTTGATTTGATAAAGCGCCTTTTCCGCAGGCGGTCGAAAAGTTTCAGCGTGCAGTCGGTCAGCACATGTCCATCCCGCGTAAAGCAGGTCACATGGCTGACTTTGCCATTTGACAGACGACGGAAATGGATAGCGCCGCCCTGCGCAAGCAGGTGCAGCACACGCTGTTCGTGTTTTGAGATATTCAATGGATTTGTCCCGGAGTTGGGTCAGCAGAAAGAGCACCCTGCATCACGCGAGGGCGTTCTTTGGCTCATACCGGTCCGTTCATTCGGACCTCAGCGGCGGACCGCATTCTCCAGCATAAAATCTCCGTCGTCCTGCACCGTAGCAGAACCTGACGACCAACTAGCCGCCGGTCGTTCAGAAATCAAGTGTGAGAGGCATCAGGTTTTGTACGGGTCGAGTGAGGCACGCAGCCCGTCCCCAAGGAAGTTAAAGGCCAGCACAACAAAAATGATCGGCAGCATGGGGATCGCCGTCCAGGGATAGATCTCGATGGATGCGAGGTTCTGTGCATCGTTCAGCATGACCCCCCAGCTGACCGCAGGGGCCCGCAGACCGAGGCCCAGGAAACTGAGCGCAGTTTCACCCAGGATCATCGCGGGGATCGACAGCGTGGCGGAGGCGATCAGGTGAGACATGAAATTCGGCAGAAGGTGCCGTCTGATAACCCTGCCAGGTTTTGCACCCATCATCTCTGCTGCGCGCACGTATTCCTCTTCACGCAGGCTCAGGAACTTACTTCGGACCGCCCGGGCGAGACCCGGCCAGTCGAGAATGCCGAGGATGATGGAAATGATGAAAAAGACCGCCACCGGTCCCCAGTTCGAGGGTACTGCGGCAGAGAGCGCAAGCCACAGGGGCAGTTCTGGCAATGACCGCAGAATTTCGATGACCCTGTTGATGGTCCAGTCTGTCCGGCCACCGAAATACCCCGCGACGGAGCCAAAGAATATACCGAGCGCAAAGGATACAGTGATCCCGATCAGCCCGACCGTCAGCGACAGTTGCGCGCCGTACAGAATGCGGCTGAACACGTCGCGCCCCAGTCGGTCTGACCCCCACAGGAAAACGGTGGCACCTTCCGGTGCACAGAAGAGATGCGTGTCCGAGGGGATGAAGCCAAAGAGGTTGTATTGCTCGCCCTCGCAGAAGAAGAGCAACGGCATCGGCCTGCTGGTATCAGTCTCATAGGTCCAGCGGTAATTGACCAGATCCGCTGTTGCGGTAGTCGGATACACAAACGGCCCGACAAATTCTCCTTCGTGCCACAGGTTGATCGACTGCGGCGGCGCATAAAGGTAATCCGCGCTGCGTTCGTTGGGCGTGTAGGGGGCGATGAACCCAGCTACCGGCAGCATCAGATAGCTGAGCAGCAGGAAGATGCCCGAGATCAGGCCCAGTTTGTGGCGTTTGAATTTGCGCCACACGAGCACCCAGTTCGGCGCATCCATATCGGAGCGTTCGAGCGCCGAGAGGTTGGCATCGTCGGACCAGGGGGCTTCGTCAATCCAGCGACCGTCGGGCAGTTTTTTCATGAGCCGCGCGCCCCGTACCGGATGCGCGGGTCAAGAAGCACCAGCAGCAGGTCGGAGATCATCGTACCGATCAGCGTCAGTAGGGCCACAAACATCAGAACGAAACCCGCAAGGAACTGATCCTGCGATTTCAGCGCGGTGAGCAGCGAGGGCCCGATCGTCTGCAGACCCAAAACCACAGACACCAGAACCGAGCCGGAGACCATCGCCGGCAGCAGGTTGCCGATATCCGCGACAAAGGGATTGAACGCCATGCGCAGCGGATATTTTGCCAGCAGTTTCGACGGCCCGAGCCCTTTGGCCTTTGCCGTCTCGACATAGGGTTTGCTGAGCTCGTCCAGCATATTGGCCCGCAGCCGTTGCATCATCGCGGCGGCACCTGAGGTGCCGATCACGAAGGTCGGTACGATCAGATGCACGAGGATCGATTTCACCTTGTCCCAGGACATCGGCTCTCCTTCGAACTCGGGCGACATAAGGCCGCCGATCGGCAGATCGAAGTACTTGTTGCCGTAATAGAAAAGGATCAGCGCCAGCAGAAAGTTCGGGGTGGCAAGGCCGAGATAGCCGACAAATGCGGCCGTGTAATCAACCCAGGTCTCGGACTTAGCGGCCGCTATGACACCCAGCGGCAGGGCCACCATATAAACGAAAAGAACCGCTGCCAGGTTTACCAGCACGGTCAGCCAAAGGGCATCGCCCACAATTTCGCTGACCGGCCGGTCGAATTCAAACGACCAGCCGAAATTGCCCTGGATGAGGCCGTACCAGCCCTGCGGACCCGGCGCCATGCCGACCCAGATCAGGTATTGCTCCCAGATCGGCCGGTCGAGCGCGTATTCGGTGCGCAGAAACTCGGCCTTTGCGACACCCTCGGCCTGGCCGGTGGCGCGCAGCTCGGCGATCTGGTTCGACAGGTAGTCGCCCGGGGGTAGATTGATGATCACGAAGATCAGGATCGACACGACCCACAGCGTGAGCAGCATCGTGATGAACCGGTAAATGGCGTAGCGGACGAACATCATTGTGTGAGCTGCTGGAACGGGTCTTCGTAGTAGAACTCGTCGATGCGGTGGATGCCGAAATGCGCCCCCGGATCCCATGCCCACTTTGCGATTTCAGGTACATTGCGCAGGTTCTTTGAGACCACGACAGGCTGTGGCGCCTCGGCCAGGATGCCGATGCCGTATTGCTGGTCCGCGTGAATGGCGAGCATTTCGCGCCATATTTCCATACGTTTTGCCGTGTCTTCCGTGTGATCCCAGTCCCAGCTGAGCTGCATCAGGCGCTGGGCGTGTGGCATGTCAGGTTTCTCGCCCAGCTCTCCGCCGGTCTGGTAATACTGGCCCCATTTCGGCCAGGCAAAAAATTCCTGGTGTGTGGGCGCGAGGTATTCGGGCGGCGTATACGATTGCGGCAGGCCGTTGTCCCACCCGTACCAGATCGCCGCCATGCTGAGACCGGAATAGACGCGGTTGCGCAGAATATCGCGGTCCAGCGGACGCATAATGAGCTTCACCCCGATCTCGCGCCAGGTGTCCGTCACAATGGCCAGCGCGTTTTCGACTTCCTGGCGTTCTCCGGCTGTTTCGACCACAAATTCCATCGGGCGGCCATCGGGCAGCCGGCGGATTCCGGTCGGTGTGCGCTCGGTCAGACCCATCTCGTCCAGAAGGCTGTTGGCCTTTGCGACGTCAAAGATGGCCCAGCTGGACAGATTGGCGGGGTCAAAGAAGGGGCTTTTGGCCAGCGCGGTCATCCCGCCTTCCTTGGCCAGTCCGAAATAGAGCGCACGGTTGATCATGCGCCGATCAATGCCAAGGCTGAGCGCCCGCCGGAACCGCACGTCGCGGATGACTTCACGCCAGACGGGATCGGCGAAATTCAGGTTGGGGTAGACTGCGATCTGGCTTGCTGCGCCGTTCGCCCAGAGCAGTGTGCGGTAGTTGGCACCATCTGCTTCGCCCTTCTTCAGAATTGAAATGTCAGGGAAATCGAGGCCACGGGCCTGCAGGTCCACTTCGCCGGCGTTGGCCTTGGCCGCGATCAGCCCCCCCCCGACTACAGTCATCTCAACAACGTCGATATAGGGCAGCTGATAGCCCTGCTTATCGACCCGGTGGTAGTAGGGGTTGCGCACGAACAGATGGCGGCTCGATTTGGCATTCGACGCATTCATCCACGGCTGCAGCGTTGGCAGCGCAGGGTTGTCGAATTTGTACATGTTGTCTTTTGCGTTATGCAGTGCAGCCCAGCCGCGGACGCGCGCCTTTTTGATCGCCTTTTTGAGCGTTTTCGCGTCAGTGAAATCCGCGTGGAACTTTTTCAGATAATGCGCAGGCCGGTAAATGATGAACGGGCTCGCCTGCGCCAGCAGCTGCAGGAACTGAGGGTTGGGCGTGGGCCATTCGATCACGACTGTATGCGCATCGGGAAAGGTAATGTCGGCCAGCACACCGTCCACGATCAGGTTCTGGGACGGACCGGAGGGGCTCAGTTCTTTGTTCTGAGCCACGTTTTCCCAGTAGTACCGGAAATCCTCAGAGGTGAAGGGATGGCCGTCTGACCACCGGTGCCCCCGGCGCAGGTGCAGCGTGAATTTGCGTCCTTCCTCGACCGTCACATCGCGCAGAATATCAGGATAGAGCTCGTAGTTGTGGTCGTAGCCTACAAGGCGCGCGTAACCGTAGACGACCATCTGGCGCACATCCTTGGAACGCGAGACCAGCGTGCGCAGGGTCCCGCCCTGTTTGCCAAGAGTGCGGCCCTTGGTCTCAAGATTGACCACAAGAGGGTCCAGCGGCAGCCGTTCGCCAACGCCAGGCAGGTTGCCGTTTGAAACTTCTGAGCTCCAGAAAGAGCTTTCACGGACATCGGGTACCAGAGCCGCAGGTGTGGCCGCGACGCGGAGGCTCGTGGTCTCCGCCGGAGCTGTACCGGGACCGAACAGCAGGAAACTCAGGATGATCGCAAAGGTTCTATACATGGCACCGTACCTTGTGACCCGGCTCCAGTTCTGTCAACGCGGGAGCATCAACGCCCTCGAAACGAAAGGCTTCGGGCCATGATGCCGGGGAACCGGCACCCTTTGCAACCAGGCTCAGGTCAATTGGCCGGCTCATATCGGGTTCCGGCTGTGCCGCGATCAGCGCCCGGGTGTAGGGGTGACGTGGATTGTAAAACAAAGTGTCCGGCGGGGCCTGTTCCACCACCACGCCCTGGCGCATGACGGCCACCTCGTCAGCGATGCGGGCCACCACCGCCAGATCGTGGCTGATAAAGAGGTAACTCAGGCCCATACCGTCCCGGATGTCCTCAAGCAGTGTCAGGATCTGTTCCTGCACCGAAACATCCAGTGCCGACGTCGGTTCGTCACAGACCAGCAGCACGGGGTCGAGCGTCAGCGCCCGGGCGATCGACAGGCGCTGGCGCTGCCCGCCTGAGAAAGCATGCGGATAACGTGTGAGCATCGAGGGGTCGAGACCCACCCACCGCAGCATTTCTGCTGCTTTGTCACGTCTGTCGGACCTTGACCCGATGTTGTGGATTTCCATCGGCTCGGTCAGCGCCTGCTGGATTCGCATCCGCGGCGACAGTGAGGAGTAAGGGTCCTGGAAAACCATCTGTGCCTGGCGCTGGAACGCGATGCGTTCGCTCTGGCTCATGGCGTCCACATGCAGCGGTTCGCTGTCCGGCGTGGCGCGGAAGAGTACTTCGCTGCCTGGGTCGGGCTGTTCGGCGCCGAGGGCGATCCGCGCGCAGGTTGTCTTGCCGGATCCGCTCTCGCCCACAACCGCCACCGTTTTGCCGCGCTGCAGTTCAAGATCGACCCGGTGACAGGCCGTAACCACCTTGGGTGCGCTCCAGCCGCCGGCGCGCATCGTGTATGTCTTGGTGACGCTGCGCATGTCGAGGATCAGATCATCATGCCGTGCTGCACGTGCAGGTGCCGCGACCTCCGGAATCATCGGTGCCGCCGCAAACAGCTTTTTGGTGTATCCATGCGCCGGCGCGCCCAGAACCACATCTGCGGGGCCACGCTCCATGACGCGTCCCTTGTTCATCACCACAACACTTTCGGCCATATTCGCCACCACGCCGAGGTCATGGGTGACGAGGATAACTGCCATGCCGGTATCGCGCTGCAGGTCTTTGATCAGCCCAAGCACCTGAGCCTGTGTTGTCACATCCAGTGCGGTCGTCGGTTCATCAGCAATCAGAAGATCGGGGCGGGCCACCATTGCCATGGCGATCATGGCCCGCTGACGCATGCCGCCGGACATTTCAAAGGGATAGCTCTGCCAGACACGTTTCGGGTCGGGAAAGCCAACCCGCTCAAAGGTTTCCAGAACGGTTTTTCTGGCTTCGCGCATCGGCATGTCGCGGTGCAGCCTCAGCACTTCGGAAACCTGGTCGCCCAGCCGGTGCAACGGGGAAAGGGACCGCATCGGTTCCTGAAAGATCATGGATATGCGGTTACCGCGTATCCCGCGCATGCCCCGCTCCGGAACCGACAGCAGGTCTGTTGATGTGCCCTTGCAGTCGAACCGGATCTCGCCACCCGCGATGATAGCCGCATCCGGCAGGATCCGCAGCACTGACCGGCAGGTGATCGTTTTGCCCGACCCGCTCTCGCCGACCAGCGCCAGTGTCTCGCCCGGCATCACGCTGAAGCTGACATCGCGCACCACGGGGGCCGCCGTTCCGAAGCCGATGCTCAGATTTCTGACATCCAGCAATGGGGTACTCACGGGTGGGCCACTTCCTGATCTGGTTACGCTCTGTCCGGGGCGTGGCCCCACGCCGCACAGTCAACGCGATTCCGGCGCTCAGGTCCAGCACACAGAAGCGTGAGCACCTTTGTACTGTCATTTTTGTCCCGGAAAGGGCATCTGACAGGGAGGATGACCACGAAAAGGACCTGAAATGAGCCGTCTCGATCTGTTTATCAACCGCATGGTGTCGCAGCGGGCCTGTCTGGATCACGCTGCTGCGCTCACAGAAAACATCGGGGGGCCGGTTTTCGAACTCGGTCTCGGCAACGGGCGGACCTATCATCATATGTGCGCGATCATGCCGACACGTGACATCTGGGTATTTGAGCGTGCGATCGCGTCGCATCCCGATAGCACGCCGCCGGAGGATCGCGTGATGCTGGGTGACGTTTTTGAAACACTGCCGCAGGCGGCTGACCGTTTTCCGGATGGGGCGGCGCTGATCCATGCCGATCTGGGCGGGCACAATGCTAAAAAGAACGACGATTTCGCGCAGCGCGTCTCCCCCTTTATTGAGCCTTTGCTGGCGCCGGGAGGGCTGATGGTCTCCAGCGACAGAATGTATTTTGAAAATCTGACAGAGATTGCGCTGCCGCCTGATGCCGTGCCGGGACGCTGTTTCATCTATCAGAAGTGAACTGTCGCCGGTTACCGGCTTGCTGTTGTTCGACGTGCATTTTACTCTGCGGAACAATGACTGTTCTGTGTCCCATGGCTGTTCGATCCGGCTGCTGCCCTGAAGGGCGGCGGTAACGGTGGCTGCGGCGGACCGGAAATTTGCGAACACCCTGGCGCGTGGGCTGAGCGTACTTCAGGCGTTTGCCACATCAGGCGAAGCCCTGACGCACGCGGGGATTGCGCGGGCGACGGGGCTTCCGAAACCAACTGTATCGCGCCTGACATACACCCTTTGTACGCTGGGCTATCTCAGCCAGCCGGAGCGGAACGGCCCGTTTTTCCCCGGCCCTGCTGCCGTGATCCTTGGTACGGCCACCGGTTTGTCAGTGCCTTTTTTCCAGAGCATTTCCGCGCCGATGCAGCGACTGGCCGAAGAAACCGGGACACTCTGTACCATACTCCTTGCCCATGACCGGGAGATGGTGCTGACCCGCACCTGGCAGCCTTCTGCCGGCACCGTGCTGCGGGTGCGCGACGGTCACCGGATCCCGCTGATGGGCACGTCATCCGGGCAGGCCTGGATCGCGGCTCTGACGCAGAAACAGTTTGAAACGCTGGACCCTGATCCGCAGCTGCGGGCTTTCCGAGAGAGTGGGCACATGCAGTTGCTGCGCCGGGGGTTTACGGTTGCCACGCGTGCTGAGCGGTCGGGTGGCCAGGTCAATGCGGTCGGCGTTCCGTATTTCGTGCCGGCTTTCGGCTTGCCTGTGGTCTTTTCCTGTGGCGGCCCAGCAGGGCGCCTGACGGAAACCGAACTGGAAAACGAAACCGGGCCGGCGCTGCGCGAGGTTGTTCAAGCACTTGAACGCCAGACAGGACAGCCACCGGCGCTGATCGCCGGCAGCCGGAAAACCTGAAAGGACAGGCTATGACAGAACCAGTCACCTATACCCGACACGCGGATATCGCGGTGATCCGGATCTGCAACCCGCCTGTAAACGCGCTTGGACAGGCCGTGCGTGCGGGTCTGCAGGCCTGTATGGACCGCGCCGAAACGGATGAAGGCGTCCGGGCCATATTACTGGTGGGGGACGGGCGCACATTTATTGCTGGCGCAGACATCCGCGAATTCGGGAAGCCACCCGCCACGCCGCACCTGCCGGACCTCTGTACGAGGATCGAAGCCTCGCCTCTGCTGGTTGTTGCGTCAATGCATGGGGTGAGCCTCGGGGGCGGGCTCGAAGTGGCACTTTCTGCACACTACCGTGTGGCCCAGCCGGGCGCGAAGGTTGGGCTGCCGGAAGTGCACCTGGGGCTTATTCCGGGTGCTGGCGGAACGCAACGTCTGCCGCGTGTCGCCGGTGCGGAAGCTGCGGTGGAAATGATCACGTCCGGGCGTCACGTTGGCGCAGAAGAGGCGCTGAGCCTCGGCATCATTGACGAGATCCGGGACGGTGATCCGGAAACGGAGGGTCTTGCGGCGACACGGGAACTCCTGGCGCGTGGTATGGCGCCCCGGCCCGTGAGCGGCCTGCCGGCTCCTGCCCCGCTGGACTGGGACGCACAGCACGCGGCGACGCTGAAAAAGGGACGGGGGCAGATGTCCCCGGCAGCCGCAGTCCGCGCCATTCAGGCGGCATCGGAACTGCCTTTTGCCGACGGTCTGAAAGAGGAACGCCGCATCTTCAGCGACCTCATGGAAACCGACCAGCGTCAGGGTATGATCCATTCGTTCTTCTCGGAACGTGCGGTGGGAAACCTGCTCGAACTGAAGGGCATTCCCGCGCGTAAACTCGACAAAGTTGCGGTCATCGGTGGCGGGACTATGGGGGCGGGCATTGCAACGGCGCTGCTGCTCTCCGGTCTGAGTGTCATCCTGCTGGAGGTCACGCCGGATGCGCTTGACGCAGCCCGCGACCGCATCGCCGGGAACCTGGCGGGGGCCCTGCGCCGTGGAAAGATCAGCCAGGAACAGCATGACGGGATGCTCGCTCACGCGCTTGAACTTACCACCGATTACGCCGCGCTTTGCGAAACTGATCTGGTTATCGAAGCCGTTTTCGAAGACATGGTCGTCAAAAAGCAGGTTTTCTTGAAGCTTGATCAGGTGTGCCGCGAAGGTGCGGTGCTGGCCACCAACACCTCCTATCTCGACATCAATGAGATTGCGGCGGCAACCTCGCGGCCTTCTGAGGTCATCGGGCTGCATTTTTTCTCTCCTGCTCATGTCATGAAACTGCTCGAGGTTGTTGTGGCTGATCAGACTGCGCCGGATGTCACGGCGACCGGTTTTGCACTGGGCCGGATACTGGGCAAGACGTCTGTGCGTGCCGGTGTCTGTGACGGCTTCATCGGAAACCGGCTTCTGAATGCCTGTCGTACCGCTGCGGATCACATGGTGCTGGACGGAGCCAGCCCCTGGGAAATCGACCAGGCCATGACGGATTTCGGTTTTGCGATGGGTCCTTTCGCTGTGTCTGATCTGGCCGGGCTGGATATTGCCTGGGCCACGCGTAAACGGCTGGCGCCGCACAGGGATCCGCGCGAACGTGTCGGGACCTATCCGGACCGGCTTTGCGAAGCCGGGAATTTCGGCCAGAAAACCGGTCGCGGTTTTTATGTCTATGAACCCGGCGCGCGTGCCGGTGTGCCCAATACGGACGTTACCGCCTTTGTCGAAGAAGAGCGGGCGGCGCTGGGCATCGCAGCCCGGTCGTTCACGCCGGAACAGATATCCGGGCGGTATATGCTGGCGATGGTGAATGAGGCGGCCCGGTTGCTGGGCGAGGGGATCGCGCGCCGCCCGCTCGACGTCGATGTTGTGCTGGTTGCAGGTTATGGCTTTCCCCGTTACCGCGGCGGACCGATGAAATGGGCGGATATGACCGGACTGCCTGGCGTACTCGAAAGCATCCGGGATCTGGCCGCAGAGGATGACTGGTTCTGGAAACCTGCCCCGCTGCTGGAAGAGCTGGTCCGGGATGGCCGGACATTCGAAGAGCTGAACCGCAGCGCCTGATTGCCCGGGTGCCCGGGGCCTCGTTCAGGTCCAGACGCCGGAGGCGGCCTCGCGAATTGCGCGGATGTTTTCCCCATATGGAGCCGGGTCGCTGACCGATCCGCCGCGGAACACAGCGGATCCGGCAACAAGTACGTCCGCCCCCGCGCGGGTCACGAGCGGAGCCGTCTGCGGGTCAACGCCACCGTCAATTTCGATGTGGATCGGCCGGTCGCCGATCATGGCGCGCAGCTTTCGAACCTTGTCGATCTGAGAGGCAATGAATTTCTGGCCGCCAAAGCCGGGGTTTACGGTCATCACGCAGACAAGGTCGGTCAGGTCGAGCAGTTCGGATACGGCTTCGGCTGGCGTGCCGGGATTCAGGGCGACACCGGCCTTTGCTCCGGTGGCCCGTATTGCCTGCATCGTGCGGTGGATATGCGTGCTGGCCTCGACGTGGGCAGTGATCACATCGGCACCCGCGTCCGCGAAGGCCGTGATGTAGGGATCGACGGGGGCGATCATCAGATGAACGTCCATCACACCCCGGATATGCGGCCGGATCGCGGCACAGGTCGCCGGGCCAAAGGTGATGTTCGGAACGAAATGCCCGTCCATCACATCGACATGCACCCAGTCTGCTCCCTGCGCTTCGATCGCTTCGCACTCGGCGCCGAAATTTGCGAAATCCGCGGAAAGGATCGAGGGAGCGATTTTTACAGAGCGGTCGAAAGTCATGAATGGGCACCTCTGGCAGCGGTTGTCGCGGCCCATTAGCCACCCTTTTGCAGCAGGAGCAAGTCCGGCAGCATGTGTTTGCGTTAACTGACAGCCGCTGATTTGCCGCTGCTGGCCGCTCAGTCCCTGGGCGGCACCGGCGCCGAAACAAGATCAGCCAGCATGCTGAAGGGCATGTCCGGTTCAGCCACCATACGGCTGCGCATGTTCCAGATGTCCCCCGCGCGTTCGTCTCCTGTGACCGGGGCGCAGAACTGCATGAATTTTTCCTGATATTCTGTCTCGGGCAGCCAGGTGTCCGGGCCGCCGCGCGCATCAACGACACCTGAAGCCAGTTGAGTTCCATCCTGCAGCGTCACATTGACTTCAGCAGTGCGGCGTTGCGGGAAACGGGCATTGTGCGCCGGGTCCTCTGCGACGGAAATCCGCGGCATTAGGGACGCGACATCCGGGTCCTGAAGTCCCGCGCCGGATATGTGATCGGGGCCGACCTCGCCGTAGCGCATCAGGACCGACAATGCGAAGTGCATTGAATACTGCGCCTGGCCTGTGGTGTCCGGCAGACCCTGGAAAAGTGCGGCACCTTCTGCAAAAGTGTGAACAGAAACGCGGTCAATGTCCTGAGGCCCGAGGCCGTGATCCCGCATCAGAGCCCGCAACCCATCGAGGGGCGCGTGCGCCCAGCGGCAGACGGGATAGGGTTTGATGTAATTTTCCATGATCGTCCAGTGCGTGCCCAGGTCTTCCCAGAAGGGTCTGGCCTCGCTTCCTTCAATGGTGATGGCCGGAGCACCTGAGAAGCCGTCGAGTGCGAGCAGTGCCGCCATAGAACCGGTCAGCGCGCCCATGCCCGAGCCATCATGCAGCATCGTCGGTGTTTGGATTTCCCGCATCATCTGGCTGCGCGGACCGTGGTATTCGGCGATCCCGAGCGCTTCGCGCAGGCATCCCGCGTCCGCGGTTCTTAAAGTGCACCCGATGGCCGCGACCCCAAGCGCGTTCCAGGCGCCGGATGTGTGATAGTCGGACACGGTGGCATGCAGGGCCAGACCGGCGCGCGCGCTGATCTCGTAGGACATCGCGAGGATGTCGAGAGCCTGCCCCGCAGTCAGGTCCGGGCGCGCGTCTGCAAAAGCGAGCAGAGCGGGGACGACAGCGCAGCCAATGTGCCCCTTGACCGGGTTGAAGCCGTCATGTGCGTCCAGGTTGTCTATCTGGGTCGCTGCGGCGTAGGCACTGCCAGCTATAGACACCCGCCGTCCGTCAAACAGCATCGGTGCACTGTCGGCGTCGGCGGCACCGTGGAACCTGGCAGCGTGTTGCCGGGCAATGCGTGAGGGGTCGAGATGTGTGGCACCGGCGGCCACGCCGAGTGTGTCGATCAGCAAGAGCGCAGCGCGGTCCCGTGGGCCGTGCGGAATGTCAGGCGTCAGGATGAAATCTGCAATCGAACTGATATGTGACGCCATCGGGTGTCCTTTCGGCAGGTGGTCGTTCTTCATCAGAAGAGCAGATTCGCGGAGAGGCATGTCTGTTCGCGACATCACCTCATGTCACAAACCACAAGCGGATGTGATGGCACGTAACTGGCCTTGGCTGTCGGGCTGTGTAAGGAACCGCGCAGTCAACAACACCCGAAAGGACAATGCTATGCTCATGCCGCGCCAGAAAGTACCCGATCTCAGACTGCCGACACTGGATCACGGAGAGTTCGACCTCTCGTCTGACGGATCCGAGCGCGGCACTGTTGTGTGCTTTTACCGCGGGTTGCATTGTCCTTTGTGCGCGACCTATCTGAGTGAGCTGGAAAAACGCACTGCCGATTTCGCGGAACGTGGTGTGCGCACCATCGCCGTCAGTTCGGACGGTGAAGAGCGGACACGTGCGATGGCCGAAAAGATCGGTGCAGAAGCACTGAGGTTTGCCTATGATCTGCCGCTGGCAAAAGCGCGCGAGTTCGGCCTCTATATCTCGACAAGCCGTGGCAAGACGTCGATCGGCATCGAAGAGCCGGCGCTGTTTTCCGAGCCTGGCCTGTTCCTGATTACACCGGAACAGACGCTGTATTACGGGTCGGTTCAGACAATGCCGTTTGTGCGTCCGCACTTCTCTGAACTGGTGGGGGCAATGGATTTTGCCATCAACAATTCATACCCGGCGCGCGGCGAATACAGCGGCGCTGTTTAAAAGGTGATCCGGCGGCGCGGCTGCGCCGCACGACATGCCCGCCTCATATCCTTTCGGATCTGGGGCGGCTGACCCTGCTGCGCAGGGAAGGGCGGCATCAGTCTGATGCCAGCTCAGCCACCATCTGGTCGCGCATAATGAACTTCTGCGGTTTGCCGGTCACTGTCATCGGCAATTCGCTGCGGAAGGAAATGTGTGCCGGCACCTTGTAATGCGCAATATTCTCACGGCACCAGTCTGCGATTTCTGAGGGCGTTGCCCGGGCATCCGTCTGCAGGACCAGCCAGGCACAGACGATCTCGCCGAACTTCGGGTCCGGGATGCCAAAAACCTGAGCCTGTGCGACGTCCGGGTGTGTGTAGAGGAATTCCTCGATCTCGCGCGGGTAAATATTTTCGCCTCCCCGCACGATCATATCTTTGACACGTCCGGTGATGGCCACGTAGCCCTCTGCGTCCATCGTGGCGAGATCACCTGTGTGCATCCATCCGTCTGCGTCGATGCTGTCATGTGTTTTGTCTGCGTCTTCCCAGTACCCTTTCATCACCGAATATCCCCGGGTCAGCAGTTCTCCCTGGGTGCCGGTGGGCACTGTTTGCCCCTCTGCGTCGATGATGCGGACTTCGACGTGGGGGTGAATGCGCCCTACGGACGAGACCCGCTGTTCCAGAGGGTCATCGGTGTTGCTCTGAAAGGATACAGGGCTGGTTTCGGTCATCCCGTAGGCAATAGTCACGCCGGTCATATTCATTCGGGCCTGCACCTGGCGCATGATTTCGACAGGGCAGGGCGCACCTGCCATAATGCCTGTACGCAGGCTGCTCAGATCCCAGGTGTCGAATTCGGGCAGTGCGAGCTGGTTCACGAACATGGTGGGCACCCCGTAAAGTGCGGTGCAGCGTTCCTCTGCGACTGCGCTGAGCGTGGCCACAGGATCAAAGGCTTCGCCGGGGACGACAATCGTGGCGCCCTTTGTGACGCAGCCCAGGGTGCCCATGACCATGCCGAAACAGTGATAGAAGGGAACGGGAATGCACAGGCGGTCCGTGTCATTCATTTCAAGTGTTTCGGTCACAAAATGCGCGTTGTTGATGATGTTGTGGTGGGTCAGGCAAGCGCCCTTGGGGCTGCCCGTGGTTCCGGATGTGTACTGAATGTTGATCGGATCATGCGGTTCGAGCTGCGCCGATATGCTGTCCAGTTCTGCCGCTGGCACAGCGTCGCCTGTTGCACAAAGGTCGTCAAACCCGATCATACCTGCGGGGATATCATCGCCCATGACGACGACCGCGCGAAGATCAGGAAGCCGTTCGGCATGCAGCGCGCCGGGCTTTGCGGATGACAGCTCGGGCGCCAGCGTTTCAACCATACCGGTGTAGTCGGATGTGCGGAACCGGCGGGCTGTCACCAGTGCTCTGCATCCGACTTTCCGCAGCGCATATTCAAGCTCCGACACGCGATAAGCAGGGTTGATGCAGACGAGAATGGCACCGATGCGCGCTGTGGCAAACTGCGTCAGCAGCCATTCCGCGCGGTTCTGGGACCATATGCCAACCCGGTCGCCTTTGCTGATGCCCAACCGCAGCAGACCGCCAGCGAGGCGGTCCGTCTGATGAGCCAGATTGCTGTAGCTCCACCGAATCTTCTGTTCCCGAAACACGGCCGCCGGATGGTCCGGTCGCGCTTCGGCGGTTTGTTTCAGCAGGGCTGGCAGCGTGAGATCGAGCAGCGGGGTATCCGTCCGGCCATGAACATGGGACAGACCGTTGTGGGGCCGCCGGTCGTGGGGGATCATTGGCTCATCCTTCATGATGCTCTTCGGTGCTGATCAGAAGATATGATGCGGGAGCACGCAATACAAAGGTCTGACGGCACCACCTGTTCCGGTTTGCGTCAGCTGTACCAGATGGCTCGTCGCAGCAGGTTGAGGCCAAAGAAAACAAAAACGATCAGAATGGCGTTTCGGAACCCCTGGCCCGTCAGTTTTCGGCGCAGAATTTCGCCGAGTGAAAACCCTGCGATTGCGGGCAGCAGCATTGCGATGGAAACACCGCTGAGCGG
Organism: Roseobacter phycocola; assembly: GCF_042055075.2. Taxonomy (GTDB): domain Bacteria; phylum Pseudomonadota; class Alphaproteobacteria; order Rhodobacterales; family Rhodobacteraceae; genus Roseobacter. The sequence continues at coordinate 2,915,354 of NZ_CP194010.1, read as the reverse complement.
GCCGGTCAGAAACCCCAGTCTGGCATAGGCATAACACAGGGGCAGGCTGCCGATGAAAATCATGAAACCGGTGGCGCGGATAAATTCGTCTTTTTCGACCTGACGGGTCGCCAGATACATCGCCATGGGGGGACCCCAGGCTGCGGTCATGCCGCCGATTACCCCGGAGAAAACGCCAAAGCCAATCTGTGCCGTCCTGTCCCACCGGTCGGGCAGGGGTGGCACCATGTTGCGCCAGCTGACAGCAACAAAGATCAGAATGACAACGCCCAGTGCGGCGAGCAGGAACCGGTCACCGGTATCGCGGGTCAAAAACGCGGTGAAAGCCACACCCGTGAACAGGACTGCTGAAAACAGCCAGTAGCGTTTTGCCGTGCGCAGGATTTCCCCGCCGCGCCACAGTTGCCAGGCGTTTGACCCGATCATGGGAAACATCACCAGCGCGATCGCGGTTCTTGGATCGGTGAACAGCGTCATGATTGCGATGGCAGCTGTGGGCAGGCCGATGCCGGCCACGCCTTTGACCCAACCGGCCGCCAGAAAGGCGGCCGATGCCATCAGCACCAGGGGCCAGAGCTCCACCGGCCCGGTCAGTTCCGGGCCCAGGGCCCGTGCTGTCCTGTGCTGCCGTCATCCAGGCGCGCAAAGCCATGCAGCCCGAAGTAGTCGCGCTGGCCCTGGATCATATTGGCTGTGCCGCGATGTGTGCGCATGGCATCAAAGTAGGTCAGTCCAGAACTGAGCGCCGGTGTTGGCAGGCCGTGCAGCGCTGACTGTGCAACGACCTGACGCAGGGCGTCATGGCTGGATTTCAGATGATCTGCGAAGCCCGGGGCGAACATCAGATTTCGACCTGCGTCTTCGGTCAGAGCTTCGGCCATGTCATTGAGCATGTCGGAGCGGATGATGCAGCCCTCGCGCCAGACCCGCGCGATACCCGGCAGCGCCAGCTCCCAGCCAAAGGCCTCGGACGCGGCAGAAATCATTGCAAATCCCTGCGCGTAACACAGGATTTTGCCTGCGATCATGGCTTTTTCCAGGACGTCCTCGCTCAGCGTGTCATGCGGAACGTGGCGGGGGGCCGCGCCAAAGAGCGCCTCTCCGGCGGCGCGCGCGTCGCGTTGGGATGACAGGTTGCGCGCCACCACCGCGGCCTCAATGGCGGGAATGGGAGCTGCAAGGTGCTGCGCTTCGATCACTGTCCAGCGCCCGGTGCCTTTCTGACCTGCCGCGTCCACGATGACGTCCAGCAACGGCCCGCCTGTCGTGTCGTCCACAGCCCCTGCCACCCGGCCGGATATTTCGACCAGATACGACCGGAGCACCCCTTCGTTCCACCGGTCGAACACCGACCCGATGGCCGCCGCCTCAAGACCCATACCATCACGCAGAATTCCATAGATTTCCGCGATCATCTGCATATCTGCGTATTCAATGCCGTTGTGTACAGCCTTGACGAAATGGCCGGCGCCTTCTTCGCCCATCCAGGTGGCGCAGGGCGTGCCTTCGTATTTGGCGCTGATCGCTTCGAGAATATGCGCGACGCGGTCCCAGTATTCGCGTTTGCCGCCGCCCATGATCGCAGGGCCGTGGCGCGCGCCTTCTTCTCCGCCGGAGACACCCACACCAAGGAATGGCCCGGTCGCTTCGCGTGCCCGGCGGTTGGTGTCATGAAAATTCGCGTTACCGCAGTCGATAATGAGATCATCCGGTCCCAGCAAAGGCCGCAGCGCTTCGATCTGGGCATCAACCGGGTCACCGGCGGGCACCATCAGGATAATAGCGCGGGGCGTTGCAATGGATTGCACCAGGTCTTCCAGGCTTTCGGTCGGCGTAATGCGCTCTGCCAGGTCACCGGCACCCGAGGCAAAGTCACGCGTGACCTGAGTGGTGCGGTTAAAGACAGAAATATCAAAGCCTTTCTCCGCAATATTGAGCGCCAGGGCTGCGCCCATTGTCCCGAGGCCGATCAGGCCGATTTCGCTTGCCATGGAAGGGTGTCTCCTGTGTTTCGGCGCCGCAGTCAGATGCGGTCCGTTTTATTGCCGCGATCTTATCCACGCGGATGCATAAAGGGAAAGGGTGAACCGGTCAGCCGGGGCATTCAGTCAAAGGTGATCTGCGCTTTCATCGCCTGTGTCCGGTCGCTGGCCACTTCAAAGGCCGCAACGGCATCATCCATCCCCATTGTCTGGGTAATCAGCGGGCGCACATCAAGCAGGCCTTTGCGCATCAGTTCTACGCCGGTGAAGAATTCCTCGTGAAACCGGAACGAGCCGCGCAACTGGAGCTCTTTGGCTGTCAGAGCCTGGACCGGCAGGTTCATATCACCGCCCAGCCCGAGCTGCATTATGACGCCCTGCGGTCGCATGGCAGCAATTGCCGCGGCGAGGGCCTGTGCAACACCGGTGCATTCAAACAATACGTCAAAGTGCCCCTTGTCAGCTTCATAGGCGCTCAGCGCCTCCGGTTCGGTGCCGGAGTTGATCACACGGTCCGCGCCGTTGGTGGCCGCCATCTGCAACGTGAAGTCTGTCAGGTCTGTCGCCACGATCTCGGCAGCACCGGCGCGCCGGGCGACGAGGATACACAACAGCCCGATGGGGCCGCAGCCGGTCACCAGAACACGCTTGCCCAGCAATCCGCCGGCCTGGCGCGCGGCGTGAAGACAGACTGCCAGAGGCTCGGCCATGGCGGCCTCACCTGCACTAAGATCGCCCGCTGGTGCGCATTGGCGCGGATCGACAACGATGTGCTGCCGGAAAGCGCCCTGAATATGTGGAAACGGCATCGCAGATCCATAAAACCGCATGTTCAGGCAGTGCTGGTGCAGGCCTTCGTTGCAATAGCTGCACTGGTAGCAGGGTCTGGAAGGGGAAACGGCCACCAGATCACCAACCGACAGGCCGGTCACCCCGGCGCCCAGTTCGGTAACGCGACCGGATACCTCGTGGCCGAGCACCATTGGTTCGCGGATGCGGATGGTGCCAAAGCCGCCGTGGTTGTAGTAATGCAGATCTGACCCGCAGATGCCGCCCGCGGCGACGGCGATCCCAACTTCACCCGGTCCCGGAGACGGAGATTCGTGTTCTTCGATGCGCAGGTCTTTGGGAGCGTGAATGACGACGGACTTCATTGGGTTTCCTTTGCGGCGGCACATGTGCCGGAGGGTCACTTGACAAGCTGTGTTAACGGTAACATAAATTGAGAACATCCAGAAAGTCGAGCAGAAAGAGACGTAGTATGAGCCTGAGCTTGTTTGATCTGACCGGGCGCCGTGCGCTCATCACCGGTTCTTCGCAGGGTATCGGTTTCGCCCTGGCCAAAGGGCTGCAGGCTGCTGGTGCCGAAATCGTTCTGAACGGGCGGGATACGGCAAAACTGTCTGATGCCGCAGCACAGCTGGGAGAAGGTGTTCATCAGCTTGCTTTTGATGCGACCGACCATGATGCCGTGCGCGCGGCTGTCGATGGTTTTGAAGCGGACACCGGACCGATTGATATTCTGGTCAACAACGCAGGCATGCAGCACCGCACCCCGCTGGAAGATTTCCCGGCTGACGCGTTTGAGCGGCTGATGCAGACGAATATCGCCAGTGTGTTTCATGTAGGCCAGGCCTGTGCCCGGCATATGATCGGGCGCGGCAAGGGCAAGATCATCAATATCGCATCGGTGCAGACTGCGCTTGCCCGTCCCGGGATCGCGCCCTACACGATGACCAAGGGGGCGGTTGCGAACCTGACCAAAGGCATGGCGACCGACTGGGCGAAACACGGCCTTCAGTGCAACGGGTTGGCACCCGGATACTTCGACACACCGCTGAATGCGGCACTCGTTGCCGACCCAGAGTTCTCCGCATGGCTCGAAAAACGCACGCCTGCGGGCCGCTGGGGCAATGTCGAGGAACTGGTTGGCACCTGTATCTTCCTTGCGTCGGATGCGTCTTCCTTCGTGAATGGCACCACTGTTTTCGTCGACGGTGGAATCACGGCATCTCTGTGAGCATGCGTCACTACGTGGTGATGGGCGTTTCCGGCTGTGGGAAGACCTCTGTGGGACAGGGGCTGGCCGCTGCCATCGGCGCGGAATTCGTCGACGCTGATGATCTGCATCCACCGGCCAACGTGGCCAAGATGGCGCGGGGTGAACCGCTGAATGATGAGGATCGCGCCCCATGGCTGACGGCTGTAGCCGCCCGCATGAAGGCGGGCGATACCAGTGTTGTTATGGGGTGCTCCGCGCTGAAACGGGGGTACCGTGACACGATCCGAAATGGTGCAGGGTCGCCAGTGATGTTTCTGCACCTTGCGGGCAGCCGGGAGCTGATCGCCAGCCGCATGTCCGCCCGGGAGGGCCATTTCATGCCGCTTTCCCTGCTCGACAGTCAGTTTGCCGCGCTGGAGCCGCCGGCTGCGGATGAGCTGGCCCTGACTGTCGATATAGATCGCAGCGAAGCCGAGATTGTCGCCCGGATTGCGGCGAAGATCGGGGCCGCGTCCTAGGCTGCAGCCTTTATCCTGTCGCCAGCGGTGCAAGCCCTGCTGCCGCGCGCCCGTCCGGCGTTTTCAGTGAGAAATCCTGCCCGAGCCATGGATCAGCCGCCTGTGTGCCCAGCCAGGCAATGGCTTTGGCTACGTCGGCGGGCGAAATATGCGCGGACCAGTCCAGCTGGCTGACCGGATTGATGCCGGAAGCGCGGATCGCTGACTGCATGTCCGTAGCGACGGTGCCCGGTGACAGGCCGACCACCCTGACTCCCTGGTCGCGGTATTCCTTGTCGGCCACCCGCGTGAGTGACAGCACTGCGGCTTTGGTCGCGCAGTAGTGGCTCCAGCCTTCAAGAGCGCTGGTCGCCGCCCCGGAACTGATGTGAACAAATGTGCCCCCTCCCGCGCCGATCATGCCGGGCAGTGCGGCGCGCAGGCCGTAATAGACCCCCTTCAGGTTCACATCAGCCACCAGAGACCATGCCGCGGGGTCGCTGTCAGCAAGACGTGCGATAGGGTCTATCAGTCCGGCGTTGCTGACCCACATATCAATCTGTTTGTACTTCTCGCGTGCGTGTTCTTCGAGCGCTGCGATGTCCTCATATCGGCTGACGTCACAGGCGATGGCGTCCGCCCTGCCACCATCCCCGCGGATCTGTTCCGTAATGCGGGTGATGTCATTCGTGGATCTTGCCGCCAGAACCACTGTCGCGCCGAGGGTGGCAAAGTGTTTGGCAGTGGCTGCGCCGATGCCGCGGCTGGCGCCGGTGATAACCACCGTTTTGTTGGAGTATTGCATGTTTCATGCTCCTGTCTGGTTTCCCGGAGAAGCTAAGCGTGCTTTTACATGTAAAAAATGGTATAATTAGCAAAACAATAGTGCATAAAATACATGAATGAATTCTGATGATCTGAGAATGGCAGCGCTGGTCGCGCGTCTCGGCAGTTTTGCCGCTGCCGCGAGAGCACTGGATCTCGACCCGTCAGCTGTCTCCCGCAGTGTGGCCGCGACCGAAGCACAGCTTGGGTTTCGCCTGTTTCAGCGCACGACGCGACGCATGGCGGTCACGGGAGCCGGTTCGGCATATCTGGAGAGGATAACGCCCTTGCTCGACGGGCTGAGTCAGGCGGCAGAGGACGCACGCGGCGAGGGCGGCGCGCCGTCCGGACTGTTGCGCCTGACCGCGTCCGTCGCCTTTTCCGAGGTTTGTCTTCTGCCGCTTTTGCCTTCTTTTCGGGAGCGGTTTCCCGGAATTACGCTGGAACTGATCCCGGAGGATGCAAATACTGATCTGGTAGCGAACGGAATTGATCTGGCCATCAGGCTGGCAGATGCGCCGAGGGGCGATCTGATCAGCACCCGTTTGATGCAGACACGGTATCTGGTCTGCGCGTCACCGGGCTGGATGGCACAATTCGGCGAACCTGATCACCCAGGGTCATTGGCACAGATGGCCTGTCTGCGTTCCGCGCTGCCGGGGTATCGCGACCGCTGGATCTTTCGCAAAGGCAGGGATGAGCCTTTCGGGGTGCCGGTCGATGGGTGGTTTCTCACCCGCAGTGCCTTGTCGCTGCGCAGCGCGGCGATCAGCGGATTGGGGCCGGCTCTTCTGCCTGACTGGCTGGTGGCGGGTGATCTCAGGGACGGGAATCTGACGCAGTTGTTTCCGGACTGGCAATGCACCGCGACCGGTTTCTCTACCGGTGCCTGGGCGCTCTACCCCAGCCGCTCTTTTCTGCCGCGGAAAGTCCGGGCGACGCTGGATTTCCTGCGGGCAGAACTGCGCAACAGGTGAAACGCGTGGGGTCAGCCGCCCGCCATCTGTGTGAAAGCCGCCCGCATTTCTTTGGCAGACCGGCGCTGCATCAGGTGTGACAGGCACCGGACGACATTGTCCCGCCAGACCGGATTACCGGAAAGCGTCTGGGGCATTAGGGATGGCAGTGCCGCGATCCCGTCAAACACAGCCGCGGCGCTCTGTCCGGCATGATCGCAGACTGCACGGATGTCCGCTTCAAGAGGGTCACGCAGTGCATAGGTGCGACCATCGACAGTCCCGGCGCAGTACCGCATCCACGCCGCCGTTGCGATGGCAAAGGTCCCGGCGTCCTGATCCGTGCCCAGTGCTTCCATGGCCGGTTCAAAGATGCGCTGTGGCATTTTCTGGCTGCCATCCATCGCAATTTGATAGGTCTCATGCGCAATCGCAGGGTTTTCAAACCTTGCCTGCAAGGCGCGCGCGTAGTCATCAAAATCAACCGCTGCGAGGTGCGGCAGGGTGCCAGCCGCAGACCGCATATGATCCGTTGCCAGCCGGTTCAGGGCTGCATCTGCCATCACGTCCCGCACATAGGTGTGACCACAGAGAAATCCGGCATAGGCAATCAGCGAATGCGTCCCGTTCAGCATCCGGAGCTTCATTTTCTCATAGGGTGCGACATCCGGCACAAAAAGCACCCCCGCATCTTCCCAGCGCGGACGGCCGTTGCAGAAGGCGTCTTCCACAACCCACTGGCTGAAAGGCTCTGTTTCGACGACGACGGCGTCCCTTGCGCCGAGGGCGCTTTCTGTCCGGTCAAGCAGTTCGGGCGTTGCTGCCGGCGTGATGCGATCCACCATCGTGGACGGAAAAGCGCCATACTCCGCGATCCACGCCGCCAGACCTGCGTCACATGCGGCGGCAAAATCAAGCACCCCGGCGCGCAGCAGTGCCCCGTTTGACGGCAGGTTGTCGCAACACAGAACGGTGTAGGGGGGCAGTCCCGCAGCCTTGCGCCGTGCAAGACCGGCCACGATCAGACCCACGACACCTTCCGGCGCATCCGGGCGGGCGAGATCTGCTGAAATCGCGGGATGGTTGCGGTCCACTGTGCCGGTCCCGCGCAGGATGCCGTAGGCTTTTTCGGTTACCGTCAGGCTGACTATACGCATAGACGGTGCCGCGAGCATATCCAGCACTGGCTCAATGCCCCGCGCGGCGGCAAGTGCGCCGGAAATGCTGCCGATGACCCGGCGGTCTGTGCCGTTCTGTCCCCTGATCTCCAGGCTGTAACGGCCCTCCTGACGGTTCAGCGCATCGACGCTTTCGGTACTGCGCAGGCTGACACCACAGATGCGCCAGTCGCCGCCATGTCTGGCAAGTACATCATCGGTGAAAATGGCCTGGTGCGCGCGGTGAAAAGCGCCGGGGCCAATATGCACGATGCCGGTTCCATGAGCTTCCGGGTCGTAGTCCGGCCCATCAATGCCTGGCTTCATGGGTGTTTCAGGTGACAGACTGGCGGGGTGTTCGGGTGATGTCATACGCGCACAATCCTTCAGAACCTGCGGCAATGTAAAGTGCCGCACCCCGTATGCTGTTGCGCCTATCGGGCGCTGACAGCGGTTGGAAAAACTGACAGTGTCAGGGTGCCGGGGCTTCGTGTCAATCGGGGCCATGGGCCGGGAAGAACAGGAGAGTTATCGTGTCCGATCAGTTGCCGAACCGCCAGGCCGACCACCTGAGACAATTATTGTCCGGGGAGGGCATGATCATGATGCCCTGCTGCTTTGACGGGATATCCGCGCGTCTTGTCGAACAGAGCGGGTTTGATCTGACCTTTTTGTCCGGATTTTCTGCCTCTGTCAGCAGGATCGGTGCGCCGGACGTTGGTTTGATGAGCTATGGCGAGGTGCTGGACCAGGCGCGCAACGTGATGGAAGGAATCTCAATCCCGATGATGGTCGACGGCGACACCGGGTATGGCAATCCGATGAACGTGGAACGCACAGTGGAGGGGTTTGCGCGCGCGGGATGCGCCGGTGTCATGATTGAGGATCAGCTGTCCCCCAAGCGCTGCGGACACACCGCGCGAAAGGCTGTGGTGGACCGGGAGGAAGCATTTGACCGGATCCGGGCCGCAACTGCGGCACGCGGCAGGGCAGACATCCTGATTAAGGCCCGCACGGACGCACGCCGGGACCTTGGTCTGTCGGAGGCGATTGCCCGGGCGCAGATGTTCGCGGAACTTGGCGCGGATATCGTCTTTGTCGAAGAGCCCTTCAACAAAGAGGAAATGCGTACGATATGCGCCGAGGTCCCGGTGCCCACCGTGGCCAACATGCTGGAGGGCGGGCAGACACCTGTACTGCCTCCGGCGGAGCTGGAAGAAATGGGGTTCGCAATTGCGGCCTACCCTCTGGCGTGCCTGTCGGCAGCGATGCGGGCGATGTGTGACACGTTGCAGGCGCTGAAGGCGGGCGGGGACCACACAGGAGGGCTGATGCCCTTTGACGAATTGCGCCGCCGTGTCGGTTTCGATGCCTACTATGAGGCAGAAGACCGTTACCGCCGCTGAAGTACGGTTGAGCCAGGGATAAGCCGGTATCCGATGTCCCGTGTGTTCGGCACCGGTTCGCCAGACAGGCGCGCGATCATCAGCTCTGCGGCCGCCTGACCCAGTTTCAGATGGGGCACATGCATAGAGGTCAGACGCTTTTTCAGAACCGAAGCCACCGGCAGGTCGCCCCACCCGGCGATGCCGATATCCTCTGGGACGCGCATGCCGCGCTGGTCACAGTACTGCAAGCCACCAAAGGCCATTGAATCGTTCTGGTAGAACACACACTCGACATTGCGCTGAGAGGCAAGAAGCTGCTCTGTTCCATAAAACCCCGGGTAGAACGCCGCAGTGTCATGCAGGCACAGCTGGCGGACAACCTGGCCGCCGCCATCCTCAACCGCTTTGGTGAATCCTTCCAGACGCGCGGTTGCGGCATTCGCGGTGTCATGCGATGTGCCCACAAAGCCCAGCGAGCGGTAGCCGCAGCTGATCAGGAACCGTCCCATCTCGAAACCACAGTCGAAATGGTTGATACCAACGCTCATATCGAGGGGGCTGGAGTTCAGATCCCAGATTTCGACGACGGGCACACCGGAATTGCGCAGCATCTCGAGCGCCCGCACGGAATGGTACCGCCCGGTCAGGATCAGTCCGGCAGGCTGCCAGGACAGAACCGTGCGGATCCAGTTTTCTTCTTCCTCGTGGGTGTGCTGCGTCAGACCCAGAACGGTCTGATGTCCGAAACTTCCAAGCTTCCGGTCAATCGCTTCGAGCACCTGCGCAAAGACCTCATTGCCCAGATCAGGAATGGAAACGCCGACAAAAGTCGATGACTGGTCGCCCGCGAAAACGGTCGCGAGACGATTCGGAAGGTAGCCGAGCTGGTCAACCTGGGTCATCACCCTGACGCGCGTCTTTTCAGAATAGCCACCTTCGCTGCGCAGCACCCGGCTCGCGGTCATCTTCGAAACACCGGCCGCGCGGGCGACTTCTGCGAGGCTTACCTTGTTGTTTTTATTTGGTTTATCCGCCATTCTACCCCGAGTTGCGTTACCGGTAACTTTTTTCTTGACTTCCCCGGCGCTTCAAGCCGACGATAGGCCTACGTTACGGGTAACGCGATTTTTCATCAAGTCTCCTGTGACCGGTGATGTGGCAACAGCCGCATGGGGAGGAAACATGGCAGAGCACCTGCAACAGGGTCTGTTCTTTGACAGCATCGACAAGCATTTCGGCGGTACATATGCGCTGCGGGATGTGTCGTTGTCGGTCGGCCGCGGCGAAATCGTGGCGTTGCTGGGTGAGAACGGTGCGGGTAAATCCACGCTGATCAAAGTGCTCGGTGGTATCCATTCTCCGGACGCGGGTCAGGTGCTCATTGACGGTGTGCCCTATACGCACCGGCCGGCCGGTTTCGGCGAGCGGCAGAAGGTTGCGTTCATTCACCAGGACCTTGGCCTGATCGAGTGGATGACTGTCGCTGAGAATATCGCTCTGGCGCTGGGTTACTCCCGCAAGGGCGGTATGATCCGCTGGGCGCAGGTCGAATCCTTTGCGGCTGAAGCGCTGCTGAAGGTCGACTGCACGTTTGACCCCACGACACGGGTCGAAGATCTGACCCGTACTGAAAAATCGCTTGTAGCGATTGCGCGTGCGCTGGCCGTCGACAGCGAGTTTCTCGTACTTGATGAGCCAACCGCTTCGCTGCCGGCGGATGAGGTCGGACGCCTGTTTGAGGCGCTGCGCCCGCTTCGGGAACGTGGCGTTGGCATGATTTACGTCAGCCACCGTCTTGATGAAATTTTCCAGATTGCGGACCGGGTCGCTGTTCTGCGGGACGGTGCCATGGTTGGCGTGCGCAGCATCGCGCACACAACGCCCGAAGAACTGGTTCAAAAGATTGTTGGCCGCAAAACACGCGCCACGCTGAAATCAGAAGACGCGCCGGGGCAGGACATTCTGAAGTTGCAGGACGTCGGTGTCGGCGAGGTCGGCCCGCTTTCGTTTACGCTCAAGCGGAATGAAATTGTCGGTCTCGTGGGTTTGCGCGGCGCGGGTCACGAGGATATTTCGCGGGCCCTTTTCGGGCTGGAGCAGCATACCGGGGCAGTAACACTGAACGGTGAGACGCCTGATCTGGCCAGCCCGCAGGCTGCGCTGAATTCCGGGATTGGCCTGGTCGCAAGGGACCGTACCGAAGAATCCGTTGCGATGAATCTCACGATCCGCGAAAATACGTTTCTGAACCCAGCGGCTCTCGGCCGGGGCCTGCTGAGCCTGATGATGCCCGCGCGCGAGGCGGAACAGGCCTCGGAAATCGGCGATGATCTTGGCCTGTCGCCCAATGACCCGACACTTGCCATCGAAGCGCTGTCGGGCGGCAACCAGCAGAAAGTTGTCATTGGCCGCTGGCTTGCGACCAAACGCAGACTGCTTCTTTGCGAGGACCCGACAGCGGGTGTCGATGTGGGGGCCAAAGCAGAAATCTATGCGTTGCTGAACCGTGCTCTTGCAGAAGGTATCGGGATCCTTGTTGTCTCCACCGACTTTGAGGAGATAGCGACCATCTGCCACCGGGCAATTGTCTTCAGCCAGGGCGCGATCGTTGACGAGCTTTCCGGCAGCCGCCTGACCACCGAAAACCTGATCCAGTCGGCTTCGGCCGGGAATATCGCCTCCGGGGAGGAGCATACCAATGCAATCGCTTGAATCCGGGGCACTTGAACCGACCCGCGCGGAAATGAACGATCTGAGCACCGGCAAACGCCTGATGCGCCTCCTGCCGGTCTATGGCCTCGTCATTCTGACCGGCCTGCTGATTCTGCTGTTCTCGGTTCTTCTGCCGAACACCTTCCCGACGATGCTGAACCTGCGGGCGATTATCTCGGACAAAGCAATCATTGCTCTGCTGTCGCTTGGCGCGATGATCCCGATGGCTGCGGGCCGGATCGATCTGACCGTCGGATACGGTATCGTGCTGTGGCACATTCTGGCGATCAGCCTGCAGACCATGCTGGGCCTGCCCTGGCCGATGGCCGTTGCAATTGTTCTGATGCTGGGTGCGTTGTCCGGGTTTCTGAACGGCCTTCTGGTCGAAGTGGCCCGGATTGACAGCTTCATTGCTACCCTGGGCACGGGCACTGTGCTTTATGCCCTTGCGCTCTGGCACACCGGCGGCCGCCAGATGGTCGGCGTGTTGCCAGACGGCTTTTATGCGCTCAGCACGACCTTTGTCATGGGCATCCCGATCACCGGTTATTATCTGATCGCGATCACGCTGATCATGTGGATCGTGCTCGAATACACACCCGTTGGCCGCTATCTTTATGCAATCGGGGCCAACCAGCGCGCGGCTCAGCTCAATGGTATCCCCACACGGAAATACGTGATCGCAGCTTTTGCGACCTCGGGCACAATGACGGCTCTGGCGGGTGTTCTGCTGGCGTCCAAACTGCGGATTGGTCAGGCCTCTGTGGGCCTTGAGTTCCTGCTGCCGGCTCTTGTCGGCGCATTCCTCGGATCAACGACAATCAAACCAGGCCGGGTCAACGTCTGGGGCACAATCGTGGGTGTCGCGATCCTTGCGGTCGGCATTTCCGGCATTCAGCAGTTCGGCGGCTCTTTCTGGGTAGAACCACTCTTCAACGGGGTCACCCTGCTCGTGGCCATTGGCATCGCGGGCTACGCGCAGCGCCGAAAGGGCGCTGCAAAGAAATAAAATCCATTCAGCTTCTGGGAGGAAACTATGCTGAAAAGAACATTCCTGAATACAATGGCAGCAACAGCTCTGATGGCAGGGCTCGGCATGCCGGTCACAGCAGAGACCGCATTCGATGGTCCCACATCCGGTCCGGCTGCTGCAGCTGACAAAACCATCGTCGTGCTCGCGGGCGATCTGAAAAACGGCGGTATTCTCGGCGTAACAAACGGTGTTGAGGAAGCTGCGGAAGCGATCGGATGGGACGTGCGCGTCCTTGATGGCGCAGGGTCTGTCCAGGGCCGCACGGCGGCTATCGGTCAGGCGCTTGCGCTGCAGCCTGATGGCCTGATCATTAACGGGTTTGATGCTGTCGAACAGCAGGCAGCGCTCGAAGGCGTTGTTGCGGCGAACATTCCGATGGTGGCTTGGCACTCCGGACCCAAGATCGGCTGTGATGCGCCGGGTGGTATTTTCGCGAACGTCTCGACCGACGCCATGACAGTGTCTGAGGTTGCTGCTGAGTGGGCGCTCGAAGACGGAGGCGAAGAAATCGGCGTGGTGATCTTTACGGACAGCACCTACCAGATCGCCATCGACAAAGCTGATCGGATCAAAGAGACGATCGAAGCGAACGGCGGCAAGGTCCTGGAATATGTCGATACGCCGATTGCTGACACGTCGACCCGCATGGGGCCACTGACAACCAGCCTGCTGCAGAAATACGGCTCCAGCTGGACGCATGCGCTGGCCATCAACGACCTGTATTTTGACTTCATGGGTCCGGCACTTGCAGCCGCTGGCATCCAGGGGTCCGGTTCTCCGAAGGCTGGGTCTGCGGGTGACGGGTCTGAGGCGGCATTCCAGCGGATCCGCGGGGCGCAGTACCAGGCGATCACTGTAGCTGAACCGCTGAACCTGCAGGGCTGGCAGCTCGTTGACGAGCTGAACCGCGCCATCCAGGGCGAGGCGTGCTCTGGCTATGTAACGGCTCCGGCGCTGGTCACGCAGGAAGGCCTGGCCAAGCTGGGCGACAGCAATGCGTTCGATCCGGACAGCCCTTACCGCGAGTCCTATTCCGCGATCTGGGGTAAGTAATTCTCCCTGAGGCGGCGGGTGTCACCATTTGCCTGCCGCCTCTTTTTCCATCCATTCATCAAGCGGAGGCTGCAATGGCAGACACCCCCCTGGTCGAAATGCGCGGGATCACCAAACGGTTTGGTGGTGTCACGGCGCTCTCTGACGTCGACCTGACCGCCTATGCCGGAGAGGTGCTTGCGATCGTTGGCGACAACGGCGCTGGTAAATCGACGCTGATCAAAGTCCTGACCGGTGTTTATCAACCCACGGAGGGCTCAATCCACATAGATGGCGAAAAGGCCGAATTCTCGAACCACGCTGACGCTGCGAAAGCAGGCATCGACGCGGTGTACCAGACACTGGCACTGGCGGATCACCTTGATCCGGCGGCCAACATGTTTCTGGGCAATGAGCTGACCAAAAAGTTGTTCGGCATCACAGTGCTGGACAACAAAAGGATGCGCTCGGAAACCGAAAGGGTTCTGATGGAGCGTCTTGGCGTGCGGCTGAGGTCGCTGGATGTGCAGACCGACAGCCTGTCAGGTGGTCAGCGTCAGGCCGTAGCGATCGCCCGCGCCGTTTACCACGAGGGACTGCGGGTGCTGGTCATGGATGAACCGACTGCTGCGCTTGGGCCGCAGGAAACTGCGCGCACGCTGAAACTGATCAAATCACTCAAGGAACAGGGCCTCGCTGTGATCCTGATCAGTCACTCACTGGATGACGTTTTCGAAGTGGCAGACCGAGTTCACGTTCAGCGCCGTGGTCAGTGTGTCGGAGTAGCACTCACTGCCGAAAGCTCAACCCAGGAAGTTCTGGGCATGATCGTTGGTGCCAAGGAGGACGCGGCATGAATACCGCAGTTGCGACAAACGAAAAGACACCGCTGACTGAACGGCTTGAGCCTTACATGGCGGTAATTGCGCCGATGGCGATGATCTTTGCCATCTTCCTGTTCATGGCCATAGCGTCGCCGGAACGGTTTTTCCGGATCAGCAACCTGGAGCTTATCCTTCAGGACGCCGCGCTTTACATGCCGATGGCCATGGCGATGACCTTTGTCATCACCCAGCGCGGTATTGACCTGTCCGTCGGATCGGTCGCGGTGCTGTCGGCCATTATCATGGCCTTTCTGGTCAAACAGTTCGGGTTTTCGATCTATGTCGGCATTCCGATTGCGCTGACCATCGGGGCACTGCTCGGGCTGATCAACGGACTGGTGATCACACGGTTCAATGTGCCTGACCTCATCGGTACGCTGGCGATGGACCTTGTCTACAAAGGCCTGGCACTCTTGCTGGCCAAGGGTCTGGTTCTCGCGCGCTTTCCGGATGTGCTGACAGAAATGGGCCGGGGGCAGACGCCTTTCTTTATTCCGACGCCTGCCGTCATCGGCATGCTGACGATGGTTGCCGGGTACTACATTCTGAAGCGGACACACTTTGGCCGTTACACGGTCGCTATCGGGTCGAGCCCGGAATCTGCTGAGCTGACCGGCATCGGGGTGAAACGTCACAAGGTCTATGCCTATGTCCTTTGCGGTGCCTGTGCGGCGCTGGCAGGACTGATGCTGACCGGCAAGCAGAACGCTATTCAGGCCACCATGGCGCCCTTCTTCAATCTGCACGTCATTGCGGCGGTGGTTGTGGGTGGTACGTCCCTGTTCGGTGGGCGCGCGTCGATCATCGGGTCGTTCTCGGGCGTGTTGCTGCTGGCGATGATGCTGAATGCTCTCGTCACACTGCGGATCGAGTTTTTCTGGCAGCCTGTGGCGTCCGGTTTCGTGATCATCAGCTCCGTCGCTCTCTATGCCTGGATCCAGAAAAAGGACCGTGATGGCTCGGGCGGCTGGTTTGCCGATCTCAAAACAGCTGAAGGCCAGAAGCTTGTGCGGTTCTCCGCACTGCTGATTGGCCTGCTGATTGCTCTGCTGGCAATCGGTGGAATTTTTGCCGGTGAAACCGCGCCCAGCGGTTGACGGCACAAAGAGGTGATGCCGGGGGTGGCAGCAACTGAAGCCGGCCCCGGTGCACAAATTTTCCAATGGGAGGAAATCAAATGAAACTTATGACAACTACAATTCTGGCCGCGTCGGTTGCCTTTGGCACAATGGCCTTCGCGGATGGCCATGCCACACTGCCGCTCAAGGAACTGCCTGACATTGCGGACCGCGATTACTGGGTGCCCGATGAAGTGAACGCAGAAGGCAAGCTCGAAGCGATGCAGGCCGTCGTTGGCAGCGAAGCGGTGAAGTTCTCCGGTTCGCAGGACGCGCCGATCCAGATTGCTCTGATCTATCCCTCGTCTGATACCTCTGACTTCTGGGCACGTAACTATCTGGCGATGACCAAGCGTCTCGATGAGCTCGGCATTCAGTATGAGACCACTGAATTCGCGTCGCGCCAGATCGAGCATTCGCTGCAGACGACCTACGCCAACCAGGTGGTCCTCGACAAAGACATATATGACTACGTTATCTTTGGTCCGTCCGAGCTGGCGATCCAGGCCGACAATATCTCAAAGCTGGCTGCAGAAACCGACGATCTGACCACGTATGTCTGGGCATTCCATACACCGCTCAAAGAGCTCGAGCATCAGCCCGCAGCCTGGTTCGACTTTTCGTCCGCTGCCGGCGCTTTGACCATGTGTGACTACATGATCGGGCGTCTGGGTGAAGGTGTCACGATGGCGATGAACCGCGGGATCCCGGGCATCACGGACAACCAGCGTTCCGGTGATTTCAAAGCATGCGTCGAAGAAAAAGCGGGCTGGACCACCGTGTACGAGCACTATGGTGAATATCAGCGTGAAGGCGGTTTCGCCGGTACGTCGCTGATCCTGCAGTCCTATCCCGAAGCTAAGATCATCCATAATGCAAATACCGCGATGGCGATGGGCTCGGTTGAGGCACAGGTGTCCGTTGGCAAGGAAAAGGAAATCTTCTCCACGGGCTGGGGCGGAACGGGTCTTGAACTGGACGCCATCCGCCGCGGTGAACTGGATGCCACGCCAATGCGCATGGGCGACGATGTGGGTGCTGCTACAGCCGAAGCAATCAAAGCAGACATGGAAGACCGTGCCGGTGACCTTCCGTTTGTCTTCCTGGGCCGCATCACCGTGGCACATGATCAGATGAGCGCAGATGAACTCAACGCCCTGGAACAGGAAGCTTTCCGCTTCTCGGGCGTCGGTGCACTCGACCGCTGAGACAACAACAGGCGCCGGTCGCACCGGCGCCTGTTTTACTGTATCGGTACCCGCAGGAGCGACGGTACCGCTCTGCAGTCAAAGGAGAATACGGAAATGTTCGGGGTGATTGAGGGCACAGGTTTTGAAGAGCTGGCGCCGGAATTTGGCAGCTGCCTGATCGGGCACGCACGGGTCGAACGTCTCTGGACAGGCGCGCGCTGGTCGGAGGGGCCGGTCTGGTTCGCCGCAGGCCGCTATCTTGTCTGGTCCGACATTCCGAACAACCGGATGATGCGCTGGGACGAGACCGACGGGTCGGTTTCGGTGTTCCGACAACCTTCCAACAACTCAAACGGCAACACGGTCGATGGGCAGGGGCGCATGGTGTCCTGCGAACATCTTGCGCGGCGCGTGACGCGCACAGAACATGATGGCAGTATCACTGTCATCGCCGACAGTTTTGAGGGGAAGCGTCTGAACTCACCCAATGATGTTGTGGTGAAATCGGACGGCACAATCTGGTTCACTGATCCGTCCTACGGCATCATGATGGACTACGAGGGCGACCGCGCCGAGAGTGAAATCGGTGCCTGCCATGTCTATTGCGTTCATCCCGAGACCGGCGAGATCCGCATCGTTGCCGACGATTATGTCAAACCAAATGGTCTGGCTTTCTCGCCGGACGAAAGCGCACTGTTCATTGCGGACACGGGCATTACGCATGATGCAGATGGACCCAGACACATCCGGCGGCACAACGTGTCCGCGGATAATACCCTGTCGGAGGGCGGGGTCATCGCCGAATGTACCGAGGGTGTTTTCGACGGGTTCCGGTTCGACAGGGATGGCCGGATCTGGACTTCTGCTGCAGATGGCGTGCATTGCCTGAATGCGCAGGGCGAGCTGATCGGCAAAGTGCATATCCCAGAGATGGTGGCGAATGTCTGTTTTGGCGGACCCAAGCTTAACCGGCTGTTCATTTGCGGAACAACGTCGCTGTACTCGGTTTATCTTAACGTGAACGGGGCCCGCTGATGGAGTTCACCCGAAGCAGCAGTGTACTGACTCACACCGGCGTGCTGGCCATGCTTCAGGCTGCGGTCAGCAAGGCGGAGGAAATCAGCCAGCCGCAGTGCATTGTCATTGTGGACGCCAGTGGCGAACTGCTGGGTGAAATCCGTATGACCGGCGCCAAATTTCTCAGCCGGAAAAGCGCGCGGTCAAAGGCACGCACGGCGGCATCCACGGGCGGACCAACCACAGGCATTCCGGAGGCCGTGCGCCCCGCGATTGCTGCGGCAACAGAAGGCGAGATGACCGGACTTGGTGGCGGTCTGCCGATCCGGATCGACGGCGCGCTGCTTGGCGGTATCGGCGTCGGATCAGGAAGCCCTGACCAGGATCTTGCCGTCGCAGGCGCGGCCCTTGCCGCAGTCGGTGCGGACGTCTGACAATCAATTTCAGAACCGGAGAATGAGCATGAGTGAACGGATTGCACTGATTGGTGCGGGGGCAATGGGCGGTGCGATCGGTACACGTCTGCTCGAAACGGGCAACCAGCTTGCTGTCTTTGATCTCGATGCTGAAAAAGTTTCGGCTTTGGTCGGAAAGGGCGGTGTTGCAGCACCCAGTGCTGCCGAAGCAGTCAAAGACGCGGACTTTGTGATCACCAGCCTGAATGCCGCCCATATTGTCGAGATCGCCGCTTTTGGGGCGGGTGGCATCGCAGAAGGCGCGCGTCCCGGTACGGTAATCATCGACATGTCGTCCATTGCGCCGGATGCAACGCGTGATCTCGCGGCCCGGGCGGCTGAGAAAGGTCTGATGTGGGTGGACAGCCCGCTTTCCGGAGGTGCGCCCAAAGCGCTGACGGGTGAGCTGACCCTTATGGCAGGCGGCGAGGCGGATGCGGTGGAAAAAGCGCATCGTGCACTGCGGCATGTCGCGGCGAATTATACGCATATGGGACCGTCCGGCGCCGGACAGACAACCAAACTGATCAATCAGGTGCTCTGCGGTCTCGGGTTTCTGGCCGTTGCTGAAGCGACCCAGCTCGCGCAGGACGCGGGCGTGGATGCCGAAAAAATTCCGCTGGCGCTCAAGGGGGGGCGTGCAGACAGCGCGCTGTTGCAGGAATATTTGCCACGGTTTGCGACGCGGGACTATCGCCGCACGGGCCGGATCGACAATATGGTCAAGGATCTGAACGCAGTGCAGGACCTTGCGAGATCCACGGGCACGTCGATGCCGATGACCGCGCTGTGTGCCGAGATCCACAGGATGTTGACCGCCGCGGGTCTCGGGGGCGAGGATCAGGCCGCTGTCATGGAGTTTTTCCGTGGTGCAGGAGAGGAGATCAGCGTTTGAGGTCAGACCAGCTTCTGTTCGGAGTGTGCAGATGACATCGCGTGTCACCATGCGCGACGTCGCGCGCGAAGTAGGTGTTTCGCCTATGACCGTGTCTCGCGCGCTGCGCGGTGACGGAACGGTCAGCCAGCGGACCCGCGACACGATCCGGGCCGCCGCCAGCCGGCTGGGGTATGTCTATGACACAACGGCTCAGGCCTTTCGCGCGCAAAAAAGTGGGTTTGTTGCCGTTACGCTGCCTTCCATCGACAATGCCAACTTCGCGGCAACCCACCGTGGACTGACCGAAACGCTGGCGCAGACGGGGCTGCAGGTGCTGTTGGGCAGCACCAATTATTCGGTCGAAGAAGAAGAACGTATTGTCCGTCAGCTGCTGGAACGCAAACCTGAAGCACTCATCCTGACAGGCGGGAACCACTCGCAGGGTACCCGCGAACTGCTGAGTGCCCGTGACATTCCTGTAGTCGAGATGTGGGATCTGCCGGCTGATCCGATCGGGCATACGGTCGGGTTTTCCAATGCGGATGTCATGGCGGGGGTTGTTGATCAGCTGGCTGCTTCCGGGCGCCGCCGGTTCGCGTTTCTCGGGGCCGAGGGTGACAGTGACCGTCGCGGGGCCGAGCGTTGCCGGGGCGTCAGCGAGGCTGCCGACAGGCAAGGTCTCGGTCCGGTGGATGTGATCAGCATCGGCCCGGCGCCTGTTTCAATGACCGAAGGTGCGCGCGCCGTGGACGCTCTGGGCGCGCGCATTGCGGACTATGACGCGCTGATCTGTGTCTCGGATACCGTGGCATTCGGTGCATTATCGGCCTGCCAGCGCCGCGGTGTAGTGGTGCCTGATGACCTGGCGATTACCGGTTTTGGGGCGTTCGAGATTGCCGCCGTGGCTTATCCCGCGCTCACAACCGTTGATGTTTTTGCCTTTGATATTGGTGTGGCGGCAGGCAATACGATCAGTCGTGTTCTGGCAGGTGAAGCCGGCGACAGTCCTCTGAAAATCGAAACCGGTTATCAGCTCCGGCAGGGCGGCACTTCCTGAGTTCATCCATTGAATGAAAAAAGACCCGGAGGAAACTCCGGGCCTTTTGTACTATTGTATTGGTCGTCAGCTTACTCAGCTGGCGAAGCAAGCTCTTCGTTGGTTGTCTGAACGCCGGCGGCCTCGCGGCGACCATCGTTCCAGATCGCCTTGATCAGAGCGATACACATCAGCGCCATCACAATGGAGAACGGCAGAGCGCCGATAACCATCGCTGTCTGGATAGCACCGGTGCCACCGGAGATCAGCAGGCCACCGACCACAAGAGCCAGCGCGCCACCCCAGAACAGGATGTGCGGACGTGCCTTCGGGCCTTCATCGCCTGCAGCATTGATGGTGTTCACGATCAGCACCGCGGAGTCAGCGGATGTGACAAGGAACGTCATCAGCAGGACCACGATGATTACCGCCATGCCCCATGCCAGGAATTCGGCAATCGGTGCGAGCATGAATTCGGTCATCGCAAAGATCTTGTCACCGTTGGCGGCGTCAAGGATCAGTCCGTTGGCGTCGCCGTTCAGCTCCAGATCG
Source organism: Roseobacter phycocola (assembly GCF_042055075.2). Taxonomy (GTDB): domain Bacteria; phylum Pseudomonadota; class Alphaproteobacteria; order Rhodobacterales; family Rhodobacteraceae; genus Roseobacter. The sequence goes on along the minus strand of NZ_CP194010.1, from coordinate 2,894,641 downwards.
ATCGCTGTGCCACCGGCCCATGCAAACCAGACAAAGCACATCAGTGACGGCACGATCATAGCACCCAGCACGAATTCACGGATGCTGCGGCCCCGCGAAATACGTGCAAGGAACAGTCCTACGAAAGGAGCAAATGCAATCCACCAGGCCCAGTAAAAGACCGGCCACCAGCCCTGCCACTGTGTGAGCAGGAAGGCTTCGGATCCTTCGACACCGTCAGAGGCGTACACGTTGAAGCTCAGCCACGGCAGGGCGACCAGATAGTCCCAGATGCCGATGAAGAATGCTGATGCTCCGAACCAGGTTGCCCCAAAGATGATGAAGAATCCCAGCAGGAAGATCGACAGAACCATGTTGATGTTAGACAGCCATTTGATGCCCTTGCCGACACCAGACAGCGCCGACAGTGTGGACGCACCCATGATGACCGCGAGCGCCACAACAATACCAAGTGTCGTTGCAGAACCGTCTTCGAGTGCCAGACCGCTGAAGCCAATCCGTGTCAGACCCGCAACAAACTGCTCAACGCCGAACCCAAGGGTTTGCGCCACACCAAGAATGGTCGCAACAACGGCCACGATATCAATGATGTGTCCGACTGTACCCGAAAGGGATTTGCCAAAGAGCGGTGTCAGCGATGACCGGATCGTCAGAGGCAGACCTCGTCTGTAACTGAAGAACGCGAGCGCGAGCCCCGCGACGGCATAGCAGGCCCACGCCCCAAGCCCCCAGTGCAGGTATGACCAGACATAGGCCGTCCGCACATTGTCGGCGTCAAGCGCTGTGGTCAGTCCCTGAATAACCGATGGGTTGTTTTTGAAGTGGGCGACAGGTTCTGCCACGGCCCAGGTCAGCATGCCAACGCCGATACCGGCGCCGAACATCATGGAAAACCATGAAAAATTCGAGAACTCGGGCTTCTCGCCTTCAACTCCAAGATTGAGTCTGCCTGCCGTCGGCCAGAGCGCCAGCCCGATGCAGACAATCACAAAGGCTGTCACAACCCAGATGTACCAGGCAGCGAACTGGGCGAGGATCGCCGTGTTCCAGTCGCCAAGGACCCTGCCGGCCTGTGTGGGCCAGACAATGCACCAGACCACCAGAACACTGATGATGATTTTACTTACGACGGTTACGTTTACGCTGAACCCCCGATAAAACCCCTGATCGGCGGTTTTGATCGGCAGATCCATAAGTGGCGGTTCAATTGCCATTACAGTCTCCTTGTTGGCTTCTCTGCTGATTTTGCGGCTGTTCTGCCCGCACAGAGCTTGTTTTTTGAGCATGTCCGGGAGCGTAGGTCCCTGGAACTCCTCACAGGCAGCCTATACCTTTATTCTCGTTTGATAAGGGGAAACTTTAGCCGGTATAGTTGCAGAAAACGGAAACCTTGGTTTGGCAAAACGTGCACTGCTGAAACGGCTGAGTGATGTCGACATCCGGTTGATACGCATTTTTGTGGCGGTCACTGAATGTGGCGGCTTTGCTGCGTCTGAACTGGAGCTGAATATCGGCCGCTCAACGATCTCGCGTCACATCGCTGATCTGGAGCAGCGGCTGGGATTGCGTCTGTGCAATCGTGGCCCATCCGGGTTCTCGCTGACGGTCGAGGGAGAGAAGGTTCTGGCATCTGCGCGCCGGTTGCTGGGTTCTTTGGATGGGTTTCAGGCCGAAGTGGACGAGATACACCAGACCCTGACCGGGACGCTGCGTCTGGGCATTTTCGATCAGTCCACAACCAATCCCGAGGCGCATCTGGACGATGCCATTCGCCGGTTTGACCAGTCCGCACCGGGGGTCACGCTGGAAATTGCGCTGCATGCACCGAATGTGCTGGAGGCTCAGGTTGTCGACGGATCACTGGATGTGGCGGTTGTTCCGATCCACCGCCAGTCCGGGTCGCTGAGCTATGAGCCGCTCTATGACGAACATATGACGCTTTATTGTGGCCGGGGGCATCCCTTGTTTGACGCGCCATCCGATCCGGATGCGCTTCCGGAACTGAGCAGCTGGAAGTACGCGGGGTTCGGTTTCAATTCACCAAATATGATTGCAGGCCAGAAACTGGGTCTGCGCCGTGCGGCACGGGTTCAGGAAGAAGAGGCACTCGCTCTTCTGATTCAGTCGGGGTGTTATCTTGGGTATCTTGCCGATCATGTTGCCGCGACATTCATGGCCAGTAACAGTGTGCGGCCGATCGCGGCGCGGCACTCGGCCTATGTCAGCCGGTTCGCAGCGATCACACGGCGCCAACCGGAACCGGACCGGAAAACCAAAGAGTTCCTACGGTGCCTCAGACGGGCGCATGCGGAAAACCGGCAATAGTGTTTGAACTTGGCCCTTGGCATGCTGACGCGACCTGGCATAATGCCGGGACTGCTGGCCCGGGGGTGGCGGTGACTGTGGGGACTTGTGAGCGATACATTTGAATTTATTGATCTCTTCGCGGGTATCGGTGGGCTGCGTCGCGCCATGGAATGTGTTGGCGGGCGGTGTGTCTTCACATCCGAATGGGACCGGTTTGCGCAAAAGACCTACAGTGCAAATTACCGCGACAACCGACCACTGGCAGGCGATATTACAGCGGTAGATGCTGCTGATATTCCGGCGCACGATGTTCTGGTGGCCGGTTTTCCGTGCCAGCCCTTCTCCATTGCCGGTGTGTCCAAAAAGAACGCTTTGGGCCGGGCTCACGGTTTTGATGATGAGACGCAGGGCACGCTTTTCTTCGATGTCCTGCGTATCCTGAAATTTCACCGGCCGGCGGGTTTTCTGCTTGAGAACGTCAAGAACCTCACCAGTCACGATGGCGGGCGGACATTCGGTGTCATCCGCCGGAAGCTCAGCGAAGAGCTTGGATATTCTCTGCACACGCGGGTTATTGATGCGGCGCACTACCTGCCGCAGCACCGGGAGCGCATTGTAATCGTTGGATTTCGTCATGACACCGGGTTTGATTTCGCGGACATGCATCTGCCGGAAAAGGGGCGTGCCAAAATGCGCTCGGTCCTGCATAGCGGTGACGGGACAGAAGCTGCTGAACCGCCATTCACCGAGGGAGCTGCCGCAACCGTTGCTGCAAAATACACCTTGTCGGACAAACTTTGGTCTTACCTTCAGGCCTATGCAGCCCGGCACCGTGCCGCCGGAAACGGATTTGGTTTTGGCCTGGTGGGGCCGGACGACATAGCGCGTACCCTGTCCGCGCGGTACTACAAAGACGGCTCGGAAATCCTAGTGCAGCAGGGTGGGGGGCAAAACCCGCGGCGGCTGACGCCGCGCGAGTGTGCGCGGCTCATGGGGTATCCGGATGATTTCCGTATTCCCGTTTCTGACACGCAGGCCTACCGCCAGTTCGGAAACTCGGTCGCCGTTCCGGTGTTTGCCGACGTTGCCCGCCTGATGCATCCGCATATCATGCGGTGTATGGCCGGGGCGATGGCCGAAAGCTGAGGCAGATGGCAGACGTGCATTCCCCTGCTGTGCGCAGCCGGAACATGTCGCGTATCCGCGCTGAAAACACAAAACCCGAAATGGCTGTCCGACGGGGCCTGCATGCGGCGGGTTTCCGGTACCGGCTGCACGTCAGGTCATTGCCGGGACGTCCTGACATTGTTCTGCGACGCTATGGTGCTGTAGTTTTTGTGCATGGTTGTTTCTGGCACGGGCATGACTGTGCATTGTTCAGTTGGCCGGCCACGCGCCCGGAATTCTGGCGGGAGAAAATTGGTCGGAACCGGGATCGCGACGCGCAACAGACCGCAGCGCTTCTGGACGCAGGCTGGCGCGTGGCTACGGTCTGGGAATGCGCGCTCAAAGGGCGTCTGCGTCTGCCGGAGGGTGTTGTGCCGGAACGCTTGGAACAGTGGCTGCGCTCTGACGCCAGAATACTGGAAATACGTGGCAGCAGCTGAACCGCCCGCGATGCTTTCACGGTGTTTTGCGTTCACATGTCGTTACGGCAGTTGACATAAGAATCCACTTGCAGGAACGATGAGGACGGCCGCTTCGGACGGTCCATGGAGAGAGTGATCGTGAGCGGTCAGAATACTATTCATGCGTTCTCGAACATCGGCCAGCACTCTGGTGCCCGCCGGTTCCCCGGATTTAACGCACCGGAAAACCTCCACACCATACTGATCGGCCCGCGGGACCTGCACAGATTTGATGTCGGGCCCGGTGACCTGCTGAGCATCAGCCTTGCGCCCGGTGACCGGCTTTCAGTGGCCGTGTTCGACCAGAAGGGCGGCGACGCGGGGGGGCTTCTCGGCCTGTCAGGCAATGACAGCATTGGCCTGAGCGACTTTGCATCTGCGCCACTGGTAGGATGGACGGAGCGCATGGGCGGTGCGGTGAGCGGCAGCATCAACTGCACCGACATTGCCTGGTCCGAGGAGCCGGTTGTTCTGAAAGCCCGCGCGACGTGTACCGTCTGGGCAATCCGTGGCGCGCCTGCACGCCAGCTCATTGAGCAGGGGAGCGGTGGCACCGTTACCGTGTCTCATCTGCGTGCCGGCAACACCGGGCCGCTGTTGCCCGAACCGCTCGGAGACATCCGGGAAGAATTCACCGTGCCGCGGGCCAGCGCCATGAGCTATGAGCTTCGCCGCGGGGAGGTGCTCCAGATCATCGACGTCGAAGGCCAGCAGTGTTCAGACTTTCAGGCCTTCCGCAAAGCTGGGCTGGATCGCCAGACCGAACTGATGATCGATGCGACCGCCACACGCAGTATGGTGCGCCGTGCTTTTCCGGGGCCAGGTCTGTCTGACAAGTTCTTTGACCAGGACATGGTGCCCATGCTTCAGGTGATCCAGGACACCTGCGGCCGGCATGATACGTTCGGGCTGGCGTGCACCGCACGTGGCTACGAGGAACGCGGCTTCCCGGGTCATGTGAACTGTTCGGACAATATCTCTGATGCGCTCGCCGGCTTTGGTGTCGGCCGCCGACCGGCCTGGCCCGCCATCAACTTTTTCTGGAACACCTGGGTGGATCCGCACCACCATCTGATGACCGCCGAAAGCTACTCGCGGCCCGGCGATTATGTGGCCATGGCCGCGCTGGATGATCTTATCTGCGTATCCACAGCCTGCCCGGATGACATTGATCCGATCAACGGCTGGAACCCCACAGATGTGCATGTGCGCATCTACCGGCCGCAGACAAGGATTCAGCGCGCCGTTGCCTATCGGCCAAAAGAGGACGCCCCGATGCTGATCAGTCACGAATCCGCATTTCACCCCAGACTGGCACCGCAGACGGATCACTTCGCACCTGCCCGCGATCTCTGGACGCCTGTCAGTTTCCCGGCACATGGGACAACCGGTGAATACTGGGCGTGCCGCGAGGCTGTAACGCTCCAGGATATGAGCGGGTTGCGGAAGTTTGATATCATTGGGCCGGATGCGGAACGTCTGTTGCAGCAGGCGATGACGCGAGATGTGAACCGGCTGGCTGTCTGGCGCGGGACTTACAGCCTGTTGTGCGACGAAAGCGGCGAAGTGATTGATGACGGAACACTTTTCCGGATGGCCCCGCAACTCTTTCGCTGGTGCTGTGGATCAGAAGAAAGTGGGCGGTGGCTCAGCCGGATGGCTGAAGAAGGCGGGCTGCAGGTCCGGGTGCACGATCTGAGAAATTCCCTGCCCAATCTCGCGCTTCAGGGACCGCGGTCACGCGATCTGCTCAGCAAACTTGTCTTTACACAGCCGCATGTGCCGGCCCTTGAGCATGTAAAATGGTTTGGGGCGACGGTAGCGCGTCTGAAGGACCGGGAAGGCGCTCCCTTTATGCTGACTCGGTCGGGGTATACTGGAGAGCTGGGGTATGAGATTTTCTGTGCGGAAGCGGATGCCCTGACGATCTGGGACGCGCTGACAGAAGCGGGCGAAGAATTCGGTCTCAGACCAATGGGGTCGGCGGCACTGGAGATTATCCGAATAGAAGCCGGTCTTGCAGCGGCAGGCGCTGAGTTTGCGCCGGGCATTGATGCTTTCGAGGCGGGCCTCGGGTTTGCGGTGGATCTGCGTAAATCTGATTTTTCGGGGCGGGCGGCTCTTGAGCGCAACAGCCAAGACCCGCGCCGGGTCCTGCGCGGACTGATCTTTGATTGCGATGATGTTCCCGCACACGGGTGCCCCGTTCTCAGGGGCGAACGGCAGGTCGGTGTGGTGACATCTGCAACCAGATCACCCGCACTTCAGTCCGCCGTGGCGATGGCGCGTCTTTCCGTTGAGCACGCGGCAACCGGCACGAAACTGCACGTCGGCATGATGGACGGACATATGAAACGTCTTGAGGTTACGGTGTCAGACATTCCATTCGTCGATCCGACACGAAAACGGGCCCGCGCCTGACGGCCGGACCCGGTGACAAATGGAACAGGCCACCGGGAGGCGGCCCGTCTTCAGTCAATCTCTGTCGGTGTTACCACCGTCGGGGTAACGATTGCGCAGGTCGTAGCATAGCAAAGCTGCTTTGCGTATCTGGGCCGTGTGAAGACAAAGTTGTCGATGTTCCGGGTTGAAAGGCCCAGATCAAACACGGGGTCGTGTCGTGTACGTGTTTCGACGACAATGATCTGGTCGTCGTCCGGCATCACGGGCAGTCTGTCGTGCCAACCCGAGATATCGGCGTTGGTGAGGCTGTTGAAAGCGCTCCCGCGCACCCGTGACCAAACCACCTGGTAGCTACCGGATGCCGTATCATACTGGACAACGGAAATCCGCAGAAACGACTCAGTGATGGTTCTCGTCAGCTCGTCGAACAGGCTGCGCGCGCCATCGATGAAAGTGTCATCCAGCGGCGAAACCTGACGCGAAATCATATCTGAAATCGTATAGGTTGCTTTTTGGTTGTTCGTGTATTGCCGGTAAGTATCGAATATCGAGAACATTCCGAGATACGCCCAGAAAACGAGCGGAAGGATGATCATCGCTTCGATGGCGACGTTACCGTCTTCGGACCGGCGGAAGCGGTTCAGCATCAGACGGATTGAGTTTAAACGGGTCATCATGTGCCTGGCTCCTGTACGAAGGCCGAGGTTGCCGTCATGGATGCCTGTCCGGCGCCGTCTTTGCCAAAGTGGAACCCAAGACCTGTGGTCGGGAAGATCGGATTGAACTTGACGCAGGCACGCAGCAGCATGAGGTCGTGTTCTTCACCCGTCTGGTAATTTGGCGGATCCTGACTGGTGATCGGCAGCGACCGGTCTACGCAGTCAACGGTATTGTCGAGGCCGACATAAGCGCGCGGGTCGACAACGATCATTTCCAGTTTCAGGCTGTCCGTGCAGTCAGGAATAAATCCGGCGTTCTCACAGATAACGATTTTGAGCGCGTCATGTGACGGGATAGCCTGAGTATTCACGCGAACCTGGCGCACCGCGATGTCCAGCCCCCGGTCAAGCCACATCTGCCGCATGGAATAGATGCCGAGCTCAACAGAAGACATGAACGCGGTGAACAGGATAGGTACCAGAAGCACGAATTCGATCGCGATCTGTCCGTCTTCGTTCTTGCGGAAGAACCGCAGAAAATTCAGAGTTCTCGAAATCATTGTGTCAGCCTCAGTTCGTTGATCTGCCGCGCGATCGCCTTGAAAACCGTTCTGATCTCAACGCCCTGTGCGGTGTAGGCATAGGATGCCTCAGTGGCACAGTTGCGCATCTGAGTTACGCCTGCGCTGGGGGCTTCAAACGCGATCGTATAGATGACAATGCCCTCCGCTTTCGCTTTGTCACACATTGAGTAAAAGCTGGTGACGTTGTTGCTGGTAGTGGAGATCCTCTCGCGATCGGATTTCCGCGCATTCAGTTCTTTTGTCGGGTTCAGCGGATGGTTGTCGTCTTTCGGACGCAGCTGATCCGTGATCTTGCCGTCAGTCATCAGAACGACGAACTTGCGCGTATCCGTATCGGTGAACGGTGCCGGGCGGTCAGCAAACTGCGGCGGCACATGACCAGCTGTTTCCAGTGCGCGGATCGTGGAATTCGACGTCGGGTTCAGCAGCGCCACGCCATACTTCATACCGTAGTGCGTGCCCGTACCGTCATGCAGGCGCATCTCATTGATGAACTTTTTCAGTTCGCCCAGATTGTTCTGCGCATATTGGATGGACGTGTTATTCAGCGGGCACCAGCCCCAGTCCATCGTCGGGTTATCAATTGCCCAGTTCATGAAGTGCGGGGTCTGATCATACCCACCTGACGGCAGATTGATGTTGTTGAAATCGCTGGAGCCCAGCTCAAGACAAGCCGACCTGTCGCGGTATGGCACGTACGTCGTCTCAGTCTGAGTGTCACCATCTTCATCCACATACTCGTTGGTCACGTCGCCGCCATAGGGCTGTTCTTCGCCGTCTACTGTGATGGTTTCAGCAAACTTTCTGCCGCCGGCGCGGTTAAAGACAATGGGTCCCGGGTTGGTTTGCCCGGCGTAGGGCACGATATTGATAGAGGTGGTTGTACCAGCCTGTCCGTCGAGAACCGATTCCAGGAATTCATTCGCGGCAACGCGCAGACGGCTGATACGGTCGTCAAACCGCATAGAGCCCGAAATGTCGAGAACCAGGGAAATCTCTGTTTTCTCAATGATTTCTTCAGCCATACCGGACGTGTATACCGGCAGCGAATTGACGCCGGTAATCGACATGTATGTAGAAGGCGTGCGCGTTCGCGCTGTTGCGGCGACGATCCGGTAGTTGGTTACAGGCAGGTGCGCACCGGGTGTGATCTGCACGTCATCGAGGAATTCGGTCATGCCCGCTTTGGCAAAATAGTCGTCCACAACCTGATCTGCCGGAAGTGGCTGATCGAGGTCAGATGCCGCGAGGATCGCACGGTCCAGCGTGTTCTGCACACGTGTACGCTCCATCTCGTTCTGCATCAGGTCAACGGCGATACCGCAGACCATGAGCATCATGATGATCATGAAGGCGGCGAAAATTGTCACCGTACCTTCTTCTTCCTTGCGGAAGTCAGAGACCCTGGCAACAGCTTTCCGCCGGTTCATTCTAGTACTATTCAGGCACGCACGCAGCATTACTCTAACTCACTTTCACTATCGCCCCCGCGATGGTCAGTTGTTGGAACGGTAAGCGGGAAAGTTGTTGAAAGTGAGGCCATCGCGGATTGCTACCTCAGCCTGATGGTTATGATTTTATACACTTTTAACCAGAAACTGTTGCGGTACCGCGCCGGTTTTTGCGCTTTTGAAGGGCATTGTTTGCTGGCGGGAAACGCGACTCGCGGCCTCGGCTGACCGGAGATTTCTGATTGAGGCAATTTTGCGGCGAATGATAAAGTTTGCAGAGAATCGCAGATCTGGCTTAACGAAACCGCTTGTTCACGCCCGTGCCAGGTCATCAGGCTGGAGCGGGTGCGTCAGATAACTGGTCTGCAAAAGCAGACAACGTTTCAAAGAAGGCGTGTGACAGACCTCTGGCGACATGAACGCGGAAGGTTCCCGTAGTCTGGTATTGGCAGATCAGGATATGGAAACCTGCAAACAACCATGCACATGAGGCGGAACTGTTACGAACATCGAGTGCGGCTCCGCGTTTGAGAAGTGCGAGTGCATCTGCGCCGCTGATGTCGAAAACGGTAAGACCCGTTGTCATATCAGACGCTGCCAGCCGGGCATCATTGTTCCAGCCGTCCTGCAGCACCGGGCCGCCGATGCGCAGAACGCGGTCCCGCCGCAGTGAAAGAGCGTAATCCGTCTCGGGCGCGATTTCAGGCCAGCCAATGAGTGGCAGGCCTCCGGAAAGCGCTTCTTTTTGTGGCGCTGGTGCACTGACCATGGTCTGCCGGATGCCCATCACTTCGCGGACATGCAGTGAACCCGTTTTCAACTGCTGCAGGGTGTCTGCCGGCTTTTTCCAGTTCGCGGTGTCGTTACGCATCCAACCGGCTCCCTTCCGGATCAAAGGCTGTGGGTGGTGCCAGCATGACCGGGACCTCTTCGCCCATATGCCAGGCGGCCAGCATCTGCCCGGTACGGGAGGCAGCTGCCTCAACCAACCCAAGCGCGACTGGCCTGCCCAGGGCGGGACTGAAGGTGGACGATGTCACGTAGCCGACTGAAAACCGCCTGCCTTCGCGGTACTCGACAATATGGGCGCCGACCGGCAGCGGCAGCGCGCCCTCCGGCACCTGAAGGCCGGTCAGTTGTTTGCGATCCGGGGATTCCGCCAGAGCGCTGCGCAGGCTGCGGTCGCCGACAAAGGCTGCTTTTTTGCGCGTGCGCGGCCCGGAAAAACCCAGGTCGTGCGGCATGGTTTCACCATCCGTGTCTTTGCCGGTCATGATATACCCTTTCTCCATGCACAGCGCCGAGAGTGCTTCAACTCCGATCAACCTGGCGCCCAGGGTGTCACCAGCGCTCAGAAGTTCATGTAACAGGATGTCACCGACGCTGCGGTCGACCGACAGTTCGAAGCTGAGGTCACCGGTGAAACTGACACGTGCGATCCGCAGTGGTCTGCCGTCGAAAAGACCGGGCCGCCAGGTCATATCCTGTCTGAGGTCAGCACTTATGGGTCCAAATAGGATCATTTGCTAAGAGAGTGTTTGTTGCTCATCGTAATCACTGAGGAGTGGACGATGAGAAAGACAACGAAGAGCCCCGGCGAGAAGATCGTCAAAGATATCAAGCGGGCTACACGCAAGCAGTATTCCAGCGAGGAGAAGATCCGGATCGTGCTGGATGGGTTGCGTGGCGAGGATAGCATTACAGAGTTGTGCCGCCGCGAGGGCATATCCCAGGGTCTGTATTACAAATGGTCCAAGGACTTCATGGAGGCTGGGAAGAAGCGTCTGGCCGGGGACACAGCGCGGGCTGCAAATAGTGATGAGGTCAAGGAGCTGCGCCGCGAGGCAAAAGACCTCAAATAAGTCGTCGCTGAGCAGACACTTGAGCTGCGTCTTCTCAAAAAAAGCTTGCTCGAGGATGGGGGCGACCACGAATGAGGTATACTGCATCTGAGAAGCTAGAGATCATTCGCCTGGTTGAGGAAAGCCATCTATCAGCACGCCAGACACTGGCCAAGCTGGGTATTTCCCGCACCACATTTTACCGCTGGTACGACCGATATCTGCAGCGAGGTGAGGCTGGGTTGCAAGATCAATCTCCCAAGCCAAAGCACGTCTGGAACCGGGTGCCCACCGAAGTGAAGCGTAAGGTTGCGGATCTTGCGTTGAAGGAAACGGAGCTATCACCACGCGAACTGGCTGTGACCTTCACCGATCAGAAGCGCTATTTTGTGTCCGGATCCACAGTCTATCGCACGCTCAAGGCGCATGATCTGATCACCAGCCCGGCGTTCATCGTCCTGAAGGCTGCCGATGAGTTCCAGCACAAGACGACTGGTATCAACCAGCTTTGGCAGGCAGACTTCACCTACATCAAGGTTCTGGGCTGGGGCTGGTTCTATCTCAGCACGGTTCTCGATGATTACAGTCGCTACATCGTCTCCTGGAAGCTTTGCACGACCATGCGGGCAGAAGATGTAACGGACACACTGGAATTGGCGCTACAGGCGTCTGGCGGTGATCAAATCCACGTCGTTCATAAGCCGCGTCTTCTTAGCGACAACGGCTCCAGTTATGTCTCAGGGGATCTGGCAGAGTGGTTGCGGCACAAAGGCATGAAACACTCGCGCGGTGCGCCGTACCATCCGCAGACCCAGGGCAAGATCGAACGCTGGCATCAGACCCTCAAGAACCGCATCTTGCCGGAAAACTACTTCTTGCCTGGCGATCTCGAGGCGCAGATCACGGCCTTTGTCGATCACTATAATCACCAGCGTTGTCACGAGAGCATCATCAATGTCACACCCGCCGACGTCTGCTTCAGACGGGACAAAGCCATTCTACAACAACGAGAAAGGATGAAACAGAAGACGCTAGAAGAGCGTCGCTTGCATCACCGCAAACACGCCGCATAATCAAACCAAAAAGATGAGCCAAGCTCTCGCTTAGTTTAGGCCGAAATTGGTTCCAAAAACCCTGACGACAGACATAGCTGCAGGATTGCAGAAAGTACACTATTGTACGTAAATCAGCGAAACAAGCGCCGGGACACAGCATGGCAGAAAAAAAGAAAAGCGGTCGCGGACGCGGACCCAAGCGTCACACTAAGGCTGACTGGATAAAAATCGCACTCGATACTCTCATCTCGGAAGGGGAGGAAAATGTGAAAGTGCTGGTTCTGTCCGCCAAAATGGACACGTCGCGGTCTAGCTTCTACTGGCACTTTGACAGCCGCGCCGATCTGCTGGACGACCTGCTGGAACACTGGCGCAGCACAAATACCCAGGTGATCGTTGATGCGGCCGAAGCGCCCGCAGATACGATAAACGGTGCCATCGTGAACTTTTTCGCCTCCTGGATCAGTAAGGGAAGTTTTGACACGCGGCTCGATTTTGCGGTTCGCGACTGGGCCAGAAGATCCGGTTCGGTGCGTGCGCTGCTGGATAAGTCGGACAATCAGCGCCTTGATGCGCTGACAGATATGTTCCGGCGGTATGGATATGCGGACGGCGAAAGCGAAGTGCGCGCCCGTATCCTGTATTTTACGCAGATCGGTTATGATGCGCTGGATCAGAAAGAGGATTGGGACACCAGGATCAGCCGTGCCGCGCATTACCTCTATTGTCTGTCGGGCAAAGAACCCGCCGATGCTGACGTGGAAAGGCTGAACCAGGTTCGTGCCACAACCTGACCATCGCTCAATAAAATACACATATGTACTTTTTGTGTAGACAGTTACTGGCATTCGTGTGAGCGTCCGGCAGCGTTATCGACGACGCGCCGGAGAGCTTTGTATGACACCGACATCTACATCTTCCTCAAGGCCCGCACGGGGGCGGAGACGCCGGAACAGGGAAACCGGCGCGGCAGTTTTGCGCAAACCAGACTACAGGCAGCTGATGCATCCCTTTCCTGCGCAGAACGTCTTTTCGGGCGACGAAGTGGAGGCAATTCACGAGACGGCTCTGCGCGTGCTCGAAGAGCTGGGGCTCCGTGTCCTGTTGCCCGAGGCCCGTACGATTTTCGCGACTGCCGGTGCCCGAGTTGATGATGACGATATGGTTTTTGTGGGGCGTGATGTCGTCGAGGCCGCACTGGCCACTGCCCCGTCCTCCATCCGGCTGCGCGCTGCGAACCCGTCCCGGGAACAGACCTATGAGCAGGGCGCGATGATCTTTATGCCGGGCGTGGGCTGCCCGAATGCGAATGATGCGGAACGCGGGCGCAGGCCTGGCACTCTTCAGGATTTTGAAGAAGCGGTAAAACTCTGCCAGAGCTATGATATTATGCATACATTTGGGCCTTTGACGGAGCCGCAGGATGTGCCGGTACACCTCAGGCATTACCAGACGATGCGCGCGCAGATGGAATTCGGGGATAAGCCGCTCTTTCTGTTTTCGCGCGGCAGGGCGCAGGTGGAGCAGGGGTTCGAAATGACACAGACCGCACTGGGTCTGTCGGGCGACGACTTTGAAGACGGCGTCTGGGTGACAACGATCATCAATACAAACTCGCCGCGCATGCTCGACAACCCGATGGCCCAGGGAATTATAGACTTCGCCCGCGCCGGTCAGATGTCAGTAATAACGCCGTTCTGTCTCGCCGGCGCGATGGCGCCTGTCACACCCGCCGGTGCGCTGACGCTGCAGCATGCGGAGGCCCTTTTCGGGATCACGCTTGCACAGTTGGCGCGACCGGGTGCGCCGGTCAGCTACGGTGGGTTCAGCTCGAACGTTCACATGAAATCCGGAGCGCCGGCCTTCGGTACACCGGAACATATCAAGATGCAGATCGGAGGCGGGCAACTGGCGCGGCTGATCGGACTGCCCTGGCGCACAGCGTCGGGTTCGGCCTCCAACGTCGCGGATATGCAGTCGAGCATGGAGACAGTCATGGGGCTATGGGGCGGATCGCTGGCTCATGGAACGCTGATTGTGCATTCGGCTGGCTGGCTGGAGGGGGGGCTCACCTTTGGCTACGAGAAGTTCATCAATGACATTGAAGCGCTGCAGGTTTTCGCTGAACTATCCACGCGCCCGCGGGCAGATGCCGAAGAGATCGGCTTTGACGCACTGCAGGACGTCCAGCCTGGCGGGCACTTCTTTGCGACCGATCACACAATGGCGCGCTATAACACGGAATTTTACGAGAGCATTGTTGCCGACCTCAATAATTTCGGTACGTGGTCTGAGGCCGGGGCGCGCACTTCTGCAGATCGTGCAACAGATGTCTGGAAAGACAAACTGGCAAACTTTGAACAACCTCCAGGCGCGGCAGAAGCAGCTGAGCGTCTGGCGCCCTGGATTGAGAGCGCAATCCGCAATGGTGGTGCCCCGCCATTGGACTGACGAGGTACTTACAGTTTGCACTCCACAGCCTTCCCGCGCGGGAGGAAACGCCATGAAAATCAATCTGACCAGCGCGCTGGGTTTTATTCGGAGGCAGACTGCCGACATCAGCGCTGCGTTTCCCGCGCATGTACATGCGCTGTCGCCGGTTCTTACCCTGCAGGGGGCAGTTGCACATACCGATATGCCGATAGAAAGCGGGTCAACAAAACTGCTGCCCTATTCGCAGGCGTATCTGCCCGGGTATGCTGCCTGGCGCCGGGATGATTTCCGCGCGTTTTTCGAGGAAAACTACGTTCAGTTACCGCTGGCAAAAGGTGACGCTGTGTTTTTCAGTCCTGCGCTGTTCCATGCGGCGGGTGCCAATACGTCAGCCGATATCCAGCGCCTCGCTAACCTGCTGCAGATTTCTTCACCATTCGGGCGCGCGATGGAGACGCTCGACCGGACTGCTATGTGTAATGCTCTTTATCCGTTGGTCCGGGCTGCGGCCGATGCTGGCCGGTTGACCGCTGCAGAAGTCAGCGCAGTGATCGCGGCAACTGCCGAAGGGTATTCATTTCCCACGAACCTCGACCTTGACCCACCCGTCGGCGGCCTCGCTCAACAGACGCAGCAGGCGTATTTTCATGAAGCTCTGGAAAAAGGGATGTCGGCGGAAGACTTTACGTCTGGTCTCACGCAGATGGATGCCCGCCGCCTCCCATGAGGCGACGGGTATTTTTTCAGACTGTGCCGCCCAGACTGCCTTCGAGCGTTGCCATTTCTTGGCCGCCCGCCATCATGTCCTGAAGCTCCTCGGGTGTGATTTCACCCCTTACAGCAGTTCCCAGGGTCTGGCCGCGATTGAGCACCGTGAAACGGTCGCCCACGGCCATGGCGTGACGTACATTGTGCGTGATGAAAACGACGGCGATGCCCTGCTTGCGGACCTTGTCGATCGTGGCCAGCACATTGGATGTCTGCCGGACACCCAGAGCCGATGTCGGCTCGTCGAGGATCAGCACTTTGGCACCGAAATGAACCGCCCGGGCAATGGCAACGGTCTGACGTTCCCCGCCGGACAATGTGCCCACGGCCTGATCCGGGCCGCGCAGGTTGATACCCATTTTGCGCATTTCTTCCATGGTGATGCGATTGGCATAGTCATGGTCAAAAAAGCTCAGCCCAGCCACTTTCTTCAGGGGTTCATTGCCCATGAAGAAATTGCGGCTCACGGACATCAGCGGGATCATCGCCAGGTGCTGGTGCACAGTCGCGATACCGGCCGAGATCGCATCCCGTGGATCGGCGAAGTCGAGCGGTTTGCCCTCAAAGATGATCTCGCCGCTCGTGGGCTTGTGCACACCGGACATCGTTTTGATGAAGGTCGACTTCCCCGCGCCGTTGTCGCCCAGCAGGCAGTGACATTCGGCCGGGAACACATCCACCGACACACCGGCTAGAGCAATAACACTGCCGAAATGCTTCTGGATGCCTTTCATCTGAATGATCGGATCTGACATATCAGCGCTCCCCCGTGATGATGCGGCGGATGTAGGTGTTCAGAATCACCGCAAAGAGCAGGATGACCCCGAGGAAAACCCGGAACAGCGAGCTTTCCACTCCGGCAAAGAAAAGTCCCTGCTGAACGACACCGAAAATCAAAGCGCCGAGCGCGGCACCGATGACAGAGCCATACCCGCCGGTCAGCAGTGCGCCGCCGATGACCACTGCGATGATCGCCTCAAACTCCTTTAGGAGGCCGCGGTCGGCACCGGCGGAGCCGAACTCCATGACCTGGCAGACCGCGAAGACGGTGGCGCAGAAGGCTGTGAACATGAACATCAGGATTTTGACCTTGTTCACAGGTACACCTGAATTGCGTGCGGCTTCGGCATCGCCGCCGGACGCAAAGATCCAGTTCCCGAAGCGGGTTTTCGTCAGCAGGACGTGGCCAAATACGATGAGGATGATGGCCCATACTATCAGCATCGGAATGCCATCGACAACCGGTTGTCCGGCGCGCGACCCGCGCTCAAAAACACCGATAATGCCCATGTCGCCAAGCCACTGAAACAGAGGCTGACCGATTTTCCCGCCAAAGACCGGAGCAAGCCAGTCACCTTCGGCAGCATCCCGGATGCCGCCAATAATCGTTTTGCGCTCGACCGTCTGGGGAATGTAAATCGTGAAGCCGCGCAGAATGAAAAGGAACGCCAGCGTCACGATAAAGCTCGGCAGTCCCGTGCGGACCACGATCCAGCCGTTCAGCGCACCTAGCGCGCTGCAGATAACGAACGTGATGATGATGGCCATCCACATGGGCCATGCCAGAACAACACCGAAAACGGCGATCATCATGCCGGCGAAGCCGATCATGGATCCAACGCTGAGATCAAATTCACCTGAGATCATCAACAGGCAGGCGCCCACGGCGATGATCATGAACTGGGCGGAAACGATGGTCCAGTTCAGAACCCCCTGACTGTTGAACATACCGCTGTCAAAAGCGAACAGGGCAAAAAGCGTGAAAACGGCGACTGTGCCGACGATACCGCCCAGTTCGGGCCGGATCAGGGCCTGCCGCAAGGGAGATATGTCCTTTATTCGCTCGTCTGTATCAGTAGATTCTGCCATTGCGTGTCCCCCGGCTTGCAGAATGAGAAAAAAAGGGCGGCCCTCCTGTTCAGAAGGCCGCCCCGTAAGTCCGGATATCAGCGGTATTCGCCGGCGAACTCTTCAACTTTGGTCAGGCCGTCTTTGGTCACAAAGCCAGGGCCGGAGTTGATGTTGTTGCCCGGCAGGACGCCATAGCGGTCCCAGTTTGCCAGGATCACAACGGGCATATACGCCTGCAGGAAAGGCTGCTGGTCGATACCCCAGTTGATGGTGCCGTCCTTGATGCCTTTGACGATTTCTTCGCCGAGGTCAAAGGTGCCGAAGTGGATATCACCGGCCATGCCGTTTTCCTGCAGCGCCGCGATGGTCGGGTCGGCGGAAACCGGGCCCAGTGTCAGGATACCGTCAACGTCAGGGTTCGCGGAAAGATAGGCCAGAACCTTGTTCTTGATCTCCGACGGGTCGGTGCCGCTGTCCATCATTGCGTCGCCAAGGTCGATACCCAGGCCATCCGCGTAGCCGCGGCAGCGTTCGCCCACTGTGGGCTGCTGGATCGCGTGGTTCACGCAGAGGAAGTTGGTCACGCCTTCGCCTTTGGCTCGCACACCGGCCGCAAAGCCCGCGTCATACTCCGGTTGACCGACGTACATCAGAGCACCGATTTCACGGGCCTGCTCTGGCGTACCTGTGTTCATGATGATCACATCGATGCCCTGATCGACAGCGTTCTGGATCGGGCCTTTCAGCACGTCAAAGTCGGCCAGTGTTGTGATGATGCCATCGGGGCCGGAAGCAGCGGCCTGCTCGATGATGCGGGCCATGTCCGCGATGTCACCGGTCGGCGGGTTGCGGTACTCAACGTCGGCACCAACCTGTTCGCCTGCAAGGGCGATACCATTCTTGATGGTGTTCCACCACGTGTCGCTGTCAGGCGCGTGGCTGACCAGAATGTACTTTTCACCTTCGGCCGCAGCAGTCTGCGCCGTCATGAAAGGTGCGGCAACGATGGCTGTCGCAAGCACCAGCTTCTTCATCAATGTTGTCATGTTTTTCCTCCCGGGATTTACCGTTTTCATGGCAAAAGAGTGGCCTGTGCCACCTCTGTGAATCGACTTAAGCACAGTCGAATTTAGTTTGCAACCGGTTGCAAAAACCGACTGCAGATTTCATAGTTGGTCAAACTGATGCTCAAAGACTGACCTGACGGGTCCGGAAAATACTGATTTATGGCCATTACGCTGAAAGAAGTTGCTGAACGAGCGGGAGTTTCCCGGTCGGCTGTTTCGCGAACCTTTACCGATGGTGCTTCGGTCTCGGAAAAGATGCGCCGCAAAGTTGAAAAGGCTGCCCGTGATCTGGGGTACAGTCCGAATGCGCTGGCGTCTTCTCTGACAACCGGGCGCACAAAGCTGATAGGTCTGGTGTCGAATAACTTTCATAACCCGATTTTTCTGCAGGTCTTTGATCTGTTCACGCGCGGGCTGCAGGACCGTGGTCTGCGACCGCTTCTTGTGAACCTGTCTGATGAAACGGATCCGGAGGCCTCGGTCCGGATGCTGCGTCAGTATTCGGTGGACGGCGCTGTGGTGGCGTCATCAACCCTGTCGCCGGAGTTTGCCAAGGCATTCCGGGACGCGCGGGTTCCGGTGGTGCACAGTTTCGGACGACACACGACGACGCCTGAGGTGCATGTGGTTGGCATCGACAATGTCGAATGTGGCCGTATGGCTGCGCGAACCCTGATTGCGCGCGGATACCGGCGCATCGGGTTTCTGGGCGGACCCGAAGATGCAACATCGACGCAGGACCGTTTCGCGGGATTTATGGGAGAGCTTGAAAAGCACCCGGGCCTCACTCTGTCGCACAGTTTTGCTGAGGCATATTCATTCAACGCGGGCCGTGCGGAAATGTTGCGGCTGCTCAGCCGGAAACCGGCGGAAGCCTATTTCTGCGGAGACGATGTTCTGTCGATCGGTGTGCTGTCCGCGATCACAGACAGCGGTCTGTCAGTGCCGGACGATATCGGGCTGATCGGGCTGAACGATATGGAAATGGCGGGGTGGCAGAACATAAACCTCACGACCATCCACCAGCCGATCCGCCAGATCGTAAACTCATCTATCGAGCTGATGGTGGCCATGCTCGACGAGCCGGACCGCTACCCTGAGGCACGGATCTTTCCCTGTTCGATTGTTGAGCGGGGCACGCTGCGCCCCGCTGACTGAACGCCTTACCGAAACATAGGTGGCCGCGCGTCGACCCACGTGCCGCCTGCCCCGGCTGATTCCACAGCTGCGTAAACCGCCGCCATAGAACGCAGGCCATCGGAGGCCGAAGGCAGGGCGCTGCGGGTTTCCCCACGGATCGCGGCGGCCAGATCGACGTAGATATTCGCCACGGCAAGCGGGAACCCTTCAGGGTGGGCTATGGCCACACGGGACAACCGACCTGCTTCGTCCGACAGGCTGCCCTCGCCCTTCTCCATGATCTGCGTGCGCCCTCCGACAGGTGTGTAGAACACCTGGTTTGGCTGTTCGGATGCCCACCGCAAACCGCCTGTTTCTCCGAAAACCTGAATGTCGAAGCCGTGCTGACGGCCGATCGCCACGGACGATGTCCAGAGACGGCCAACCGTCCCGCCGGACATCCGGAAGTTGACCATGGCGTCGTCCTCCAGTGTACGTGACGGAATGGTGGACGCGAAATCGGCGGAGACTGCCGTGACTTCATCTCCCGCGATGAACCCGGCCATATGCAGGGCATGGATACCACAGTCGGCAAACTGTCCCGACACACCGGCCATCGCCGGATCATAGCGCCAGCGCACACGGGGATTGTCCGCGTCGGTGGCGTCGCCGTGGTGACCGTGGCTGAAATTTGTCACAACCAGACGGACTTTGCCGATGTCCCCGCTGGCCACCATTTGCCGCATCTCGCGCACCATCGGATAAGCCGAATAACAGTAATTCACGGCGCATATCTTGCCCGAGGCTTCGGCCACGCGCACGATTTCCTCGCCTTCCTCCACCGTCATCGTCATCGGCTTTTCGCACAGTACGTTAAAACCCGCTTCGAGGAACGCTTTGGTGATCTCAAAATGCGTGGAGTTCGGTGTTGCAACGGTCACCAGGTCCACACGGTCTGCGCGGTCCTTTTCGCCGGCGAGCATCTCCTGCCAGTTGGCGTAGGCGCGGTCAGGGGCCACGCCAAGGCTCTGTGCATAAGCACGTCCTTTTTCTGCGTCCACGTCCAGCGCGCCGGCGGCGAGAACAAAGTTTCCATCTGCCTGTGCGCCGAGGCGGTGCGCCGGTCCGATCTGGCTGCCTTCGCCGCCACCGATCATACCCCAGTTCAGTTTTGTCATCTGAAGTATCCTTCAGTTAAAGCCAATAGATTCAAGGTATTCACGGTTTGCACGCGCATCTCCAACCGGGTCGGGATCGAGCGTCGGGTCACAGTCCTGTTCGACTGTGCACCAGCCTTCAAAGCCTGCGTCCAGCAGGGTCTGGCGTACCGCAGTGAAGTCAACATCGCCCTGGCCGAGGTTGCAGAAAATGCCTTGGCCACAGGCGTCATAAAAACCAGTGCGTTTCGCAATAACGTCCGCCTTCACTGCCGGGTCAATATCCTTGAAATGCATGTAGGATATCCGAGCAATGTGACGTTTCATAAAGGCGACGGGGTCGAACCCGGCATAGGAGTGATGACCGGTGTCAAAGCAGATTTTCAGAATGCTCTCGTCCACTTCGTCCAGCAGTCTTTCCAGTTCCGGCTCAAAGTCCATGAAGCCAGCGGCGTGAGCGTGGATGCCTACGGTCAGCCCGTATTCCTCGGCGCCCATTCGGGCCACGGTTGCAATGCGGTCGCGGTACGCAGCCCATTCGGCGGCATCCATCTGCTCTGCTTCGGCTGCGCGGCCGGCTGTGGGGGCGCGGCGCTCGGAAATGGAATCGATCAGAACAAGGTGCTTCGCCCCATGAGCCACGAGCGCCTTACAGGTCCGCACTGAACCATCAATCACATCATCCCAGGCTGCCGCATCGTGAAACGGGCGGAACACCACGCCGCCGATCAGCTCAAGATCGTTCTCGGCCAGCGCATCGCGCAGCACGGCTGGATCTTCGGGCATGAAGCCTACCGGGCCAAGTTCGATCCCCTTGTACCCGGCGTCCGCGCAGTCTTTGAGCACGGACCGCCAGGTCGGATTACGCGGATCATCCGCAAATTCCACGCCCCATGAGCAGGGCGCATTGCCAATACGGATTGTCATGTCTGGGGTTCCTTTCCCAAGTCAGAAAGCGGAAACGTCTTTCCATGTTTTCTCGCGCGATGACGCCATGGCTGCCGCAACGATCCGGTTGACCTCCATCCCGTCGCGGAAGGTTGGCCAGATGGATTTGCCGGTCGCAATTGCTTCCAGGAAATCGCGCGCTTCGATGATGATCTGATCCTGATACCCGGTGCCGTGTCCGGGTCCCTGACAGAATGGCTCATAGTCAGGGTGCGCGGGGCCGGTCAGAATTTTGGTGAAACCACGGGTCGCCTCGTCACCTTCCGCACGGTACAGCCAAAGCGCGTTCTGATCTTCCTGATCAAAACGGATCGCTCCCTTTGTGCCGGTAACCTCATAGGCGTAGCCCATTTTTCTTCCAGTGGAGATGCGGCTGAAATACATCTGTCCCATGGCGCCATTGGCAAAGCGGCACATAAGCTGGCCGTGGTCATCGTTGTCGACGTCCCCGCCCGGTCGCTGTCTGTGCACGGTTTCGACCTCTGCAATTAACCGGTCAATCGGACCAAGCAGGGCGAGTGCGGCGTTGATCATATGAGGTGACAGATCGCCCATTGTGCCGTTAGCGTCACCCGAGGTGCGCCAGCTTGCCGGTGTCTGCGGGTCGGCCAGGAAATCTTCGGTATGCTCCCCCCGGAACCATGTGACATTGCCAATCGCGCCATCTGCGATCAGCTGCCGCGCATATTGGCTGGCTGGCGTCCGGATGTAGTTGAATCCGGTCATGTTGGGAACGCCGGATGCTTCCGCTGCGTCGACCATAGCCCGGCTGTCATCCAGTGAAGCTCCGAGCGGTTTTTCGCAGAAGACAGGTTTGCCCAGGTCGAATGCCGCCAGAGCAATCTCTCGGTGGGTTTCCTGTGGCGTTGCGATAACGATCGCTTGGACTCTCGGGTCATTGACCAGAACGCGCCAGTCGTTGGTTGCACGGGCAAAGCCGTAGGCGGCCCGGTACCGTTCGGCGCTTTCGGGGGTGCTGGCACAGATCATCTCCAGCCGCGCGCGCAGGCTGGTGTTGAACACAGCACCCACTGCGGCCATAGCGACGGAGTGCGCCTTGCCCATGTATCCGCCACCCAGAATGCCGATACCAATCTCTGTCACGCCAGCACCTTCATGAAAATCAGTTTGCAACCGGTTGCAAAATTAGTATCGTGGGATTCTGAACAGCGCAAGACGCGAAATGGGCCTGCCCCTCAAATCGCCCGAAGGACGGCACTGAGAATGACCACCAGTAACACCATCACCCTCACCACAGCACAGGCGATCATCCGGTGGCTTGAAAACCAGTATATTGTCATTGATGGCGAGGAGATGCGTGTCTGCGGAGGCGGGTTTGGTATCTTCGGTCATGGCAACGTCACCTGCCTTGGCGAAGCGCTCTATGGCGTGAAAGAAGAACTGCCTCTCTACCGCGGGCAGAATGAGCAGAGCATGGGATTTGCCGCCGCCGGCTATGCAAAGCAGTGGCTGCGGCAGCGGTTTATGTTCTGTACGGCGTCGGCCGGTCCTGGCACGTCCAACCTCGTGACGTCAGCGGCACTGGCCCATGCCAACAGGTTGCCGGTGCTTCTGCTTTGTGGCGACACCTATGCGACGCGTCTGCCCGACCCGGTTCTTCAGCAGATGGAGAACTTTGACGATCCGACGTTTGGGGTGAATGATGCCTTCAAGCCGGTCAGCCGGTACTGGGACCGTATTATGCATCCCGCACAGGTGATCCAGTCATTGCCGGCGGCTCTTGCCACGATGCTGGATCCCGCTGACTGTGGGCCAGCGTTCATTGGCCTGCCCCAGGATGTTCAGGGCTGGACTTATGACTATCCGCTGGCGTTTTTTGAAAAACGCGTGCACCGCATCCGCCGTCAGCAGCCGGATGCCGATGAGATTGCGGATGCCGCAGCTCTGCTGAAGACTGCTTCACGGCCGATGATCATCGCCGGAGGCGGCGTGCAGTATTCCCGCGCGGTCGATGAGATGCGCGCATTCGCTGAAACCCACCAGATTCCGGTCGTTGAAACCATTGCCGGGCGGGCAAATCTTGTTGCCACGCATCCACTCAACATCGGGCCCATCGGGGTGACCGGATCCGACAGCGCCAATGCCATCGCCGAAGAAGCGGATGTGATTCTGGCGGTCGGCACGCGGCTTCAGGACTTCACCACAGGGTCCTGGACCGCTTTCAGCGAGGAGGCGAAATTTGTGTCCCTCAATGCTGCGCGCCATGACGCGGGCAAGCATATGTCGCTGCCTGTTGTCGGAGATGCGCGCGAAGGTATTGCCGCGCTTACAAAGGCGCTGGAGGGGCACAAAGCACCGGCAACCTGGGTGGATGCAGCCAGGGAGCATCGTGCAAAATGGGATGACTATGTGGCCGAGAACGTATCTTTCGGAAACAACCGGCCCAATTCCTATGCTCAGGCGATTGGTGTTGTGAACGCATTGTGTGACAGCAGGGACCGGGTAGTCGCCGCAGCAGGCGGGCTGCCCGCAGAAGTCACGGCCAACTGGCGTACGCTTGATGTGGGGACTGTTGACGTAGAGTTCGGATTTTCCTGCATGGGCTACGAGATTTCGGGGGCCTGGGGTGCCCGTATCGCGCAGGTGCAAAGGGAGCCCGAGCGCGATACGATCGTGTTTGTGGGCGACGGTTCCTACCTGATGATGAACTCTGACATCTATTCGTCCGTTCTGACGCAGAAGAAGCTGATCATTCTGGTGCTGGACAACGGTGGTTTTGCTGTCATCAACAAATTACAGAACAACACCGGCAACGAGAGTTTCAACAACCTGATCGTGGATGCGCCGACAGTGCCCGAAGCCTTTGCCGTGGACTTTGAGGCCCACGCGGCCGCCATGGGTGCACACGCAGAAACGGTAGCGAACCCGGCTGAGCTGGGGGATGCTTTCCAGAGGGCTCAGGCGGCTGACAAAACATCTGTCATTGTCATGAAGGTGGATGCCTATGAAGGCTGGACCACAGAAGGGCATACATGGTGGGAGTGCGGGACGCCGCATACGTCCGGATCGGCAAAAGTACGTGAGGCTCATGCTGAATGGGAAAGCGGCCGCGCCCGGCAGCGGAAAGGCGTATGATGCTGTCTGAGGCTCTGGCAAAACGCAGCTTTGTGGTGGTCGGCCGCGTCGGAATGGACTTCTTTCCAGATCCGCCCGGAACCCGCGTGCGGGACGCGAAAGAGGTGCATGTCGGCATGGGAGGGTCATCGGCCAACATTGCCGCGGGTCTGTGCAAATTCGGCTGCAGTGCCGCGCTTGTAACGTCCGTGTCAGACGATGCTGTGGGCTGGTACTGCGAAGGGCAGCTGGATCACTATGGGGTCGATCGCAGCCACGTTAAACGGATCACAGGTGAATACCGCACATCTCTCGCAGTCTACGAGACGCGTGTTGAGGAGCACCAGTCTGTCATTTACCGCAACAATGCAGCAGATTTTCAGATGACATCAGAAGATGTCGAAGGCGTGGACTACGCATCTTTCGGCGCGCTGATCACCGCCGGGACCGTCTTTGCTGCGGAGCCGTCGCGCTCGGCTGCGTTTCGGGCTTTTGAGCTCGCGCGGGCGGCTGGTCTGCCGATCATCTTTGACGTTGACTACCGGCCATACAGCTGGCCATCGCCGCAGGTGGCCGAAGAGGTGCTGAGCCGTGCAGGCGCGATGGCTGACGTTATCGTCGGCAACGACGAAGAGTTTGGCTTTATGGCAGGCGACATCGGAAAAGGGCTGGAGAAAGCCCGAACGCTGGCCAAAACATCCGCAGAGATTGTGATATACAAAAAAGGCCCGGACGGAGCGGTGACATTTGCAGGTGGTGAGGAAATCAGTACAGGCATCTATCCGGTCGAGGCGGTGAAACCCACAGGCGCCGGCGACAGCTTTATGGCGGGTTTTCTGGCGTCAATGTCAGAAGGCCGGACTGTAAAAGAGGCTGTGCTGCGCGGTTCCGCCTGTGCGTCCATCGTTGTGGCCCGACCGGGCTGTGCGCCCGCTATGCCCTACCCGGACGAACTCGAAGAATTCCTGAAATCGCATCCCGGCCCGACAGAGCCCTGAGGAGGAGAGACCCATGCATATCGCCCCACATGACAACCAGAACAAACCTATCGTGGACGCCGAAGATCCAACGGTTCCTCTGAACTATTTCAACATCGTTAAGCTGACCAAGGGCCAGAGCTTTGAATACCAGGTGCCGGGATACGAGACATGCATCGTCCCTGCGACCGGCACCGTTGATGTCGAAGTGGAAGGTGTGAGTTTCACCGCATTGGGAAATCGCGGCGAGGATGTGTGGGACGGAGAACCCGAGGGCGTTTATGTACCTGTCGGTGCAAAGGTCCGGATGACTTGCGTATCTGACGATACCGAAACGTTCATTGCGGGTGCGAAATATGACAGGGTTCTGGAGCCCTTTGACGTGCGCGTGGCCGAACTGGACAAGGTGCAGTACGGGTCAGACGACACCAAGACGCATCGCAAAATCAAACATATCCTCGGCCAGAAGCAGCACGACAAGGTGGGCCGCCTGCTGGTCTCTGAGCTGTTCACGGTCGGGCAGGGTGGATGGTCGGGTTTCCCGGCGCACAAGCATGACACCGATAATCTGCCGCATGAGACGCGACACGATGAAACCTATAATTTCCGGTTCCGCCCAAAGCATGGATCCGGTGTTCAGATCCTTCAGCGGGAGGAAGGTAAGCCGGGCGACGCATATCAGCTTATGGATGGCTCCACGATCTGCATCGACAAAGGCTATCATCCCTGTGCGGTGATGCCGGGATATGAGATGTACTACTTCACCATTCTGGGTGGCCTGTCACAGCGCAGCCTGGTTCAGTTCTTCCAGCCTACACATGCCTACCAGGTTGAAACCATTCCGGGCATCAAGGACATGGTGGCCAAGTTCAAATGACACTTGCGACGCTTGCAGACGTCCTGCAGCCGGCGTTGCGGGACGGCCACGCGGTGGCGGGGCTGGTCACGCTTGGCTGGGAGGATATGCGCGCCTATGTGGCGGCCGCCGAGGCCGAAGGGGTGCCTGTGATCCTGCAGGCCGGACCATCGTGCCGGGCGCATACACCGCTTCCCGTTCTAGGGGCGATGTTCCGGTACCTGGCCGCGCGGGCCACCGTTCCGGTCGTCGCGCATCTGGATCATGGTTACACCTTTGATGAATGCCGGGAAGCTCTGGACAGTGGGTTCACATCGTTGATGTTCGACGGCTCACGCCTGCCGCTGGCAGAAAACATCGCACAGACAAAAGCGATTGCGGATATGGCCCACGACGCCGGTATTTCCTGCGAGGGCGAGATTGGTTTTGTCGGCTACTCAGGTGGTGAGGAGTCCGCTGGTACAGACCCGGAGGAGGCGCGTCAGTTCGCCGAGGAAACCGGAGTGGACGCGATGGCCGTCTCTGTAGGGAATGTTCACCTTCAGGAAAACAAGGAAGGCGGGCTGGACCTGGACCGCATCCGAGCCATCGAAGACCGGACCAGCGTGCCGCTCGTTATTCATGGCGGTTCAGGTGTGCCTGTCGAGCAGCGTCGCCTGCTGTCCCGAGGCTCGTCGATCTGCAAATTTAACATCGGCACCGAACTGCGTATGGCATTCGGCGACGCGCTGCGCGCTGCTGTGAACAGCGATCCGGCGCGTTTTGACCGGGTCACGATCCTGAAGGACACGCATGCGCCGCTGGTCGACGCGACGCGGCGTGTGCTGCACGGTTTTAAAGGAGAGACGCAGTGCTGAAAATCGGATTGCTGGGATGCGGGCGGATCGGCCAGGTCCACGGGCGCACCATTTCCCGACTGGATAACGCCCGGGTCACGGCGGTTTCCGACGCGCTTCCCGAGGCAGCTGGTTCAGTTGCCGCGCTGTCAGGTGCGGCCGTGATGGAAAGCGACGCGCTGATCAACAGTCCTGATGTTGAGGCAGTGGTCATCGGGACACCGACGGATACCCATTATGATCTGATCCATGCTGCAGCGGGCGCAGGCAAAGCCATCTTTTGCGAAAAGCCCGTGGATATGTCCGCCGACAGAATCCGCGACTGCATCCGCGTTGTCGAAACAGCCGGCGTGCCGTTTATGACCGCATTCAACCGCCGGTTTGATCCGGGTTTTGCCGATCTGCAGGCCCGGCTGGCGCAGGGCGAAATCGGTGAACCGGAACTGGTGACGATCCTGTCCCGTGATCCCGCGCCGCCGCCCATCGGCTACATCAAAAGCTCCGGCGGGATTTTCAGGGATATGATGATCCATGATTTTGACATGGCGCGTTTTCTGCTGGGTGAAGAGCCCGTTTCCGTATTTGCCGTTGGCAGTGCGCTGGTTGATCCAGAAATCGGTGCTGCAGGCGATGTGGATACAGCGGCCGTTACTCTGACAACCGCCGCGGGCAGGATCTGTCAGATCAGCAACTCGCGGCGCGCTGTTTATGGATATGACCAGCGGATCGAAGTGCATGGTTCGCATGGGATGCTGCGTGCGGCCAATATCCGCGAGAACAACGTTGAGGTCGCAACCGGAGCTGGTTTCAGATCCGCGCCGACGAAGCATTTTTTTCTTGAGAGATATGAAGCTGCATATGCGGCCGAAATGGTTGCGTTCATTGATGCTGTGGCGTCGGGTTCAGCGGTGTCGCCCGGTATCCACGACGGGCTGCGCGCGCAGGTTCTGGCCGATGCCGCCACGCGGTCATGGGAGGAAGGTGTTCCTGTTTCCCTGACCTGAGCGTCCTGTTCCCTGGGCGAAGATATGGGCCGGCCGTGAAGTCTGATCGCTGCAGAGCGGGTGTGTTCAGATATTGTGCGCGGCTGTCTCGCGCGCCGAATTGCGCCGTGTAATGCGCAGACGTCTGACAAACGCCAGTACAAAAGCGGCTGTCAGTATCAGAATGATTGTCGGTGCCGGTGCGCTGTCGATAAAGAAGCTGAGATAGGTGCCCAGAAACATCGCACCTGTGCACACAGCGACTGCGACACAAAGCATAGCACCGAAACTGCGCACAATCAGGAATGCAACAGCACCCGGGGCAATGAGCAGCCCGATGGCCAGAATAAGGCCCGTTGCTGAAAGGGTCGCAACAACCGTCAGCGACAGGGCCGCGAGCAGGCCATAGTGGAGTACCTGTACCGGAAGCCCCGACGCCTGCGCCTGTGCCGGGTCAAAACTGTGCAGCAGCAGATCTTTCCATTTCAGGATCAGCAGCCCGGTCACGACAGCTGAAATAATCGCCGACGTCAGGATTTCGTGATTCTCAACACCCAGCATATTGCCAAACAGGATGTGATCGAGGTGAGCATTGGTTTCGATGGCGACGTAAAGCACGATGCCCACACCAAACATGCCAGAAAAAACCACACCCATGACGGTATCCTGCTTAACGCGGCTGTTGTTGGCCAGATAACCGCTGGCCACTGCGCAGACCATGCCGGCCGCGAAAGCCCCGAGAATAAGCGGCAGACCGAAAATGTAGGCCAGAACGATCCCGGGCAGGACAGCGTGGCTGACGGCGTCTCCCATGAGCGCCCAGCCTTTCAGGACCAGAAAACACGAGAGAAGGGCCGCAGGAACAGACACAATTGCCGCGATGATGAATGCCTTCTGCATAAAGGCAAAAGCGAAAGGCTGCATCAGAACATCAGTCATACGCGCCCCGCGTTGTTCGTTCTTCCTGCCCCGGCGTGCACGATCCTGGCGCGCCGCCGGCTGGCCAGCAGCCCGTGGGTCGGCGCGAGCAGGAAAGCCAGCAGGAAAATCAGGGTCTGCAGGGTGACGATAACGCCACCGGTTGCACCATCGAGAAAGTAACTGATGTAAGCGCCCGAAAAGGCAGTGCCGGCACCGATGGCAACGGATGTGGCTATGAGGCGCGGGAAACGGTCGCACAGCAGATAGGCCGTCGCACCGGGTGTCACGACCATGGCGATCACCAGAAACGCGCCGACTGTCTGCATGGCCGCGACCACACTGGCGGACAGCAACGTGAAAAAGACAGCTTTGAGCAGCCCGGGGTTCAGCCCGATTGTCCGGGCATGGTTTTCATCAAAAAAGGTGACCATCAGGTCCTTCCACTTTGCCAGAAGCACTGCCAGTGAAACGAAGCCAATCAGCGCAAGCTGCAGCGTGTCCTCTGGCGTGATGGCCAGAATATTACCCATGGTAATCGTCTGAACGGACACGGACATCGGGCTGAGCGAGACAATGAACAGGCCCAACCCGAAAAATGATGTGAAAATCAGGCCGATGATCACGTCAGGCTTGAGGCCGGATCTTTCAGACAGAAAGAGCATGGACCCAGCCGCAAGGCCGCCTGCGATAAAGGCCCCCAGCGCAAAGGGCAGGCCCAGAATATAGGCACCCGCAACGCCCGGAACGACTGAGTGCGCAAGCGCATCGCCGATCAGTGACCATCCTTTGAGCATGAGATAGGCGGAGAGGAACGCGCAGACGCCGCCCACCAGTGCCGAGACCCACATCGCATTGGTCATGTAGCTGTAGGAAAACGGCTCCAGCAGAACTTCCATCACTTGCGGTCCTCGGTACGCTGGGTCTTTTCTCCGTATTGTACGAACGGGCGTTCATCATCCGTCAGAATGGTCACTTCACGACCGTCTTCGTCGTCGTGCAGCGTGTTGCCTCCCAGTGTGAAGTGACGCAGCACGCCGCCGAAGGCCTGTTCCAGGTTTTCACGGGTGAAGGTCGTGTCGGTTGGACCATGGCCCAGCACCGTGCCTTTGACCAGAATGGTC
The DNA here is from genome assembly GCF_042055075.2 of Roseobacter phycocola. Lineage (GTDB taxonomy): Bacteria > Pseudomonadota > Alphaproteobacteria > Rhodobacterales > Rhodobacteraceae > Roseobacter. Next base: position 2,864,601 of record NZ_CP194010.1, on the reverse strand, counting down.
CGGTCGCAGAATTCGGGCACGGAGCCCAGGTTATGGGTCGAGACAAGCATGACCCGGCCCTCGTCCCGCAGTTCCCGCAGCAGCGAGATGATCTGTTCTTCTGTCTTCACATCAACGCCTGTGAAAGGTTCATCAAGCAGAATGACCTGACCGTCCTGCGCGAGGGAACGGGCCAGGAAAACGCGCTTGCGCTGACCGCCGGACAATTCACCGATCTGCCGATGGCGGAAATCCTGCATGCTGACCCGGCGAAGTGCCTCATCTACAGCGGCATGATCGGCCGGACCCGGGCGCCGCAGGAAGCCCATATGGCCATAACGGCCCATCATGACGACATCTTCGACCAGCACCGGGAAGGCCCAGTCCACATCCTCGGACTGCGGCACATAGGCCACCAGATTTTTGCGCAGCGCGTCGCGTACGTTCATGCCCAGGATTTCGATATGTCCGCTGGCAGCGGGGACAAACCCCATTACCGCCTTGAAAAGCGTCGACTTGCCTGCTCCGTTCACCCCGACAAGTGCGGTGACCGATCCGCGGGGTATTTCGAAACTGGCGTCCCAGAGCGCCGTGTGGCCGTTCCGGTACGTAACGGTAACATTATGTGCGCAAAGCCCCGGGGCTTCCGGAGCCGTTTGCTGTGTTTCGGCAGCGCTGGTCTCAACCGGTTGCATAACTCACTTCCCGGGCTTTCGCCCCTGGTCCTTCCACGTATCAAACCCGCAGTGCGATAACTGCGGGTCTGTACGTTCTGTTTCATGTCGCGACGTTCAGTTCGTCGCGGCGGTCAGTCCTTCAGCCACCGTGCGCGAGGTGACAGTCAGAAGGTCAAGATAGGTCGGCACCGGGCCGTCAGCACCGCTGAGGCTGTCCACGTAAAGCACACCGCCGTAGGCGACCCCGGTTTCCCGCGCAACCTGTTCGGCTGGCGCAGTATTCACGGTGCTTTCGCAGAACACTACGGGAATGTCATTGTTGCGGACACCGTCGATGACCGAGCGGACCTGCTGGGGGGTGCCGACGCGGTCAGCGTTCATCGGCCACAGATAAAGCTCCTGCATGCCGAAATCCCGCGCCAGATAACTGAAAGCGCCTTCACAGGTCACCAGCCAGCGCCTATTGGCCGGGATTTCCGAGATGGCTGCACGCAGGGGTTCAATGGTGGCGCGCAGCTGTTCTTTGTAAGCTTCCGCATTCCGGGCGTAGATATCCGCATTTTCCGGATCGTGTTCGCTGAATGCCGTGACGATGTTGTCTATGTAGATCAGAGCGTTGTCGAGGCCCATCCAGGCATGTGGGTTCGGTTTGCCTTCATAGCTGCCTGATGCGATGGGGATCGGTGCAATACCTTCAGTCAGCGTGGCAGAGGGGACGTCTGACAGATTGGACAGGAACTGTTCAAACCAAAGCTCCAGGTTCATCCCGTTCCACAGGATCAGATCGGCGTCCGACGCCCGCACAATGTCGCGCGGGGTTGGCTCATAGCCGTGGATTTCCGCGCCCGGCTTGGTTACCGACACCACATCCGCTGCATCGCCCGCAACGTTCGACGCCATATCCGCAAGCACGGTGAATGTTGTAACAACCTTCATCCGGTCTTCTGCAAAAGCGCCTGTTGCCAATGCCCCTGTCAGAAACGTTGCAGCGCCCAGTCCCAAAATATGTTTCAGCATCCTGTCCTCCTTTGACGGAGATATAGTACATCTTTCTGTAAATGCAAATCACTCGCAACTAGATGCGGGAATTTCTTTTCCGTTCCCCTGCGGGCAGAACGCCGGATGCAGCAATTCGCTGCCGTCGGGGCCGCATTTCCGGTGCGTGAAAGCGAAGGTCAGAGTTTGCCGCACTTGTCCCGTGGTAACAGGTGAAACAGCCGGATGTAGGTGCTACAGTCATCACCGGTCACCATGCCGTCAAGCCACTGGCGGGACCCGTCCAGGGTTCCGACCCAGCCCAGCATAATGTTGTCCCGGCGCACTTTGCCCTTGCCGCCAAGGTCGGCGATTACCTGGTTGACCACTACGGGCTCAAGCATCAGCAGTTTGGTCAGGATCAGCGTGTTATACACTGCAGGTACATCCTCGACCCTGAAATGCTCAGATGGGTTTTTGTAGGCGGTGTCCCTGATCCCCAGATACTCGGTATTGAACCTTTTCAGCGTGACCTTTTCGCCGAGTTTTCCGGACTGCATTGCAGTGTCGAAATAACGGTCCGGCCGGGTCAGGTATCCTTTCAGTTCGTCCTTGGTCATGCCGGTTGCGCTCATCAGGATTGTGTTCAGCAGATTTTCCTTAAGCCGCCGGATGGGCGCCAGCAGAAAGTCTGGCGTTACGGCATCGATCAGTTTGCCGATCGCGCGGGCGCTCAGGCCTACGAAATCCGGCGCACCAGCCATAGAGAGCAGATGCAGCTGTACGTATTCGGTGAGAATCCGGTCGGCCTCGTCTGTATCCGCTTTGCGCTGAGGGTTGAAAAACAGCGCCAGCGCAACACGGTGACTGACGCCGGGCCAGGCTTTCAGTCCGCTGTCGATATCCCGGACCCAGTGTTCCTTGTAGGTGGTCGGGAGCCCGTGAATGGTTACATGCGTGGTGAGCTGCCCGCCGAGGAATGTTTTTGAGCAGGAAAAGTCGAGCCAGTCACAGTCATCAATCGCCTTTTTCAGCTTTTTCTTCCGTTTGTAGTACCACTTGATGTCTTTATCGAGCTCGTGCCGCATGGTCGAAAAAATCCGGGGCACCGACAGACGTGCGGCGGGGCTTTTGGCCGGCAGCAGCTTTTTGTCCAGAGCGGTGCCGGGTCTCGCATCCACCATCGTTTTGTAGATTTTGGTCTCAAGGCCGCGGATTGATGTTCTGAAGACGGAGGCATCAAACTGATCCGATGGAAACCGCTTGTCGATGTAGCCTTCAAGCACGACGTGCCGGATCGCATTGTCCGCGGGGTTAAACGTGAACGGGGCACCCGAGAAATGATTTACAAAGCTGTGGCCGTAAACATCTCCGGCAACATGTGTGATGAACCCAAGACGAAACGCACGTTCGTTCGCGTTGCCGTCAAAGGAATTCCAGATGTGATCAATCCATTGCGATGATCCGCGCCGGACCAGTGACAACGTCTGTTCGGGGTGGATGTATTGCTGGCCGGTCGCCATGTCCGGATAGGCATCAGGGCCGAGCACGCCTGCGCGAAAGTGCCGGCGCCCCTTGTCCAGTGCCTCAAGCGTCTGCGCGGACACAGGGTAGCGCCGGACGGTGCCGGTCTGGAGGTCCGGAATGTCGATATGGCCGTCGTCCAGGGCATCAAGCGCGGCCATTTCGGCGATGAAGACGTGCGTTGTGGGTTTCCACGCAACGGCTGGCGAGGCAATTGCCAGGGCCGCGATACTGGCAATTATTTTTGACAGCCGGGATTTTCTGAAGAACGGTGAAATCAGTTTGCAGGACCGGGGCAACGTGGCCTCCTTCAGTAATTCGCGTCAGCTGTCTTCAGATTGATACCAGCACTGTTGATTTTGAACACATATTTTCAGCATACGGCCGCGTGTCGGGTGCGCAGGGTGACTGAAGCGCATGGCAGCAGTCAGCAGGCCGGGATTGCCTGCTTGTGCAGCATTCCTTCTCGGGATGCCTGATCGTGGCGACTATAAACTTGACCGGATGGTAAAAGGACGGTCAATTGACCGGATAACAAAAGTCACAGGGGAGGTCTGCATGAAGACCACAGGATTTATTGGCAGGCGCCTGATGCTTGCCGGCGTTGCTGCTTTTGGCATGGTACTGTCTGCGGGTGCTGCGGCTGCCGAGGCCACAAAAGTTGCCGCAATTTACACGCTGCCGGTCGAACAGCAGTGGATCAGCCGCATCCACAAGGCACTCAACGCGGCCGCGGATCGCGGAGATATCGAGTATGTTTTCTCGGAGAACGTGGCCAACACAGATTATGAGCGCGTCATGCGCGAATATGCTGAACAGGGCATGGAACTGGTGGTCGGTGAAGTCTTTGCCCTGGAACGGGCTGCGCGCAAGGTTGCCGCTGACTACCCGGACACGGCCTTCCTGATGGGCTCGTCTTTTGGTCCGTCTGCGCCCAACTTCGCAGTGTTTGACAACTGGATCCACGAGCCCTCCTACCTGACGGGCATGGTTGCCGGTGCGGCAACGGAATCCAACGTTATCGGCATGGTCGGCGGATATGCCATCCCGGAGGTGAACCGTCTGATGCATGCTTTCATGGATGGGGCACGTGAAGTGAACCCGGACGTGAAGTTCATCGTAAACTTCATCGACAGCTGGTACGATCCGCCAAAGGCCAAAGAGAGCGCTTTTGCGATGATGGATGCGGGTGCTGATGTTATGTACGCGGAGCGTTTTGGCGTGTCTGATGCGGCGGTTGAGCGCGGCGTCAAAGCCATCGGCAATGTGATTGATACGTCTGGCGACTATCCGGGCACAATCATGGCGTCAGCGCTGTGGCACATGGAGGCGACCATCGACCGCGCCGTAGCCAGTGTGAAGGGCGGTACGTTCGAGGCGGCGGATTACGGCCAGTACAGCTTCATGGCTTACGGCGGTGGCTCGCTGGTGCTGGATGAAAGCCTTGTGGATGCTGAAACCGTGGCCGCGGTGAAGGAACGTGAAGAGGAAATCCTCGGCGGTCTTTTCCGGGTGAATGTGAACGACGCACGTCCGGTATCTGATAACTGATAAAGGAATGGCCGGCTCCGGTGGCCGGCCGTTTTACCCATGACCCAGCAGAAAATACTGTCACTGGACGGGCTGACCAAAAGGTTTGGCACCGTGCTGGCCAATGATGCGGTGGACCTGCACCTGCACCGTGGAGAGGTTCTGGCGCTGCTGGGTGAGAACGGTGCGGGCAAAACGACCCTGATGAACATGCTGTTCGGCCACTACATGCCCGACGCGGGCAGTGTTTCCGTAGCCGATGCGGCCGGTGCCATGGTGCCGCTGACGCCCGGGCACCCTCAGGCAGCACTGGATGCCGGGATTGGCATGGTGCACCAGCATTTCACACTGGCGGAAAACCTCAGTGCGCTGGACAATATCCTTCTTGGTGCCGAGCCGCTTCTTTCTTTGCGCCGGGACCGGTCAGCTGCGCGGGCAAAAGTCAAAGACATCATGGCACGCAGCGGACTGACCGCGCCGCTGGATGTGCGCGTTGGTCGCCTGAGTGTCGGGGAGCGTCAGCGCATCGAGATCCTGAAGGCACTCTACCGGGATGCACGTATTCTCGTGCTTGATGAGCCGACCGCGGTGCTGACACCCCAGGAAGCGGACGCCCTTTTTGCCAATATCCGCAGCATGACGTCGAATGGTCTTTCAGTGATTTTCATTTCTCACAAGCTGCGGGAAGTCCTTGCATTCTCAGACCGGATCGCGGTTCTGCGTCACGGTGCCAAAGTGGGCGAAATGGCAACCGCAGAAGCGGACCAGCGCAGCATTGCCCGTATGATGGTCGGCGCGGATACACCTGTGGCGCAGCGAAGTGATGCGGAACCCGGCGCGCCTGTCCTTGTGCTGGACGATGTGTCGGTGCGCGGGCGCTCGGATCGCGACAGCCTGAACAACGTCACCCTCGCGGCTCGGGCACACGAAATTCTGGGTATTGCGGGCGTCTCCGGCAATGGCCAGTCCGCGCTTGCGTCTCTGATCTCGGGACTGACGCCGCCGGACGGAGGGCAGGTGGCGTTGTCCGGTCAGTTACTGTCGGGGATATCGCCGGCCGGCATGATCCGTGCGGGTGTCGGGTCGATCCCCGAGGACCGGCATCATGATGGCATCGTGGGGGCCATGAGCGTCGCTGAAAATCTGGTGATCGAACGCCTCGGCGATCCGGATGTACAGTCGCGGGGGCTGTTGAAACGCGATGCAATCGCACAGCATGCGGCAGACCTGACACAGAGCTATGACGTTCGCGGACCCGGCCCGGATGCCGCTGCGCGCCTGCTGTCCGGGGGCAATATCCAGAAACTGATCCTGGCGCGTGTTCTTGAAAGGCAGCCGAAGCTCATTCTGGCAAATCAGCCGACGCGCGGGCTCGATATGGGTGCCGCGGCAGAAGTCGCGCGCCGCCTGCTTGAGGCCAGGACCAGAGGGGCGGCGGTGGTGCTGATCTCGGAAGATCTGGATGAGATCCTCGGCCTTGCAGACCGGATACTGGTGATCCATGACGGACAGCTGCACACGGCAGAGACGCGCGACCGCGAAGCAATAGGTCTGATGATGGCGGGAGAAGCGGCATGATGCGGGTAGAACCGAGGAACGCGCCTGCGCGTCTCCTGACCGTGGGCGTGCCGGTACTTTCAGCCATTGTTGCGCTGGGTCTGGCCGCCATCCCGCTGGCTTTTGCGGGGGCTGGAATTGCCGAAGCCTACCGCGAGATGTTCCGTGGTGTTTTCGGTTCTGTTTTTGCCTTTTCGGAGATGCTGACCCGGGCGACGCCGCTGATCTTTACGGGTCTCGCTGCAGCGCTCGCGTTCCGGGCCAAGCTCTGGAACATCGGGGCCGAGGGGCAGCTTTATCTGGGCGCGATGGCCGCGGTGGCTGTTGGCGCAGGCCTGACAGACGCCCCCGGTATCGTGCTGATCCCTCTGATCATTCTGCTGGGTGCCGCAGCAGGATCCGCTGGAATGATGCTGCCCACATTACTGAAGTCACGGTTCGGGGCCGATGAGGTGGTCACGACCCTGCTTCTGAACTTTGTCATTCTGATTTTTCTGCAGATGATGCTGGAGGGGCCGCTCAAGGATCCGATGGGTCTGGGCTGGCCCCAGAGCCCGCCGATCCCGGATCAGGGTATGCTGCCTGCGCTGATGGACCGGATGCGCGTGCATTCCGGGCTGTTGATCGCCCTCTTTGCAGCGGCGGTGGCGCAGTTCATGCTGATGCGCTCGGTCTGGGGGTTCAGGCTGCGCGCAGTGGGGGAAAACCCGGCAGCCGCACGTCACGCCGGGATCGGCGTGAACAGGTCTCTTTTCGGTGTGGCGATTATCTCGGGCGGGCTGGCAGGGCTTGCGGGGGTCAGTGAAGTGGCGGGCCTCAAGGGATACCTGACAGCGGACCTGTCGCCTGGATTCGGCTACACCGGGATTGTCGTGGCCATGCTTGCAGGGCTGTCTCCCGCCGGTGTTGTGATCTCCTCGCTCTTTATCGCATCCGTGTTCGTCGGCGCAGATTCAATGAGCCGTGCAATGGGGGTGTCGTCCTATCTGGCCGACCTTGTTGTTTCGGTTTCTCTGCTCTGTGTGCTCATCGGCGGATTTTTTGCGCGCTACCGTATCATCCGGGTCCGCGAGCGGAGGGCGGACGCATGATGGACATCCTGAACATTCTGATGAGCGAGAGCTTCTGGGCTGCGTCGCTGCGGATTGCAACGCCGCTCATTTTTGGCGTGCTTGGTGCTTTGCTCTGCGAGAAATCGGGCGTTCTGAACCTGGGTATCGAGGGCATCTTTGTCGCTGGCGCAATGGCGGGCTGGATGGCCGTCTGGCTGGGCGCAGGACTTTGGGGCGGCGTTCTGGTCGCGGCCGTCGCGGGTGCATTTTTCGGCCTGATACATGCGATCCTGACCGTGCCTCTGGGTCTTTCGCAACATGTGTCCGGCCTCGGTGTCACTCTGTTTGCCACGTCCGTGAGTTATTTCACCTACCGTACCGCCCTGCCGGATGTGTCCTCCCCGCCGCGCATTGAACCGTTCCGTGCGCTGGACATTCCTGTTTTGTCGGACCTGCCTTTCGTGGGGCCGGTGCTGTTTCAGCAGACCGCGCTGACCTGGCTTGCGCTGCTGCTTGTTGTGGTCGTCTGGTACACGCTGAACCGTACCGCGCTGGGCATTGCGATCCAGGCGGTCGGGGACAATCCGGACAGTGTGGATGCGCAGGGTCTGTCTGTTTATGGACTGAGGATCGGTGCGGTGGTGGCAGGTTCAGCGCTGATGGCGCTTGGCGGTGCTTTCCTGACGATGTCCGCATTTGACGCGTTCTTTTTCGGCATGGTCAACGGCCGGGGCTGGGTCTGTATCGCCCTTGTGATTTTCGCGAGCTGGCGACCTGGAAAAGCGCTGCTGGGCGCGCTGCTTTTTGGCGCCTTCGATGCGTTGCAGGTACGCCTGCAGACAGAGGTTGGCGCCCTGGTGCCCGGCCAGGTGTTCCTGATGGTACCCTACATTCTGTCAATCGCAGCGCTCGTGATTGCTGCCCGCAGCGCGGACTATCCGCGTGCTTTGCTGACGCCCTGGTTCAAAGGGCAGAGATAGAGGTCCGGAATGTTTGATCTGATTATCAGAAATGCCACGCTTGCCGATGACCGGACGGGTATGGATGTGGCCTGCCGCGATGGCCGGATCGTCGCGGTCGAGCGGGCTATCGAAGCCGAGGCAGGCGAAACGATTGATGCGGATGGCTGTCTGCTGTCGCCGCCCTTTGTCGATCCGCATTTCCACATGGATGCAACGCTGTCACTCGGCACACCGCGTATGAACGTATCCGGCACGCTGCTTGAAGGGATTGCCCTTTGGGGGGAACTGAAAACGATCCAGACGGTCGAGGAAATTGCCGAGCGCGCGCTGAAATACTGTGAGCTTGCGGCGGCCATGGGCATCGGTGCGATCCGCAGCCACGTGGACGTCTGCGATGACACGCTCAAGGGTGTTGAGGCACTGCTGCACGTCCGCAGGGAAGTGGCGCCGTATATTGAACTGCAGCTTGTCGCATTTCCTCAGGACGGTGTCCTGCGTGATCCGACTGCCATGCAGAACCTGATCCGCGCGCTCGACATGGGGGTGGATATTGTCGGTGGCATCCCGCATTTCGAACGCACGATGGAACAGGGTGCAGAATCCGTCCGGTTGCTGTGTGAGATAGCCGCTGAGCGCGGGCTGATGGTCGATATGCATTGTGATGAGAGCGATGACCCTCACAGCAGGCACATCGAGACACTCGCCTTTGAGACGGAACGGCTTGGTCTGCAGGGCAGGGTGGCTGGGTCGCACCTGACGTCGATGCACTCTATGGACGACTACTACGTGTCCAAACTGATCGCACTGATGGTTGAGGCGGATATCCGGGTGATCCCAAATCCGCTGATCAACATCATGCTGCAGGGCCGCCATGACAGCTATCCCAAACGGCGCGGCCAGACCCGTGTGCGCGAGTTGCGTGATGCCGGTCTTGCGGTCGGGTTCGGATCAGACTGCGTCAAAGACCCCTGGTACTCGCTTGGGCGTGCTGACATGCTGGATGTCGCCTTCATGGGGCTGCACGTCGGTCAGCTTTCCAGCCGGGCGGATATGGCCTGGTGCTTTGATGCGGTGACCCGCAATTCCGCGCAGATTATGGGGCTGGAGGGGTATGGCATTGAGCCTGGCTGCAGGGCCGACATGGTGCTGCTGCAGGCCAGCGACAGAATTGAAGCCATCCGTCTGCGTGCCCATCGCCTTGCCGTGATACGGGCGGGTCGGGTGATTTCGCGCAGCAGGCCTGCTGAGGCGAAGATGAACCTCTCAGGGCAGGAAAAAACACTGAGATTCTGACTTTGCCGCCGGAATATCCGGCCTGCCGGCTATGCGGAGAAATTTCAGCTTATGCTCTTTTATCGGACTTCGGGATCGGATTCCCCTACTGGTGGCGCTTTGTCTGGTTCTGACATGCCAACAACCGCACCACTGATGCTGTTTGCGATATGCTCTGCGTCCCGTTTCTCCGGCGGTTTCGGTCCGTAAAGCGCACGATTGAAGCGAAGGGACCCTTCGACGGCATAGCGGTTGTCTGTTATCTTCCAGACATCATCACATTCAACCAGCGTGGACATGACCCGGAATGGTTCCTGGACCAGCGCCGCGTCCCGGAACAGTTTTGCTTCATGGACCGACAGGATGGTGTCGTCCTTAAAAAACTGAGATGCCAGAAGTCTACGTTCGATTCTGGTAACGCCAAGCGCTCTGTAGTGCCATCTGACGCGCCGGAATATTTCCTCGTTCTGTTCATGGGACGTAACTTCGGTCTCGCCCAGGTCCGTAAAAAGCGTGAACGGGACAAGGAAGCAGGACCCGAACGCTTCGTAGTCTCCGGAGATCAGCGCATCCCGGGTGCGTGTCATGATATCGCCTGCAATCCGTCTTGCCCGCGGTTCGATGGAAATCTTCATGTAACAGTATTTCCGGCCCAAAAAAGAATACACCAAACGGGTTTTCCGGATGGGATTTGGCGTGCACCCTGCGGTCTTTCCTGACAGGGCGGCCCGGAAATACCATAGCCAAGTTCGGCGCGATGCGGTACACTAAGCGGCATTCGATATTCAGATTTCCATCGGATCATTATGAAAGACAGATTTGATATTCTCAGGCGTATCCGGGCCGAGTTTGGCAGCGAAGTGGCAGCCGTGACAAGGATCGATATTCTCGACGGCATGTTTTCGCATACTGCATCAACTGCGTTTTCGGACACTCTTGAAACATTCGAAACACTGCGCACGACCAATACATGCTGTGCGAAGGTCATAGACAGCGCAGCTTTTGTAGCTATCAGCGAGGTGAGCCTCGCCAGTGGTGATACGCGCTGCCCAATGATGACTGCCGAAGGGTTTGAGGCCTATCTGGGCGTGCCGCTGTTTGTTAACGAAGAGGTTGTTGGAGCACTTGAGGTCATTGCCAGTGCGCCCAGACACTGGAGAAACGACGAGATTGCGCTTCTCGAACGGTTTGCGAGGATCTTTGAGACGCAGCTGGATGGAAACCGGGCTGCGGATAACGTCATGAAGCTCCGTCAGGTCAGATAGACCTTTGCCGCGCAAGCATCCGTCAGCCAGATAGGCTGCCAGTTTCCGGTGCTGCAGGTGAGTTGGCTGGGATGGTAGGATTCGAACCTACGGTACACTGTACCAAAAACAGTTGCCTTACCACTTGGCTACATCCCAACGTGGTGCGCTAATTAAGCCCATGAAGCGCAACGTGCAAGACCCGTTTTCCAGAAATTCGCATTAACCCGGCCAGATTGCCCGGCCCGGTGCGCGGGGGCGTGCGCATGCGGGCTCAGGCCGTCACATCGATGAGTACAGTTCCGGCACGGCGTCCTGCTTCGACGCTTTCATGTGCCCTGTGAGCCTCCCGAAGCGGGTGGGTGTCTGCCACGGGGCAATGCAGTTCGCCGGCATTAACAGCGGCATGCAGACGGTCAATACATGCGTTCCGTTCTTTGTCCGGAAGAATATAGATCAGACTGATGTCGATCTTGACAGCTTTGAAGAGCAGTGGGCCAAATGGAACAACCGGCGCCATGTTCTGCGCTGATCCATAAACGGCGATGGTGCCGCCGGGCGAAATGACCTCTGTCGTCACGTTTATGTTCGCGCCAAATTCAACCTCGGCCACCCGATCGACGGTGCAGCCCTCGTTGGCCGCCAGGATTCGTTCAGCACAGTCTGGATCAGTGTAGTCAATGACCGCGTCAGCGCCCGCGCTGCGGCAGCGCTCCGCACCCTCGCCGCGGGCGGTGGCAATCACATGCGCGCCCCCACGTTTCGCAAGCTGGACGGCAAGGTATCCAACGGTTCCTGCTCCGCCCTGAACGAGCAACGTCCTGCCCGCGACATCACCTCCACCGAACACAACCTGTGCTGCTGTAAGCCCGGGAATGCCCATGGCGGCGCCCTGTTCGTCAGTCATGTTGTCGGGCATCGGCACCGCCTGGGTTGCGGGCAATGTTATGGTTTCGGCAGCAGTGCCAAACGGCCTTTGCCACTGCCCGTTCCAGATCCAGACCCGCTGGCCTTTGCGAGCGGGGTCTACGCCCGGGCCCACGGCACTTATGACACCTGCGCCATCGCTGTGCGGAACAATCTGTGGAAAGGGAGGAGTGGTAACGCCAGGGCGCGCGCCTGCACGTGCCTTCACATCCGAGGGGTTCACGGCTGAATACCTGAGTGCGACGGTCACTTCGCCGGGACCGGGTGCCGGCGCGTCCATTTCGGTCAGTGTCAGGACGTCTGCTGCCGGTCCGAAACGGTTGTATGTGATGGCACGCATGGCGGTTCCCTGTAATATTTCCCGGTCAGCTCATGATGATGCCGGATTTTGGGGTAGCTGCAACCCATGTCGACGCAGGGGTAGTATCAGTCGCGGATTTCACCGGGGGCTACCCCCCACAGATGATCCTTGCGAGCCCACCCGCGATAGCCACCGGACCGCAGCCTGCACCATGTCTCATCGCATTTTCCAAGGCGCGCTATGACACCCTGTTCGAGTGCGGCGGCAACCGGCGCTTCTGCGTCCGGTCGCTGATGCAGCGTGAGCATGTCGTGTTCAATGATAACGGTTCGGACACCTGAAAGCAGTGAATAATGTACCCAGCCGCCCTGACCTTCGCGATCTTCAACTCTGCGCCAGTGACCATGTTCCGCCGTAATCTGCAGCGGCATGTCCCGCCGGGTAAAGACCCAGTCGATCCGGTGTGTCAGCGAAGGTCCCCGCCGCACATTGCCTTCGGAGGCTTTCATGGAAACGTAGCGCGGCAGCGGCAGATTGGTCACGGGGCCGGTTTCTGCCACCGCCTGGGAAAACAGCGTGGTTGCCGACAGGATCAATCCGGCGATTGCCCGGCAGAATACTCTGGTCATCGGATGCAGCCCGTAATTCTTATTTTGCTCAATTGATGGCCCGGGGTTCTTGTGCCTCGTGACCAGTTCCGTCACCATGCCAAAAAACAGAATGTACGCCAAGTCCCGGGAGGCCCAGAATGTCAAAGCCGCGGTTGAGTGTTGTTGTGACGCGACGGTTACCGGAAGCTGTGGAAACCAGGCTTTGCGAATTGTTTGACGTCAGGCTGCGCGACAGTGACGCGCCCATGACCCGCGAGGAACTTTCCGCCGCTGTGCGCGAGGCGGATGTGCTGGTCCCGACCGTAACAGATGTCATTGACGCGTCGCTCATCGGTCAGGCAGGTGATCGCCTGAAACTGATTGCCAATTATGGCGCCGGTGTTGACCACATTGACGTGGCAACCGCCCGCCAGCGTGGTGTGCTGGTGTCCAACACGCCCGGCGTTCTGACGGATGATACAGCAGACATGACAATGGCACTGATTCTCGCCGTGCTGCGCCGCATGTCGGAGGGTCTGGCAGTGATGCAGGCGGATGAATGGGACGGATGGGCTCCGAACGCCTTTCTGGGCGGGCGCGTCGGGGGCAGGCGCCTCGGCATTCTGGGCATGGGTCGTATTGGTCAGGCCGTTGCGCGCCGTGCGTCCGCGTTTGGCATGCAGGTTCATTATCACAACCGCCGCCGACTGCGTCCGGAGCAGGAAACAGCACTCGATGCAACCTGGTGGGAAAGTCTGGATCAGATGGTGGCCCGCATGGATGTCATCTCGATCAACTGCCCGGCGACGCCGTCCACGTTCCATCTGATGAATGCCCGGCGGCTGAAACTGATGAAACCCGAAGCCGTGATCGTAAACACCTCACGCGGCGAGGTGATCGACGAGAACGCGCTGACACGGATGCTGCGCGCGGGCGAGATCGCCGGGGCGGGGCTCGACGTCTATGAACACGGGACCCAGGCGAACCCCCGCCTACGCGAACTGCGCAATGTGGTACTCCTGCCGCATATGGGGTCTGCTACCCGCGAGGGCCGGATGGAGATGGGCGAAAAGGTCATCATCAACATCAAAACCTTCGACGACGGACACAGGCCACCGGATCAGGTGGTCCCCTCTATGCTCTGATTTCTGCAACCCGAAAGGACCGATTATGCGTTTCTCTGCCGTTCTTCTCGCTCTTACCGTTGCCTCCGCCGCGCAGGCGCAGCAGGCCGCCGACGCAGTTCAGCCGGAGCCCGCGACGCAGGGCGCATTCGAGGCCTTGTCTCCTGAGATTGCTGCAGCCTTTGCCGCAAAAGCGGCACGTCAGCCGGTGCAGTCGGAACAGTGGATGGTCGCTGCGGCGAATCCCTGGGCTGTGCAGGCGGGCGCGGATATTCTGGCCCAGGGGGGGACTGCCGCAGATGCGCTCGTGGCGGTTCAGGCCATGCTTGGCCTTGTGGAACCACAGTCATCAGGCCTCGGCGGCGGGGCTTTTCTGGTATATTATGACGCCGGGAGCCAGACACTGACCACCCTTGATGGGCGGGAGACCGCGCCGCTGGCCGCAACACCACGCCTGTTTCAGGACGAGAATGGCGAGCCGCTGAAGTTTTTCGATGCTGTTGTGGGCGGGCTGTCTGTCGGCACACCCGGCACGCCTGCTCTGATGGGTGAGGTTCATGCACGCTGGGGCGCGCTGGAATGGCAGAACCTGCTGGCACCTGCGATTGAGCGGGCAGAGGAAGGGTTTGCCGTCTCACCGCGGCTTGCAGGGCTTGTCGCGTCCGACGCCGAGCGTCTGGGCCGTTTCCCTGAGACGGCGGCGTATTTCCTGCCGGACGGCGCGCCACTGGCTGTCGGCGATATGCTGCAGAACCCTGAGTATGCCGAAACCCTGCGCGCAATGGCGCGTGGTGGGGCGGACGCATTCTACACCGGTGATATCGCGGCGGATATCGTGGCGACGGTACAGTCGGCACCGGGCAACCCGGGCGTCCTGTCCGCTGTTGACCTGAGCATCTATGAGGTTAAGGAGCGCGCGCCTGTATGCGTGACCTACCGTGCGCATGATGTCTGCGGCATGGGGCCGCCCTCGTCGGGTGCGCTGACGGTCGGACAGATTCTTGGCATGCTGGACGGTTATGACCTGTCTGCCGGGCCTGGCGATGCGGATGTGCGCCGGCTGATTGGTGACGCCTCGCGGCTCGCTTTTGCTGACCGGGGCCGGTACATGGCCGACAGCGATTTTGTTCCGGTTCCGGCGGCAGGTCTGGTTGATCCTGCGTATCTGGCGGACCGTGCGGGGGAGCTTGCCGGTGACAGTGCGCTGAGCGACGTGAGCGCTGGCGCGCCTGCTTTTGATCACGCGCTGAACTACGCCGATGATGTCTCGATAGAATTCCCGTCCACGTCGCACATCTCGATTGTTGATGCGGCGGGCAATGTTGCGTCGATGACGACCACCATCGAAAACGGTTTTGGCAGCCGTCTGATGGTGCGGGGTTTCCTGCTCAACAACGAACTGACGGACTTCTCGTTCCGGTCTCACCGCGAAGGCGTGCCCATTGCGAACCGTGTTGAGCCGGGCAAGCGGCCACGTTCCTCCATGGCACCAACCATCGTGATGAAAGACGGCGCACCGGTGCTCGCCATCGGGAGCCCCGGCGGCAGTCGTATCATCGGCTATGTCGCCGAAAGCATCATCGGCTGGCTGGACTGGGGACTGAACGTGCAGGAAGCGGTGTCTGTGCCACATGCCGTGAACCGGTTCGGCACATACGATGTTGAGGAAGGTACCGGAGCGGAGGCACTGACCGCGCCGCTCACCGAAATGGGTTTCGAAGTGAACGCCCGTGCCCTGACCTCCGGTTTGCATGCAATCGCCATTGGTGAAACACTTCAGGGCGGCGCTGACCCGCGCCGTGAAGGTATTGCGCTGGGCGACTGACGCCCGGCTGCAACGGTCCGAAGGAGCAGAAATTGGCAGAAATCGCGTCTCTTCCACGCAATGAAACCGGTATCAGAACGGTGGTGGACATCCTGCGCCAGCAGTTCGGAGAGCGCCTGCACACGGGTCAGGCCATCCGCGAACAGCACGGTCATACCACCACCTGGATCGAAAATCAGGCGCCCGATGCCGTTGTCTATCCCGCCAGCACGGCAGAGGTTTCTGACCTGATCAGGGTTTGCGCGACACATGACGTTCCCGTCATCCCCTATGGCACGGGTACATCTCTTGAAGGGCATGTGAACGCGCCGGCCGGTGGCATCTGTATTGACCTGAGCGAAATGAATGCCGTGCTGGAGGTGAATGCAGACGACCTCGACTGCCGCGTCCAGCCTGGTGTCACGCGCGAGGATCTGAACACATGGCTGCGCGACAAGGGACTGTTCTTTCCGATTGATCCTGGCGCCAATGCCTCGCTGGGCGGCATGGCCTCGACACGGGCGTCCGGTACCAATGCTGTGCGCTATGGCACGATGAAGGACAACGTGCTGGCGGTCGAAGCGGTGATGGCGGACGGCCGGATCATCCGGACAGGCACACGGGCGCGTAAATCTTCAGCGGGTTATGACCTGACGCGTCTGCTGGTCGGCAGCGAGGGTACGCTGGGGGTCATTACCGAGATAACGCTGCGCCTGCACGGTATTCCGGAGGCCATCAGTGCTGCGCGCTGCTCATTTCCGACGGTTGAGGCTGCCTGTCAGGCTGTCACGGCGGTCATTCAGTATGGCGTCCCGGTGGCGCGGATTGAATTGCTCGACACGATCATGGTCCGGGCGATCAACGGATATGCGGACCTGGGCCTGCCGGAAACGCCGCTTCTCCTTCTTGAGTTCCATGGAACCGGGGCGGGCGTCGAAGAACAGGCTGGTATTTTCGGGGACATCGCCGGGGAACTGGGCGGCAACGGTTTCGAGGCAACCTCGACGCCGGAAGAACGCACCCGCCTTTGGAAAGCGCGGCATGATGCCTACTGGGCGATGCTGCAGTACCGGCCAGGTGCCAAGGGTGTTGCGACGGACGCCTGCGTGCCGATTTCGAAGCTTGCCGAATGCGTCACAGCTGCGCAGGAACGCGCACTGGAACTGGGTCTCATCGCGCCCATCGTCGGACATGCCGGAGACGGCAATTTCCACGTTACACCTCTGGTGAACATGGATGATGCCGAAGAGGTGGCGAAGGCACAGGCATACACAAGCTGGCTCAGCCAGCTGGCGATTTCGGTGGGCGGAACCTGCACCGGCGAACATGGTATCGGGCAGGGAAAACAGAGCTATCTGCGCGAAGAGCTTGGCGATGCAACACTTGTGATGAGCGCGATCAAAGCAGCGCTCGATCCTGCCAACATCATGAACCCGGGTAAAATCTTTGCGCCGCAGGACTGAGGTGTTTCGCAGGGTGTTCGGCCGGCTCATTCTGGCCGCGTCGTTGCTGGTACCCTCCGTCGCCGCGGCACAACAGCAGGACGCCGTCTATGCAGTGACGGTCTCGCTGAACTGGTCAGAAGAAACCGCTGCGGCGCCACCACCTGGCGCGCACTGGTCAAGACTGATCGCATTCGCGCATTCCGACCGCTATGCGCTGTTTTCAGACGGCGATACCGCATCCAGCGGCCTGGCTCTGGTGGCAACCAACGGGCGCACCACAGTGCTGGAGGCGGAACTGGCCGAGGGAATGCGCAGAAAACGTGTCGGAGCACATATTATTCTGCCGGGTTCCGAAGGCGGGCAGGCAACTTTTGCCTTTGAACTGCCGGTGACGCCCCGCCAGAACAGGATATCCTTTGCAACCATGCTGGCACCCAGCCCGGACTGGTTCAGCGGTATCTCCGGTGTGCTGCTCTATGAGAACGACGCGTGGGTTGACCGGGTTGAGCGGCCCATCTGGGTCTGGGACGCGGGCGCGGACAGCGGCCCGGATTTCGAAGGGCCCAATCTGCCGACCCAACCGCGGCAGTCGGTCAGATTGCTCAGCCATCCGTCCTTTTTGCGTGCATCAGGGCTGCGGCCCATCGGCACCGTTGTTTTTGAGCGCAGGTAGACGCTGCGATCAAACAATCTGTTGCGCTCTAAACGTCGTTTTTGCGCGCCGTGCGGTCGGCTGGGCAAGGCGGAAGCATGCCGCTCTTTCCTAGAAATGGCTCAGGATCGCAGGACGAGGGAATCGCGCTATGAAAACCGAAGTTAAAGCACTGGTTGTTGGCGGTGGCGCCGTGGGGACATCCATCGCGTATCATCTGGCGCGCGCGGGCTGGGATGATGTGATGCTGCTGGAGCGTGATGAACTCACCTCCGGCTCGACCTGGCACGCGGCCGGTCTGCTGCCCTATTTCAATATGTCCTATGCAACGACCCACATCCACGACTACTCGATCCGCTTTTATAAAACGCTCGAAGAGGAAACCGGCCTGAACGCGGGATTTGCCGTTGTGGGCAACCTGCGCATGGCGCAGACGCAGGAACGCATGGACGAATACATGCTCTATGCCTCCACCGCTGAGACCTGCGGTGTGCCCTATCAGTGGATGACACCGGATGAGATCAAAGCCAAATGGCCGCTGATCCGCACCGAAGACCTCAAAGGCGCGCTTTATCACCATACGGACGGTTACATTAATCCCGCAGACGTGACGATGGCGATGGCCAAGGGGGCCCGTCAGCGCGGCGTGATGATTGAGCGTAAATGGCAGGCGGATGCATTCAACTGGAATGGCACGCACTGGGAAGTCACGGCGACAAAGATGGTCGAAAAGGGTGGCAACCTGGTGCCGTCTGACGAGCAGATTGTGATCACCGCAGAGCACGTGGTCACGGCTTCGGGCAACCACGCGCAACGCACCGCAAAAATGCTGGGCATCAAAATGCCTGCGATCCCGGTTGAGCATCAGTTCATCGTTATGGATCAGGACCCGGAGCTGGTGAAATTCCGTGCCGAAGGAAATGTGGAACATCCGGTCGTGCGGGACGCGGATGCGCAGTCATACGTGCGCGAGGAGCGCGGCGGCTGGATCCTTGGTGTCTACGAGAAAAACGCGCCTGCGCGGTTCGAGTACGGCGTGCCGGACAGCTTCCGTGCGGACCTGTTCCAGCTCGATCTGGAGCGGATCGAGGAACAGTATCTGGCAATGATCCACCGTATCCCGTCCTGCGAGGAGAGCGGCCTCAAGGACGATTTCAACGGCCCGATCTGCTACACGCCGGATGGTAACCCGCTGGTGGGGCCTGCGCCGGGACTGCGCAACATGTGGCTGGCCGAAGGGTTTTCCTTCGGGATCACGGCTGCGGGCGGCACAGGATATTACCTGGCCCAGCTGATGGTCGAGGGCGAGGCAGAGATCGATATGGCCTCTCTCGATCCCAAGCGGTACGGCGATTGGATGACCACCGAGTTTGCCGCGCGCAAGAACGAGGAATGCTACGATCACGTCTACATCCTGCATCATCCGGACGAAGAGCGCCCGGCCTGCCGTCCGCTGCGCACGTCGCCTGCCTATGACCGTCAGGCAGCGCGTGGCGCGCAGTTCGGCTGGGTTAATGGCTGGGAACGCCCGAACTACTTCGGGCCTGTCGATGCGCCGGAGGATTTTGATCACAACAGCCGGTCTTTCCGTCGTGGCGGATGGTGGCAGCACGCGGTCGACGAAGCAAAAGCGATCCGCGAGGGTGTGGGCCTGATTGATGCGACGGCCTTTACCAAACATCTGGTCAAAGGTCCGGGTGCGACGCAGTTCCTGGACTGGTTTACCTGCAACAAACTGCCCAGCGTTGGCCGGATCAACCTGACATATGCGCTGACGGGCCACGGCACAACGCGCACTGAATACACCATCGTGCGTCTTGCGCAGGATGAGTACTACCTCGTGTCCGCTGGTGCATGGACGGCCTATGATGCGGATTACCTGCGCAAGGCGATCGAAGATAAAGCGCCAGAGTTTGGCTATATCGAATGCCACGACGTGACCACTCAGTGGGGCGTATTTGCTATTGCCGGGCCAAAGTCGCGCGATGTTCTGAATGAGCTGGTCAAAGACGCAGATCCTTCCACGGTACTGTCCAATAAGCGGTTCCCGTGGCTGACCATGCGCGACATTGAGCTGGGTATGTGCCCGGTCCGCGCGATCCGCGTGGCCTATACCGGTGAGCTTGGCTGGGAACTGCACCACCCGATCGAGATGCAGAATTACCTGTTCGACCAACTGGAGAAAGCCGGGGAAAAACACGGGATGAAACTGGTCGGTGCGCGCGCGCAGAACTGGCTGCGTCAGGAGAAATCCTATCGTGCCTTCGGGACAGAACTGGGGCGCGACGCAACACCACTGGAGGCAGATCTGCCGCGGTTTGTCGACCTGACCAAAGATTTCCATGGCAAGGCAAAGCTGGAAGAAACCGGCGTGCGGGCAAAATGCTGCACACTGCTGATCGATGGACCCGAGGATGCAGATCCCTGGGGGCGTGAGGTGCTCTACCACGGTGAAACGCGTGTTGGCCGCCTGACGTCCGGCGGCTACTCGGTGCATTTCGGAAAGTCTATCGGTCTGGGCTATGTCACGCCGGACCTGGCTGTGCCTGGCACAAAGCTGCAGGTCAAAATGCTGGACAGGCTGTGGAATGCGGAGGTTGTCGAGGACAGCCCCTATGACCCCAAAAACGAACGGATCCGTGTGGACGGCTAGGACCGTCCTGCGACAAAGGCCAGGTTGTTGGCGGGCATCTCCTGCGGGTTGATGTCTGACAGACCGGCTTCTGTGAGCCAGGCGCGCATGTCGGCGTCATTTTTGTACCCGATAGCGGGATCGGCTCGGCGCAGGTCCGCGTCAAATCTGGTGTCGCCATCGCTGGTGAGCAGTCCGTCGCGGCGAAACGGTCCGTAGACGATCAGAATACCCGATGGTGAAAGGGCGCGGGCTGCCTCCGTTATGACAACCCGGGTCGCCGCTGTGCTGATCAGATGCAGCAGGTTGATAACGATGATCAGGTCAAAGCCGTTCCGGTCGCCGGACCAGCCGGGCCTTGTCGCATCCAGCTGCCGCGCCGGGGTAATGTTTTTCAACCCGCTTTCAACGGCATATGCGTCAATACTGGCCATTCTGTCGCGCGCGAGTTCAGTGGGATGCCAGCGCAGGTCCGGCATCCGGCGGGCAAATGAGGTCACGTGCTGACCGGTCCCGCTGGCGATCTCCAGCGCATTTCCCTTTGACGGTGCGTGTGCGGCGATCATGTCGGTGAGCACAGCAGCATTCCGCATTGCAGCGGGTGCGTGCATTTTCACCCCGGTGATCGGGGTTGCAACACTTGCGCTGGGTGGGAGTTTGCCACTCATCGCAGCCGCTCCGGGCGCAGCGCCGCGACGTTCTGTGGGTCGATGCCTGGCGCGCGGTCAAAGACCAAGTCAGCCAGTAAATGCGATGCTGCGGGTGCCGTCTGCATCCCGTATCCGCCCTGACCGGAACACCAGACGAACGCCGGCAGGTCAGGGTCCGGCCCAAGCACCAGCGTCCGGTCCGGGGCAAAGCTGCGCAGGCCTGCCCAGTTGGACAGCATCCGTGTGACCGGCGTTGTCACCACCTCTTCATAGAGCGCCAGCCCCTCGGCGAGCGCCATGTCGTCGGCCCAGGCGTCATGCGGTTCCACCGGATCTTCATCTGCGGGCGAGACCAGCAATGCCCCGGCATCCGGTTTCGCGTACCAGCTTTCGTCCACCCCAAAAAACATGGGCCAGCGGCCGACATCGTGGCCCTCTGGTGCGGCGATCCGGGCCATGGACCGTCGGTGCGGGACAATGCCCAGACCGCGCAGACCGGCAAGAGCGGCGATCTGGTCGGCCCATGCACCGGCTGCATTGACCAGCATGTCTCCGGTCCATTCACCGTCCGGGCTGCGGACCAGCCACCTGCCGTCTGAGTGATCCGCAGATGTAATCCTGTGTCCGGTTACGATCCGGCCGCCGTTGGCCCGTACCGTGCGGGCAAATCCCTGAAGCAGTCGGTCGGTATCTATGTCGTGAGCATCTGCGTGCCACGCTGCCATGGTGACATACTTCCGATCCAGGACAGGCACCCGCGCGCAGGCGTCAGCGACGGAGATCCGGTCGACGCCCATGGTTGCGACATCTGCATCAAAGGCGTCCCGGTCTTTGTCAGCAGCAACGATCATCAGCCCGCGCTGGGTCAGATATCCGCCGTCATGCGTGCGCAGATACGCCACGCTGGCACGGTTCAGCGCTTGAACCGATGGTGCGCCATAGTTCTGTTCTATCAATGCAGCGGACCGCCCCGACGCGTGATATCCAAGGGTGTCTTCGGCTTCTATCACCGTCACGTCTGCATCTTCCGACAGGCGCGCGGCGGCGGACAGCCCGGCGATACCACCGCCGATGACCAGAATGCCGGTCATGACTGCTCTTCGAGCCGGTCCGTTGCAGGTGGTGGCGTCGGGGTCAGGGCCGCGAGGCGTGCATAAAGCGCTTCATCCATATTGAATTCCAGCGCTGCGAGCGACGGTTCCAGCTGTTCGGCGGAGCGTGCGGAAATGATCGGGGTTGGCCCCGTCGGGTGTGCCGCCGCCCAGGCAACGGCGAGCGTCGCAACATGCGTGCCGGTTTCTGCGGCAATCTCGCCAAGGCTGACCGCAGCATCATGCATCCATTTCGGGCCGTAGCGTCTGGCATATCCCTGATCCTCGGTCAGGCGACCGCCGGAACCTGCTGCATATTTCCCTGTCAGCAGACCGCCCCCGAGCGGCGAGTAGGGGATGCAAGCGATGCTCTGGTCCGCGCACATCGGCAGGATTTCCACTTCGGCCTGGCGCTTCACCAGGTTGTACATCGGCTGCAGCACATCAACGGCACTGCCCAACCCTGCGGCGATAGCGTTGGCTTTCACGACCTGCCAGGCCGCGAAGTTCGACACCCCAATGTAGCGGATTTTGCCAGCGGCCTGGAGGTCGGTGAGCGCGCCGATGCTTTCGGCCAGGTCGGTGTCCGGATCAAAGCGGTGCATGTAAAGCAGGTCAATCGTGTCGAGGCCGAGACGCCGACGGGACACATCAAAACTGTCCAGGATATTCTGGCGGGACCCACCGCCGCTGTAGGCCGCTTTGGTCGCAATCAGCAGGCTGTCCCGACGATCACCGATCAGGGAGCCGAGGATTTCTTCGGACGCACCGCCGTTGTACATATAGGCGGTGTCAAAATGATTGATGCCAGCTGAAATGCTGGCCTCGAACATGGCGCGAGAGGCGTCCTTGTCTGCGCGTCCGCCAAACTGCATCGTACCAAACGCAAGGCGGCTGGCGGGGCTTCCGTCGGGAGTGGTCAGAAGTTTTGTCATGCCTCAGGAGTGGCATGCACGCACCTGCCATGCAATGCTGATCTGTGAAACCTGGCCCGGAGCAGACTATGATAGTCACAGATCGCAGAGACCTTGAGAACACGCCGCGCGATGCAGCGGGCCCGGGGTGGACCAGTATGCGACTGCTGGTTCGTTCGGATGGCATGGGGTTTTCCATGACAGAAACCCGGGTGCTGCCGGGAGCGGAACTGGAACTGCATTACCGCCATCACATAGAGGCCTGCTACTGCATCGCAGGCGAAGGGTATGTGACAGAGCACGAGACCGGTGATGAGCATCACATTGTACCTGGCGTTCTCTACGCGCCGGACCGGCACGACCGTCACCGTGTGGAAAACCGGGGCACCGTGCCTTTCCATCTGATCTGTGTCTTCTCACCCGCCCTCGAAGGTGATGAGGTGCATAATCCGGATGGCAGTTATTCAGCGTCCGGGTGATCCGGCACGAAGGCAAGAACGAAATCGGTGACTTTCTTTGAGCTCATCTCGCAGGGGCGGAGCCTGCCGCTGTTTTCGAGCATATAGAAATTCAGGCTGATGTAGTCGCTGCCGCCCAGTTCTTCGGCGACCAGTTTTACCGATCGCCCTGCGTTGAACAGTGTCTTGGTGGCGACGTAGCGTTTGCCCCCTGCCGTGCCGGTTGTTGTTCCGGAGGGCAGCGCGGCCAAAGCGCTGGCAAAGCAGCGATCCGGATGCGGCATCAGGATTTCTGACCAATCCGTGGTTCGGTTCCCGCCATCAGTCGGGAGATGTTGGCGCGGTGGCGCCAGAAGATCAGCACCGCCAGAGCCAGGCTCAGAAGTACTGCAGCAGGCATGCTAAGAAGCAGCATCAGCACTGGCGCTGCCGCCGCAGAAACCAGCGCTCCCATGGAGGATATTCGGACAGAAAACGCGCCGATCAGCCAGGCGACGCAGCAACCGGCACCCACGGGAAAGCTGAGAGCCAGAACGATCCCAAGGAATGTCGCCACGCCCTTTCCGCCGGCAAACCGCAGCCAGACGGGATAACAATGCCCGATCATTGCAGCCAGCGCTGCAATCTGGGCGGTGTCCTCACCACCTGCCGCGCAGGCCAGCAGGACGGCGACCGCGCCCTTGCCGCCATCCAGCAACAGGGTCAGGGCCGCAGCTGTCTTGCTGCCGGTGCGCAGCACGTTGGTTGCGCCGATATTTCCCGACCCGATTTCGCGCAGGTTACCGAGGTTCATCACCCGTGCGAGAACCATCCCAAACGGAATCGATCCGAGCAGGTAGCCAGCAACGGCCCAGAAAATCAGCAACCCGGATGTGCTTTCAATATCAGGGATCATGGTTTTTCGTACACGCAGGTACCTCCCACCCAGGTCGACAGCACGCGGCCCTGCATGCGCGCCCCGTCAAACGGCGTGTTGCGCGATTTGGACCGTAGTGTCGCGCGGTCCATCAAAAAGGGGGCGTCCGGGTCAAAGATGACCAGATCTGCCGGAGCACCCCGGCTCAGACGGCCCGTATCGAGGCCCAGCCTGCGCGCCGGGTTGAGCGACATCGCGCGCCACAGGCAGGGCAGGCTGATCAAACCGCTATGCCAGAGCCGCATGGCCGCCGGCAGCAGCGTTTCCAGCGCCACAGCGCCCGAGGCCGCCTCTTCAAACGGCAGGCGTTTGCTTTCTTCGTCCTGCGGTGTGTGCATCGACGAAATGACATCGATCAGCCCGGTGCTGACGGCATCCGCGATGGCCAGGCGATCCTGTTCGTCGCGAAGCGGGGGTTTGATCTTGAAGAAGGTGCGGTAGTCAGCGACATCCAGGGCATTCAGCGTCAGGTGATGGATCGACGTGCCCGCGGTTACGTCCAGACCATTGGCGCGGGCGCGTTCCAGCGCCGGCAGCGCGCGTGCGCAGGTGATCTGATCCGCGTGGTACCGTGCGCCCGTCATCTCGACCAGCGCCATGTCGCGGTCCAGGGCCATCCGTTCGGCCATTGGTGACACTGCAGGAAGCCCACGCAGGGAGGCAAACTTGCCGGACGTTGCGGCGGCACCGGCGCTCAGGCCGGGATCCTGCGGATGGGCAACTACCAGCGCGCCAAGGGACCGCGCATAGGTTAGCGCCCGTGAAAACACTTTGGTATCCGTGATGACACGGTCGCAGTCTGTGAACGCGACAGCACCCGCATCCATCAGAAAACCAATTTCAGTCATCTCGCGCCCCTCACGGCCTTTGGTCAGGGCTGCCATCGGCAGGACATTGACCGGTGCAGCCTCGTTGGCGCGCCGCGTGACAAATTCCAGCGTCTCCGGGCTGTCAATGGCGGGTGTCGTGTCGGGGCGGGTGATCATTGTTGTGACACCGCCCGCCGCAGCGGCCAAGCCCGCGGAACGATAGCTCTCTTTGTGACGCTCGCCCGGTTCGCAGACTTTGACGCCGAGGTCCACGAGTCCGGGTGCCAGATACCGAAGGCCACAATCGACGACGGTAGTGTCCGACGGGGCGGGCACATTGTCGGTTGCGACGTCGGCGATTTTGCCATCCTCGACCAGAACGCTGCCGACAGTCACAGCATCACTTTCCGGGTCAACGAGACGCGCGTTCAGAAAGGCCAGTCTGCTCATGCGTCAGGCCCCGACCCAGACCATCAACCCGACCACCGCGAAGGCGACAAGCAGGGCAATCATCGCGATGCGACCGGACATTTTGGGGTCTTTTGGTTCGTTCATCTGCCAGTCTTTCGTTGTGTCATGTCAGCAGCCACCACAATGCCAGCAGCAGAACCGCAGCCGCAATCAGCAGAACCACGAGGCTGCCGAACCCACGGCGGGGTGCTGCAGAGGGTACGACGCCGGGCACACCGGTGTAGGGCAGGGCGCTGTCTGCCGTGAGGGATCCGGTAGGGCGCCCGGGCCGGAATTCCGGATAGGTGCCGATCAG